>CAYSPF010000205.1:0-1696 GCA_964432775.1 uncultured Geobacter sp.
ACCCCGACCCCGTCATCGGACATGATCAGGTTTCCTATGCCCAATATCAGCGTCGACAGTGCTGTTCCTCCTCGGGGACGGACTTGTAGCCGCCGAAGATGCTGGAGATGACGCCGTTCTTCTCCTTCACGTCCATCAGCCAGGAGCTGTAGACGTGGTTGATGGCGAAGCAGATGATGAGCCACATGCCGCCGTGATGGATGAGGCGCAGGGTCTGGTTGGAGGCGACGCTGAACAGCATTCCGAAGGTCCTGTTCATAAGCGACCCGGGTGCATGCTCCGAATACAGGGCGAAACCGGTGCAGATCATCACCAGAAAGAGGAGAAAGATGAACAGGTAGACGCTGCCCGCCATGGCATTGTGCCCGGTCACGTGGGGCGCTTTTCTCCTGAAGAAGGTATAGAAGAGGAAGGTGTCCTTCATATTTTTGCGCCCGTCCCGGAACAGGTACGGGACAAAGGCTCGCCAGTTGGCGTACTCGTTCCCGGCGAATGCCCAGTAGATGCGGCTCAGCACGCTGATGGAGAAGACGTAGCCGGCGACGAAGTGGATGAAACGCACCCACCCCATAACATACTGTGAAGGATCATGGGCAAGGGTTTTTGCCCAGCCGATGTAGAGGCCGGTAACGGACAGGGTGAGGATGGAGAGGAAGTTGACCCAGTGGGTGATCCTCACCGGCCACTCCCACACGTATCTGGTTACCTGTTTTTCCATGGCCCGCCTCCTACAGCGCCCGCACCGTCACCGCCTCGCCACCGTCCGGATCGAACATGTGCACCGCACAGGCGAGACAGGGGTCGAAGGAGTGGATGGTGCGCAGGATCTCCAGGGGACGCTGCGGGTCTGCCAGCGGCGTATTGACCAGGGCCGCCTCATAGGGCCCCCGCTGCCCCTTGGCGTCGCGAGGCGAGGCGAGCCAGGTTGAGGGCACCACCGCCTGATAGTTCAGGATCTTCCCTTCCCTGATGTGGATCCAGTGGCCCAGGGCCCCGCGCGGCGCCTCGTGCCAGCCGTACCCCTTCGCCTCTTTCGGCCAGGTGTCCGGATCCCATTTCTCGCTGTTGTGGATGGCGTAGTCGCCGCCCTTGATGTTGGCCGTGAGGCTATCCAGCCATTCGGGAAGTTTGCGGGCGAGCACCAGGGTTTCGATTCCCCGGGCCGCGGTCCTGCCCAGGGTGGAGAAGAGGGCCTCGGGTCCGAGCTGGAGTTTTGAGAGGACCATATCCACCGCGGATTTCACCTCCCGATGGCCGGAGGCATAGGCGACGAGACAGCGCGCCAGCGGCCCCACCTCCACGGGCATGCCCCCGTAGCGGGGCGCCTTCACCCAGGAATATTTTTCACCCGTGTTCAGGTGTTCGTAGGGCGGTTTCGGGCCGGTGTACTTGTGATCGGTCGTTCCATCCCACGGATGAAGCCCGGCGCCAGGCCCTGCCGCATATTCGTACCAGGAGTGGTCAACATATTCGGCGATCTTCTCCTGGTCCACGGGATGGACCCGCGACAGGTCCCGGTTGAGGATCATCCCCCGCGGCATCCACAGAACCTCTGCCTTGCCGCTGTTATCCGACGGGAAATCACCGTAGCTCATGAAGGAATCGACACCGCCGCCGATGGCAGCCCATTCCTTGTAGTAGGAAGCGATGGCCAGCAGGTCCGGGATATAGACCTTTTCCACGAAGTCCCGGGTCC
>CAYSPF010000205.1:1796-3704 GCA_964432775.1 uncultured Geobacter sp.
TCCTGCACCCCCTTGAAGTAGCTTGCCGAGTTGAACGGCCAGTCGGAGAGCGATGCGGCGAGGGCGGCGGTCTTCAAAGGGTCGGCCTTCAGTGCGGATGCGATGTCCACCCAGTCCAAGGCGTGCAGGTGGTAGAAATGGATCACGTGGTCATGGACGTTCTGCACCCCCATGATGATGTTTCTGATGAGTTCCGCGTTGGGCGGGATACGGATGCCGAGGGCGTTCTCCACGCTGCGAATGGCGGCAATGGCGTGCACCGTGGTGCAGACGCCGCAGAAACGCTGGGTGAAAACCCAGGCATCGCGGGGATCGCGGCCCTGAAGGATCTTCTCGATCCCCCGGAACATGGTGCTGCTGCTCCAGGCGTCGGTGACCCGGTCACCGTTCACCTCCGCCTCGATGCGCAGATGCCCTTCGATGCGGGTTATGGGGTCGATTACTATCTTTGCCATGCGCTACTCCTCTTTCTTCCCTTCGGAATCCTTATCCTTCCTGAGCGCGCTGATCACGCCGTGGCCCGCGAATGCCGCGGCGGTGGCGATTGCCAGGCCGGCGCCGATGCGGTCGGCGGTGAGTTCCACGCCGAATCCCGGCACGTTGGGAAGTCTCCTGTAAAAGGGAGACATGGTGTCCCAGAAACTCGCCTCGGAACAGCCGATGCAGCCGTGCCCGGCGCCCACCGGCCAGTTGGTCTTATCGTTGTAGCGCTGGATCGGGCAGTTGTGATACGTCTCGGGGCCCTTGCACCCCATCTTGTACAGACAATGTCCCTTCCGGTGGGCATCGTCGCCCCATATCTCCACGTACTGGCCGGCGTCGAAGTGGGGTCTCCGTTCGCAGTTGTCGTGGATCCGCTTGCCATAGGCGAACAGGGGCCGTCCCTGGCTGTCCGTGTCGGGAAGCTTGCCGAAGGTCAGGTAGTGGACAAGGGTGGCGGTCAGGTTGTCCGGGTTGAGGGGACAGCCGGGGAGATTGATTACCCTGGCGCCCGGCACCGCGTCCTTCACGCCCACCGCCCCGGTCGGGTTCGGTTTGGCTGCCGGAATGCCGCCGGAGACGGCGCAGGTCCCTACTGCGATGGTGGCGAAGGCGTTGCCGCACACCTCACGGGCCACGGCAAGGGCCGATTTTCCTCCCACGCAGCAGTAGACGCCGCCGTCCTTCAGGGGTATGGACCCTTCCACCACGGCAATGTACTTGCCACGCTGCTCCCGGACCGTCTTCCACAGGTTTTCCTCGGCCTGCCGGCCCGAGGCGGCCATGAGGGTCTCGTGGTAATCAAGGGACAGGACATCCAGGATGATCTCGGAAACCGAGGGGTTGGAGGCCCGCAGAAGCGCCTCCGTATCACCGGCGCAGTCCTGGAATTCAAGCCAGACGAGCGCGGGACGCTTCACATCGTCCAGGGCGCGGGCGATCTTCGGGGCAAAAGCGGCGGGAAGAGCCAGGGCCGCGGACATGGCCGTGCAGAACTTCAGGAAGTCGCGGCGGGATATCCCCTTCTGCTCCCATATCGTCTTTTCGTCCTTTTGTTGCATGTGGACAAGTACCCCGCTATCAGTAGTAGTATTTCCTGCCATGATTTATTGGAATGATACAGATGAAAGGCCATGCGCCCTTTCACCCCGTAACGACAAAAGGCGCATGGCCTGAAATGCAGCTTTACAGGACCGAGGCAATCTCCTCGGACACATACCCCCGGAACTGGGAGAAATTGTTGCGGAACCTCTCGGCAAGAGAACGGGCCGTAGTGTCGTAGTCATCCTTGTTGCTCCAGAGGTTGCGGGGATTCAGCAACTCTCCGGGAACTTCGGGACAACTCTTCGGGATGGACAGGCCGAAAAAAGGTTCCGTTTCGAATGCGATCTCTTTAAAGACCCCGTTCAGAGCGGCATTGATCATGGC
>CAYSPF010000206.1:0-3644 GCA_964432775.1 uncultured Geobacter sp.
CCGTTTCGAATGCGATCTCTTTAAAGACCCCGTTCAGAGCGGCATTGATCATGGCGCGAGAGTATTTTATCCTGATACGGCTCCCCACTCCATACCCGCCCCCGCTCCAGCCGGTATTTACCAGCCAGCAGTTGACATTGTGCCGTGCAATCTTGTCCTTCAGCATCTCCGCGTAGACACTGGGATGGAGCGCCATGAACGGAGCGCCGAAGCAGGTGGAAAAAGTGGCCTGGGGTTCCTTGCCCATGCCGCTCTCGGTCCCGGCCACCTTTGCGGTGTAACCGGACAGGAAGTGGTATACGGCCTGTTCCGGGGTCAGCCGGGAAATCGGCGGCAGCACGCCGAAGGCGTCGCAGGTGAGCATGATGACGTTTTTAGGGTGCCCGGCGGTCCCTGAAGTCAAGGCATTCGGAATGTAGCTCAGGGGATAGGCGCCGCGGGTATTTTCGGTAAAGGAGTCGTCATCCAAGTCGATCCTCCTGGTGAGGGTGTCGAAGGCAACGTTTTCCAGGACCGTGCCGAACCTGCGGGTGCATTCAAATATCTCGGGCTCCGATTCCTGGGAAAGCCTGATCAACTTGGCATAGCATCCGCCTTCGAAATTGAACACCCCTTCGTCGTCCCAGCCGTGCTCGTCGTCGCCGATGAGAAAGCGGTTCGGATCAGCCGAAAGCGTGGTCTTGCCCGTGCCGGACAGACCGAAGAAGATGGCCACGTCCCCCGATTTTCCCACGTTGGCGGAGCAGTGCATGGAAAGGCTGTTCTTTTTCAGGGGCAGAAGGTAATTCATGATGGTAAAGATTGACTTCTTGATCTCGCCGCCGTAGCTGGTACCGCCAATCAGGATCAGCTTCTTGGCGAAGTTCACGATGATGCAGGCCTCGGAGTTAGTGCCGTCCACCGACGGGATTGCATGGAAGCTGGGTATATTGATGATGGTGAATTCGGGCTTGTGCACTTCCAGTTCTTCCGGTGTCGCCAGGATGAACATGTTGCGCACGAAAAGTGAATGCCAGGCCTTTTCCGTAATCACCCGGATAGGTATGCGTTGCTCCCGCCGCGCGCCGGCGAAACAGTCCTGCACATACAGGTCCTTGCCGTTGAGGAACTTCAAGAGTCGATTATGCAGGATTTCGAACCTTTCCGTATCAAATGGACGGTTCACCTCGCCCCACCATATCATGTCATGGCATCCCGGTTCATCGACAATGAACTTGTCATTCGGGGCGCGTCCGGTATAGTGGCCGGTTTTGACCGCCATCGGTCCCAGGTGGGTGATGAGACCCTCCCGGTGCTGCATGATCTGCTCATAGAGCACAGGTGTCGGCGGCGTCCAGTAAATGATATTCGCATTCGTGATGCCGTGCTCTTCAAGACCGGTTCCCCTGCTGATGTAGTTCAGTTTCACCATGTTTCCTCCCCGGCGCGCCTCTCTTACGGAGACCCGCATTAAATAGAAAAAAGGGGCAGGTTTCCCCGCCCCTCGTTCCGTCCCTATGCATCTCTTCTTTTCACAGGCCGGCCAGGAGCTCGTCGATAACGCCGAGGAATTCCTCCAGGTCCGCCGACTGGGTATCGCCCATGTGGGCAATGCGGAAGGTCTGACCCTTGATCTTGCCGTAGCCGTCGTCAAAGGCGTAGCCGCGCTCACCGAGGAGCTTCTTCAGGGTTGCAAGGTCGGTTCCCTTGTCATTCGTTGCGCAGGTAAGAGCCTTCGAACGGTAGGGCGCTTCCGTATAAAAGCCGTATCCATTTTTTTCGATCCATGCAGCCACGCGGTCGGCCAGTTGTTGGTGGCGGGCCCAGCGCTTCTCCAGCCCTTCGGCGAACATCCGATCCAGCTGTTTGTCCAGGGCGAATATCTGGGAGATACAGGGTGTGGACGGGGTATTGTCCTTTTCGTCGGCCTTTTCAAACTCGATGAAGTCGAAGTAGTATCCCCTGCCCTCCATGGTCCTGGCCTTGTCCAGCGCCCTGGCGCTGGCGGTAAACACAGCGAGTCCCGGCGGCAGGGCAAATGCCTTCTGCACACCGAACAGGCAGCAGTCGATGCCCAATTCGTCCACCGGTATCTTCAGGGCGCTCATGGAGGAAACCGTATCAACAACGGAAAGCACGTCCGGATATTTCTTCAGGACCGCGGCGATCTCCGGCAGCGGCGACATGACGCCGGTGGAGGTCTCGTTGTGGACCAGGGTCATGCAATCGTATTTTCCGGTGGCAAGGGCCTCGTCAACCATCTTCGGGGTGATCGGCTTGCCCCACTCCGCCTTGAAGGCATCGGCCTCCTTGCCGCAGCGCTTGGTTACGTCGTGCCACTTATTGGAAAAGGCGCCGTTGCAGAAGTTGGCGCAGCGTTTTCCCACCAGGTTGCGCACCGCCCCTTCCATGACGCCGAATGCGCTGGAGGTGGAGAGGAAGACCTTGCCTTCGGTGAAGAGGAGCTTCTTCAGCTTCTCTTTTACCGCGCCGTGCAGGACGGCATATTCCTTCATACGGTGACCAATCATGGGGGTCGCCATTGCCTGGAGAATCTCGGGGGCAACCTGTACCGGACCTGGGATAAAGAGTTTTTTCGCCATTGATGTTCCTTTCTGTTGCTATGATAGGGGCCGCGCAGGGTCCCCTCCTTGAAGGTTTCGTTCGGGAACGTCAAAAGCTAGCAGACCGGTCGAAAATTGTCAAGTGGTTGTCAGGAAAGGGGTTTTGTACTGAGCCGAGAACGTCGGGAAGGGGCGCGCAAGGTATTCCATCAACCCATTTTCCCATGGCGCCCCTTTCGGGTTTCTGATAAAAATGGCTGAAAGCACCGGCGGGCGAGACGATGGTAGCCGTCACTATCATCGATATGCCTGGAGAAGAGGTGCTGGTGACCGAATAAGCAGTGGGAGCGGCTTCAGCCGCGACTCTCCGGCAGGAGATTGAAGAAATGCAACTCGACCTTTTTCTTGACAACCGTCGCACAATTCTGAACAACCTGGCTGATGAACATCTCCGTAAGCTGGAACTGGAGGAGGCGGCCACGCTCTACGACAGAATCCTGGCAGAGGCTGCGGATGACCCCGCCATCGTCTCCGCGAAACAGACGCTGGAAACCTGGCGGAAGCTGCTTCAACATTTTTACTCTTCTCCTCCCGGCGCGGACCGCATATACGCTCTCTATCGGAACCTCGACGAACCCGCCCCCGCCCCTCTCAAGGCCGGATTCCGCTCATTTATCATGGAGCAACTGGAACTCGAAGAGTCTCCTGAACTCATCTTTATCCCTCCCCGGTTTCACCCGGGCTGTCTGCTGCTGGAGACGGGAAGAGCCGTTGAGGCGGAAACATGGTTTTCCCTTGCGCTCGACTCAGGGATAGCGGAACAGGGGCGGTTCCTCGCCTATCTCGGCGACGCCCTGAACATGAAGAGCGAAACTGATACCGCGCGCGACTGCTATCGCGACGCCTTTCTCGAAGACCCGCACGGAGTCGATCTTGACCATCTCCGTGACCGGACCGTCCGGGAAATGCCGATGGAGATGGAAGAAGAAGGGCTTTCCGAAGGGGAGGCGCTGTGCTGGATTCCCGTCTGGGGTTGGCTGAAGGGAATATTCACGCTCGGACCGGCCGATATGGACGATCCTCGCATGCTTGGAGATGAAT
>CAYSPF010000207.1:0-3627 GCA_964432775.1 uncultured Geobacter sp.
CCCGGAACAAGCTGCGGGAAACGGTTGCCCGGCTCGCCTGCGGGGATGATTCCGGCGCGGTTTCACCGGAAGGAGGGAAGATCGTTCACCTGCCGGTCTGCTATGGCGGCGACTTCGGCCCTGATCTGGAGTTCGTGGCCCGCCACAACGGTCTTTCCCCTGAAGAGGTGATTGCCCTTCACGCGGGAGAGACCTATCCGGTGTACATGATAGGTTTTATGCCCGGTTTTCCCTATCTGGGCGGCCTGCCGCCGCGCATTGCCGCCCCTCGCCTGCAAACGCCCCGGCAGGTTGTCGCCTCCGGATCGGTGGGTATTGCCGGCTGCCAGACCGGAGTCTATCCCCTTGAGAGCCCGGGCGGATGGCGCATCATCGGACGTACCCCCATGCGACTGTTCGACCCCGGAAGGGCCGAGCCGTTTCTGCTTTCCGCGGGCGACAGGGTCCGCTTTGTCCCCATCGACCCCTCGGAATTCGAGCGTCTGCGGACCTGCCGGGAGGAACGTGTCGATCCGCGTCCCGCTGCACGTACCGAGGAGCGGGAGACAGGCTCGTTCACCGTGATGAAGCCCGGGCTTCTCACCACCGTGCAGGACAGGGGCCGTTGCGGTTTCAGAGCCTTCGGACTTTCACCCGGCGGGGTCATGGATACCCTGGCATCCGGGGTGGCCAACCTTCTCGCCGGCAACGGCCCGGATGCCGCGGTCCTGGAGATGACCCTTCTGGGCGGATCTTTCCGCTTTGCAACCGGCGCCTATGCGGCAGTCTGCGGAGCGGATATGGGGTGCCGCCTGAACGGGGTTCCGGTCCGCCCCTGGACGGCGTTTTCCGTCCCTTCCGGAGGTGAGGTGACATTCGGCCATGCGCTCACCGGCTGCCGGGCCTATCTCGCCGTGCGCGGCGGCATCACCGTGCCTTCAGTTATGGGGAGCCGCTCCACCTCCCTGCGGGCGATGATCGGCGGATACGGCGGCCGCGCCCTGCATGCCGGCGACGTGGTTCCGTTCGGAGAGGTCTGCCGCGCCGTGTCTGGAAAACGGTCGCTTCCGTCCCGCCTGATCCCGGAATACCCGGAGGAAATACGGCTCCGGGTGCTGCCGGGGCCCCAGGATGACCTCTTTGAAGCGGACGGCATCGAAACCTTTTTCACCTCGGTCTATACCGTCACGCCCCGTAACGACCGGATGGGGTACTGTCTCGACGGTCCGCGGATCCGTCATCGGAACGGAGCGGACATCGTCTCGGACGCCCTGTGCGCCGGAGCCGTGCAGGTACCCGGAAACGGTCTCCCCCTGGTCATGACCGCCGATCATCAGACAACCGGGGGATACCCCAAGATCGGCGCTGTCATCGGCCCGGATCTCTTCCGCCTCGTTCAGGCCCGGCAGGGAACGCGCGTGAGATTCGTTCGCTGCGCCGACAGTGAGGCGGTCAGGGCACTGAGGTTGCGGGAGGGATTGTTCGAGGGAATACGAACGGCTCTTGCCGATGGTGAGGAGAAGAAGTACGTCGCAGGATCGGAATGAGTGGAGAGGGGGAATAGCGGATGATGAGCATTGATCTGAATTGCGACTTGGGAGAGGGGCACACGGTTACTTCCGTGGAAGTCGACGAGGAGATTATGCCCCTGATCACGTCCGCCAACATTGCCTGTGGTTTTCACGCATCGAATCCCCTGCTCATGGAAAAGACGGTCCGCTTGGCGAAACGGCACGGGGTTGCCGTCGGCGCCCATCCGTCCTATGCGGATCCCCATACGTTCGGGCGGCGTGAAATGGTTATCCAACCCGAACAACTGAGGGCCGACCTCATCTACCAGATCGGCGCCCTTTCAGCCATCTGCCGTTCCGAGGGAGTTGCGCTTCACCATGTCAAGGCGCATGGCGCCCTGTACAATCGTGCCGCCATTGACGGGGAAACGGCCCGAACAGTGGCCGCCGCAATCCGGGACTGTGCTCCGGAGGCGTCCATGGTCTGCCTCGCGGGCTCCCGCATGACGGCTGCGGCAAAGGAGTTCGGCGTGCGATTTGTGACAGAGGCCTTTGCCGATCGCGCCTATGCCGCTGACGGGACACTCGTTTCCCGTTCCCATGAGGGAGCGGTCCTGTATGACCCGCCCGTGGTTGCGGAGCGGCTTGTGCGGATGCTCCGGGAAAAGTGTGTGGAGACAGTGGACGGAAGTATCATCCCCATCGTGTTTCAAACCGTGTGCGTACACGGGGATACTCCGGGAGCGATTGATATGATCCGGGAGATTCGCCGGCGCCTGACAGAGGAAAATTTCCGCATCGCGCCTTTCGGGTGAAGACCCGCGACACATCACTCCCCTACTCCCCGGGTCACCCTTTCCTTCGCCTTCATGACCGCATCCACGATCTTCACGTACCCGGTGCAGCGGCAGAGGTTGCCGCTCAACCCTTCCCGAACCTCCTCGCGGCCCGGCGGAGGATCGCGCCGGAGCAACGCGACAGCAGCAATCTCCATGCCCGGCGTGCAGAAGCCGCACTGCACGGCCCCCTCCTCGACAAAGGCGCGACGGATCGCAGTCCCTTCAGGGATCAGCTCCAGCCCTTCGACAGTGATAACGCGGGTTCCTTCCAGCTGCGCCGCCACCATCAGGCAGGAGAGGCGGATCTCGCCGTCCACCAGTATCGTGCAGGCGCCGCATTCGCCCGTGGCGCACCCCTCCTTGGTCCCGGTCAGCCCCAGGTCCTCCCGCAGCAGGTCCACCACCCGCCGGTCGTCCGGGGTATCAATGTTGATCGTGTTTCCGTTCAGTTCGAAGGTGAGCTTCACGATATTCCTTTCAGATAAAACCAGCGATTCAGACTGAAGACTGAAGGCTGAAGTAACAACAAAAACCGGGTGACCAGATGAATCATGCAAGGTTCATCATCCGGCAGAGGGATCTTGTTTGCGCCTGAATGCCGTGGATTTTCCTTCAGTCTTCAGTCTATTCCCCTGACTTATCGCCGCCAGCACCCGCGACGGCGTGAGCGGCGCATGGCAAAGGCGGATGCCGCAGGCGTCGGCAACGGCGTTGGCCACTGCCGGGAGCGGGCCGTTCATGGCCACCTCCCCGATGCCTTTCATGCCGAACGGGCCGGTGTCTTCGTTGTGATGACAGGGGATTGAAACGATGTCGGGCAGGTCCAGTGCGCCCGGGATCAGGTAGGTGCTCAGATCATGGCTCAGCACCGTGCCTTCGCGGGTAACCAGGTCTTCGGTCAGGGCGTAGCCGAGCCCTTGGGCCACACCGCCGTGGACCTGCTGGTCGAACATGACCGGATTGATGACCCTGCCTCCGTCGGTCGCGGACAGGTAGTCCACGACACGGATTACGCCGGTCGACAGGTCCACCTCGACGCGGACCAGGTGCGCGCCGTAGGCGAAGATCACATGGGGAAAGCCGATAAAGAACCCGGTGGCGGTATCCGGCACGTCCTCGCAGACCGGGGCAACGAACTGGCCGATGCAGACCCGGTCCTCGTGGGGCATGAAAGACGCCAACCGCTGAAGAGGAACCTCCCGGTTGCTCGGTGGATGGATCACCTTTCCGGGGACCAGACGCAGGTCTTTGTCGTTGTCCACAAACAGAAGCAGCCCGGCCCGGTTGATCAGGCGGGC
>CAYSPF010000208.1:0-3593 GCA_964432775.1 uncultured Geobacter sp.
CCGGCAAGAAAGACCACGCCAAGGTTGCGGAGTTCATCAGGCGGGCGAAGGGGTTGTGAAGGTCGTGGTCTGGTAGGGTACTCAAACATTTTCACCGTTTGCCCACGTAGTTCGCTGGGCACATAAACCGGGCACTGCCTGTAAGACCATCGGGGGTGTTATGAAGGAAATGAGAAGCATCTCTCTGCTGGAAAACGAGATCAGGGCTATTGAATTGGCGGTCCGAGTCCTGACGGACGAGTATCCCGTTGAAACTATTATCCTCTTTGGTTCCAAATCGCGGGGAGAAGGAGATGAGTTCTCGGACACAGACCTACTGATTGTGACGGGAAGACCGCTTCACTGGCGTGAAGAAAAGGCGATTATTGAGAAGTTGTTTGACGTCGGCATGGCATTCGACGTGATATTCAGCCCACTTTTTGCTTCCCGTGACGAGTGGGAGGGTGGCATTTTCCAGGAATTCCCCGTCTATGGGGACATTATGCGAGATGGAGCATTGGTGGCATGAGTCGGGACATGATCATAGACTACTGGATGGAAAAGGCCCGTGAAGATCTTGCTTCGGCCTTTGAAAACGCTTCCGCGGGAAGGCTACAGGTTTCCATCAGGGACGCCTATTTTTGCTGTTTTCATGCTTTCTCCGCAGTTCTCCTTAAAGACGGTCGCTCCTTCAGGTCGCACAAAGAAGTGCGGGCCGCACTCCACCGGGACTATGTAAGGGGGCAACTACTTGCTCCGTTGTGGGGAAAGCATTTCGACTGGCTTTTTGATAACAGACAGAAGGTCGATTACCGTCCGCTGGTGGTATTTGAGCAGGAGGAGATACGGGAAATTATGGAGCAAAGCGCGGCCTTTCTCAAAGAGATGGAGCGACTGGTGCATGAAAGTGCGAGATGAAGAGACCGAACTGGGTAAAAAGAACTTCTTCTCGTCATCGGTGGAAGTCGCCGGACAACCGAGGTATTCACCGTGAAATCGACAACTGAAAAGAAGTTGCCTGCCAAGAAGAGGCCATCCATTCCGTCGAAATCCGGAAAACAGCCGGATCCGAAGGTCTCCCGCACCCATAAGCCCGACGGGATGGAACTGGCTGAATGGCAGGCCCTGCTCCGGAAGCAGTTCGGGACTCAGCAGAATTTCCTTCTCAAGAATCTTGGCGATCACCAAATCTTCTCCGATTTCCAGCTAACGAATCCTCAGTCGGGAAGAAGCTACAGGATTGCTATCCGAGGCGCATCAGCGGGCGACAATTTCTGCACGTGTCCCGACTTCAGAATCAACAATCTCGGCACCTGCAAGCATATCGAATTCACCCTCGCGCACCTCATGCGGAAACGGGGCGCCAAAAAGGTTTTCAAGGCGGGGTTTGTCCCGCCTTTTTCCGAGGTGTATCTGAGGTACGGGCTGAAAAGAGAAGTGCGCTTCCTGGCTGGTGAAAACGCCCCTCCAGGCCTCCTCACTCTTGCGCGAGAGTATTTCGACGGTGACGGAACGCTGAAAGAAGACCGTATCCTCGATTTCCACCGGTTTCCGGGAGAGGTTTCAAAATATCCGGGCCATGAGGTGCGCTGCCGTGACGAAGTGATGGACTTCGTCTCCGAGTACCAGGATGCGGCCCACCGGAGCGCCGTTGCCGGGAAGCGCCTGGAAAACGGGATTGAAAGCACGTTATTCACGAATCTGCTGAAGGTCCCCCTCTATCCGTATCAGCGGGAAGGGGCGTTGTTTGCCGTCACGGCCGGGCGCTGTCTCATCGGCGACGATATGGGGCTCGGCAAGACGGTCCAGGCCCTGGCTGCGGCCGAACTGATGGCGGAACTGTTCGGCATCATCAAGGTGCTCATCATCTCCCCCACCTCTCTCAAACATCAGTGGAAAAGCGAGATCGAGAAATTTACCGACAGGAGCGCCGAGGTGGTGGAGGGGCCGACGCGGCAACGGCGGGAACTGTACCGGAACGAGTCTTTCTTTAAACTCATCAATTATGAAGTGGTCCACCGGGACGCGACATTAATCCGTGAATGGGCGCCGGACCTGATCATTCTTGACGAGGCGCAGCGGATCAAGAACTGGCAGACCCGCACCGCCAAGTCGGTGAAGGCCCTGGAATCTACCTTTGCCATCGTACTCACCGGCACCCCCATCGAAAACCGTATAGAAGAGCTGCACTCCATCATGGAGTTCGTTGATCGGCACCACCTGGGCCCGCTATACCGCTTCGTCCATACCCATCGGGTCACGGACGACGGGGGAAAGGTCATCGGCTACCGGAATCTGGATTCGGTCAGGAATTCCCTGAAAGGGGTCATGATCCGGCGCAGGAAGAACGAGGTGCTGAAGCAGCTTCCGGAGCGGGTGGACAAGAATTTCTTCGTATCCATGACACCGGAGCAGTGGGACATCCATGAGGAAAACCGGGAGATCGTGGCCAAGCTGGTGGCCAAGTGGCGACGCTACCGTTTCCTCTGCGAGGCGGACCAGCGGAGGATGCAGATTGCCCTTGCCACCATGCGCATGGCTGCCGACAATACGTTCCTGGTGGACAAAAAGACGGTATTCGGACCGAAACTGGAGGAGCTTGAGATCCTGCTGAGGGAACTGGTCGTCGAAGGGGGCGAGAAGGTCGTGATCTTCAGCCAGTGGCTGCGGATGAACGAGCTGGTGGAAGAGGTGCTGGCGCGAAACGGTGTCGGTTTCGTCCACCTCAACGGATCCGTTCCGTCGAAGGAACGCAAAGGGCTCATGACACGCTTCCGTGAGGAGCCGGAGTGCATGGTCTTCCTCTCCACCGACGCGGGCGGGGTCGGTCTCAACCTGCAAAGCGGATCGGTGGTCATCAATATGGACATCCCCTGGAATCCGGCAGTCCTGGAGCAGCGTATCGGCCGGGTTCATCGCATGGGACAGAAAAAGTCCGTACGGGTGGTGAATTTTGTCAGCAAATCCTCCATCGAGGAACGGATTCTCGATCTCCTCCGCTTCAAAAAATCCCTCTTCGCCGGCGCACTGGATGAGGACGGCGCCGACACGGTCATGGTGGGCGAATCGCAGATGGATACCTTCATGCGCTCGGTGGAGGAGGCAACGGACAGTCTGACGCGGCCGGATGTGGAACGTGAAAACGAGGAACGGCGCGAGGCTGAACAGGGCGCTTCTCTTACGGAGGAGGTCGATGCGGAAGGCGATGTTTCGGAAAGCAGAGAGCCTCAACGCACTGTCGAAGCGGATGCGCTCTCTGAACTCTTCACCAGAGGGGCGGAATTTTTGACGAGCCTGAGCCGGGCAGTTGCGGCTTCCGCCGGGGAACCCGGCGAAAAACCGGTACAATCCGTGACTTCTTTCGTCGGAAAGGATGAGGCAACCGGCGCACAGTACCTGAAAATACCCCTGCCGGAACCGGAGGTGCTGACGCAGCTCGTTTCGGGGCTGGGGCAGCTGTTCAAGGGATTACTGAAGGGCAAGGGCTAAA
This sequence comes from uncultured Geobacter sp., assembly GCA_964432775.1. Lineage (GTDB taxonomy): Bacteria > Desulfobacterota > Desulfuromonadia > Geobacterales > Geobacteraceae > RPRC01. The sequence continues at coordinate 3,470 of CAYSPF010000208.1, forward strand.
TAGTGATACATAAGACCCGAAAGGTTTCCGAAACCTTTCGGGTCTGGAGTTTTATAAAGGGGATACGATATGAAGTTACCTGACAAATCGGGCCATTTCGGCCAGTTCGGCGGCAAGTACGTGC
>CAYSPF010000209.1:0-3586 GCA_964432775.1 uncultured Geobacter sp.
TGGTCCCAGAGGCCCATTACCCCGGCTATCCGGCCGCTTCGGATTGCCACGCGGAAATCATCCGGCAGGAAACCCCGCATCCGGCGCGCTTCCTGTTTAAAGTCTTCCACCGCACAGACCGGAAAGAACTGTCGCCCGGCGCCGTGGAGGTTGAGAAAAGCGACGATCTCGTCCAGGTCCAAGTCGCTTCCCCGCCGTACCTCGCAGCCGTCCATGGTCGGCGTCGAACCCGGTCGGACATGCAGCGCCAGGGTGTGCAGGCGGTCCAGGGGCCGATAGGTGGGGAAGTGCCGTCGCGCCCTGCTCACCAGCACCCCTTCCGCTTCCCGGTTCCCCTCGATGATGGTGGTCAGGTATCCCCTTGTCTGCCGGTCCCGGTGCAGTTCCCCGAGGAAGCGGAACCCTCCCGACACCAGCCAGCGGGACCGGAAGCGGCGATCCACACGAAGTTGCCCCAGGTAGCCTACCGTCTCCACCTGTCCGTTGATGTAGATCCGCCGCAGGGAGCGGCCCGCCACTCCGGCGATCTCGCCGCTCGACAGATGCCGCGCCACCAGGGTCTGGTGGCTATGGCCCATCACCTCGCAGCCGTGAAAGTAGGAGGGCGAGCGCTCGTAGCTAACGGATACGCTCCCGGGCACCGGATTCTCACGCAACAGCCGCAGGATTGCCTCATCGTCGGCAGGGGTGGCAAGGTCGAAGGTGAAGTCTCTCATTCGACCTCCAGCAACGGCCCCGCAAACCCCTCGTCTCCCAGCGGATACTGCTTCCGCTGCAACACCTCCCGCCGCATCAGAATGTTGATTACAAAATAATAGAACCCCATGAACGGGGTGCTGCCGTTGACCTTGAAATCAAGGCCGCGGCGGAGGATGGAGCGCCAGCCGAAAAAGCGCCGCCGAGCCATTATGCAGCGCTCTTCCAGCTCCATCGGAGAAATGGCTTCCGGCTCAAACGGCAGCATGCCGTAACGATAGCCGGGATCGAGCCACCAGCAATCGAACAGCAGGCGCCCTTCCCGCTCCAGACGCTGGTAGAGGGGAGTGCCGGGAAAGGGGGTGAGATGGTTGAAGGCGGTCAGGAAAAAGCGGTGCGCTGCTGCAAAGTCCGCGGCCCGGTCCACGGTTTCGGCCGTATCGTTTCCGTAACCGAAGACAAAGGTCACATAGAGCCGGATCCCATGGCGGAGAAGGTTCGCCAGCGCGGCGTCGTAGGTCCCCAGGGGGGTGACGAATCCCTTTCCCATGGCCTCCAGGGTCCCCGGATCAAGGCTCTCCAGCCCGATCAGCAGCCCCTGGCAGCCGCTCTGCCTGAGCAGGCCCAGCAGCTCATCGTCAAAGGCGGCGCCGATCCCTGCCTGGCCGACCCACCTGATCTTCAGGGGGATCAGGGCACGGAGCAGGTCCCGTGCCCGTTCCGGATCGGCAACAATATTGTCGTCCACGAAGAAGATGAGCGGCTTGTCTATCCGGCGCAGTTCTTCCACGACCTCCTCGACCGGACGCCAACGGTGGGTCTGCTCGAAAAAGGTCTGGATGGCGCAGAACTCGCACGGGTACGGACAGCCCCGACCCGTCTCCACCAGCGCTACCGGGAGGTAGTTCTTGCCAATGAAGATTGAACGGTCGGGCGCGCACCCCGCCAGGGAGGGGCGGAAGGGGCTCTTGTAACGGCGCTCCAATTGCCCGGTGCGGAAGTCGGAGATTACCCTCGGCCAGAGCCCTTCCGCCTCGCCGATCACCACCGCGTCGGCATATTTCGCCACCTCGTCCGGCATCAGCGTGGCGTGAAAGCCCCCCATCACCACCGGAATTCCTCGCTTCCGGTACTCGGTTGCAATCTGGTAGGAACGCCTGGCGGTGTAGGTTTCCACCGTAATAGCCACCAGGTCGGTGGGCTCGTCATAGGGGATCGCCTCCATCCGGTCGTCGTAGAAGCTGACCTCCACGTCATCCGGGGTCGCGGCAGCCAGGACTGCGGGGGCGAGCGGCTCCATCTGCCAGGTGCGGATGTACGACTCGCCGCTGCGCCGTCCCATGCAGGGCTGGATAATGGTGAGCCTCATTGGAAGTCCTCCTCGCGGAACCGCCCCCGGTAGAACCTTTCATCAGGCGCCGTACCGGGATTATCCAGGGAGTAAGGGGTCGCGAAGCGCTGCTCGCCATACAGGCGTCGCACGAAGATACGGTAGGTCAGATTGCCGACGAAGTTGATGATCGAGTTGGTGGTCAACCCCCGCATGCGCCGGGCAGCATGCCTGATCCTGAAGGTCTCCCGGTATGCCCACTTGAAGCCGTCGTACAACTCCTCCGGGGTCATCAGGGCCGGTTGGATGACCACGTGCATGGTATCGTAGTCGTCCCAGTTGTAGCTCAGGATCCTCCCCTCCGTCTGCAAGCGCCTGAAAAGCTCTGTTCCCGGATAGGGGGTATAGAGGGAGTAGCGCGGGATATCGATCTTCAGCTCGTTCACCCGGTCAACGGTCCTCTGAAATGATTCTCTTGTATCATGATCGAAGCCGAACACGAAACACCCCTGGACGCTGATGCCCATGCCGTGCATGGTGCGGATGACGTCGTCGTAATTCACCGGGTTGTTGAATCCCTTCCTGATGTCCTTCAGCACCGTCCTGCTGTCCGACTCGAAGCCGAACAGCAGATAGCGGCAGCCGCTGGCCTTCATCAGGTCGAGCAGCTCCGGGTCGTTGACGATATCCACCGTGGCCAGGCCGCCCCACTTCTTGCCGAGGGGGATCATGGCTTTGAACAGTTCCTTGGCGTACTCCGGGTCCTCGGCAATGCTGACGTCGTTGAAGACGATATATCTCCCCCGGGTCAGCCTTATGTCACGGATGACATCGGCCACCGGCCTCCTGAGATACTTCGGCCAGACCCCGGGCACGGTGCAGAAATCGCAGACCTTCTTGCAGCCCCGCGTCGCCTGGATGGTATCCGGGATCATGTAACCGGAGCGGCGGTGCAGGTCGCGGCGCGGCGGAGGAACATGGAGCAGCAGGTCGTCGATAATCTCCTCCTCATAGACCCTCTGCATCCGGCCCTCCCGGAAGTCCTCAATCAGCCGGGGCCATGCCTTTTCGGCCCGACCTATGACAATGGCGTCGGCGTGCCGCATCGCCTCTCCCGGAAGGATGGTCACATGGACCCCGCCGAGGACGACCGGTATGTTCCTCGCTCTGTAGTGATCGGCAATGGCATAGGCGCTGTTGGCGCAGCCGGTGATGAGGCTGATGGCCACCAGGTCGGCGTCGTACTCGAGGGGCACCCGGTCCACGCTGCCGTCCACCAGCCTGATGTCCATATCCGGGTATGACGGGGTGAGGGCGGCCAGGGTGCAGATGGAAAGCGGCATCTCCCTCATGGACCGGACATGGGGGCCGATTCTCAGTTTGTGCATGTGGGCGTCAGGCATGATGATCAGCAGCTTCACGGGCGATTCCCCATTTTATCGTCTTGTTCCCGCTCGAATCCGCGGTATCCCAGCATCATGCCGTGCTTTTTGAGCATCTCGCCGCGGAACAGCGGGTTGTAGGCGAAATATGTCATGAGGCTCCGCATATCCCTGGCAT
>CAYSPF010000210.1:0-3582 GCA_964432775.1 uncultured Geobacter sp.
GAGCATCGTCTCTTTCTCCAGAAGCGATGCCTTGATCTTCTCCTCTGCCTGCTTGCGCTCGGTGATGGCTGTCACCACAGCGCGGCACTCCTGCCCGTTTTCGGAGGCGATGGCCTCGATGTGTACAATGATTTGGTCCGTCTCTCCAAGGCGCCGGTTACCTGAACGTTCGGAGGACGGTAGGCCTTTCTCCTCTTTGCTGAGCGCTGCCTCGCAGGTCTCTTTTGCCCGGCTCGCAAATACCTTCTCCAGAAAGGTGGTGAAGACGGGGCGGTCGGCCCCGGAAACGAAATACGCGAAACGCCGGCCCGCCAGCCGTGCGCGTTCCATGCCGAGCAGCCGTGCGCCGGTGAGGTTTACCCGGCGGATCGCACCGTCGCGGTCCATGGTGAAGTAACCCACGGGGGCAAAATCGTAAAGTTCGGTGTAAAGTGCCAGCCCTGCCTCCACCTCCGCCCGTGACGTCTTGAGTTCCTCGTTCTGCATCTCCAACTCGATCTGATGTACTTGCAGTTCCTGGATAAGCCGCTGCGTCTCCGCCCCAAAAAGAGATGTCGCACCTTTCCCGACCTGATCTTTCTGATTCTTTTTCAGCCGCTCCTCTGCCCGTTGGCGCAATTCAGCAGCATCCGCCGGGCGGATAAGGTTCTTTTTCATGGCGCTTCCCCTTTCCTTCGCCGGGACGGTGTTGCTCCAGCGGTCTTCACGCTTTGTCCGCGTTTTCTTTCTGCACGGAAACGCTCTTCAGACCGATCCATGTCCGCCTTCTGTTCTCCGATCCGTTTTTCCAGAGCAGCCTGCGTCTTCCGAAGCTCCGCCTCCAGCGTTTTGGAAACGGTAACGTTCGAAAAGGTGATCACCACGCCGTCAATCCGGTTGTCCAGGGTGCGGTAGGGCATGATGCGCACGAGAAACCAGCGCCCGTTACTGGCGGCGACCGGTTTCTCTATGGAGACCAGGGTCCGCAGCACCTCCTGCGCATCCCCGGCCAGATCGGGATAGACCATGTCCGAGGCGATGTCGGTGATTGGCCGGCCTACATCACCGGCGATCAGCTTGATGATCTGGGTTGTTCGGCTCGTGAAGCGCCGCACGTTAAGCGCCTCGTCCAGAAAAAGGGTGGCGATGTCCGTGCTGTCGAGAAGGTTTTTCATGTCGTTGCTGGCCAGGGACAGCTCATCCACCTTGGCCTGCAACTCGTTGTTGACCGTCTGGAGCTCTTCGTTCATGGACTGCATCTCCTCCTTGGAGGTGGTCAGCTCCTCGTTGGTGCTCTGTAACTCTTCATTGGTACTCTGCAATTCCTCGTTGGCGGACTTGAGCTCCTCCTGGGAGGTCTGCATCTCTTCGCGGGTGGTCTGCAGTTCATGCCGGGCCTGCTCAAGCTCTTGCTCCAGTTCCGCAGTCCTCGCGCTGCCGACGGAAGCCTTTGAAGTTTTGCCCGGCGCCGCCTTTTCGGAAGGAGCAGCCACGTCCGTAAAGACGATCATGACCATCCCCCGCAGTACCGCAGGCTCTGTGATGGGCTGAAGCGTGACGTCCACCGTCAGCACCCCGCCGTCGTTCCTCACCTGTACGCCCTTCAGGGTGACGGCGTCTTTCTGCCGGAGCGCCTTCTGGAAGGCAGCCGTCAGTTCGTAGCGCAGCCCTTCGCGGGCCATGGCGAAGATGTTCCAGTTGGCCTTGCCGGCCGCTGGTTCCAGGTACTTCCCCGTTCGCCCGCTGATGTAGAAGATATCACCCTTGTCGCTCGTCAGCGCGGCCGCCGGGCCATATCGAGCGAGAAGCATTTGATCTGCCAGCGTTTGAAGGTTGGGGGCGGGCTTCTGCGCCGCGGGCTGTACGGTCGCCCCTGCCACAGCGGGGAAAAAGGAGGAGGGAAATTCAACCGGCTCGGTCCCTATGGCGGAATCGAGCCTCCGGTAGAGCCGTGTCTTGCTATCCAGCGGGCTGAAAAGATCGGTAAAAGCGCCAATGGTTTCCGCGCTCCCGAGAAACAAAATGCCGCCAGGGTTCAGGCTGTAGTAAAAGAGGGGCAGGAGCTTTTTCTGGAGTTCCGGCACAAGATAGATCAGGAGGTTACGGCAGACCAGGATGTCGAGCTTGGTGAACGGCGGATCCATGATAACGTTCTGGGGGGCGAAGACCACTGTCTCGCGGACCTCCTTACCCACCCGGTAGCCTCGCTCTTCCTTCACAAAGAACCGGCGCAGGCGCTCCGGCGAGACGTCGGCCGCAATATTGGCCGGATAGACGCCCGTGCGGGCCTTGTCGATGGCGTCCTTATCCAGGTCGGTGGCAAAGACCTGGAGGGAAAAGCTACCGGCCGGCTTCACCTGCTCCAGTGCCTCCTTGTAGACAATGGCCAGGGAATAGGCCTCTTCCCCGGTGGAACAACCAGGCGCCCAGGCCCGGATCAACCCGCCAGCCGGGCGGGCCATTAGAAGCGCCGGGATAATTTTCCCTCTCAATTGCTCCCATGCGGCTGCATCGCGGAAGAAACTTGTAACGCCGATCAGGAGTTCCTTGAAGAGGATCTCCGTTTCCTGGGGGTTTTCCCTCAAGTACCGGACGTAAGTCGCGATCCGGTCAATCTGGTGGATGCCCATGCGCCGCTCGATCCGGCGGTAAACGGTACTTTTCTTGTAGAGGGAGAAGTCGTGACCGGTCTGCGCCCTGAGGAGAATGAAGGCCTTCTCCAGGGCGCTCTGGGCCTTTTCCTCCAGAGGTCGGTCAGTCTGGTCGATGAGGGGGGCATGCTTGAGATAAGCTATGATCCTGCCGGGCAGTTCTTCCACCGGGGCGACAACGTCGGCCAGCCCGGCGTCAATGGCGCTCCTGGGCATACCGTCGAACTTGGCCGAGGCCGGTTCCTGGACGAAGACCACCCCTGCCTTTTCCTTCATGGCCCGGAGACCCAGCGTGCCATCGGAGCCCATGCCCGAGAGAATAACGCCGATGCTTTTGTCCTGCAGGTCGTCCGCCAGGGAACGAAAGAAGAAGTCAATGGGCAGGCGAAGCCCCCGGGGCGCCGACGGATCAAGGAGGTGCAGAACCCCGTGCAGGATGGACAGGTCCCGGTTAGGAGGGATCACATAGACGCAATCCCGCCGGATCTTCATCCGGTCTTTGACCTGGGCCACAGGCATGGGGGAGGCGCGCTGGAGCAGTTCCACCATGATGCCCTTATGCGTCGGGTCAAGGTGCTGGACGATGACAAAGGCCATGCCGCTCTTCTCCGGCACGTTTCTCAGGAACAGTTCCAGGGCCTCCAGACCGCCGGCGGAAGCGCCAATGCCCACGATGGGGAAGGACTGATCAGCACCGCGTGAGTCATCCGTTTGCGGGGTTGGCGTTTCTTTCAGGATGGCATTGCCTGTTTTGGTCTGTCTGCATGTGGGCTTCATTTGCTTTTTCATCGCTCACTCCTTTGAAAATCCCCTTGAATCCTTCTTGAAAGCTATGATCAGTGCACAGCCGGGCATCAGATTCTTCAGCAATTTTATTTCCCGCCGCGTGGGGTCACGGGCAACGATCCTTTCGTCCTCAACAACCATGATCTTTTTCTTTTCCATTTGTCTA
>CAYSPF010000211.1:0-3569 GCA_964432775.1 uncultured Geobacter sp.
AAGCACGTTGGCCCTGTCGCCGTAATCCGCCTTGTTCCTGGTCGCCGGCACGTCACAACCGTTCCGGGTACAGATGACGTACTGAACCGCGTCCTCGAAATCGGCCATGCCGGAGTTGAGAGCCTCCCGGAACCCCTCCTCGTCGATATCCGCCAGGGAAAAGGTGTCAAGAATGTCGGCAATAAAACCGCGAGCCTTCTCTTGGCCCCCGTAATACTGGTATTGGAGAGACAGGCCGTAATCTCTCCCTGCTCCGCAAGCCGCCACAGAAGCGCCGCATCTTCCACGAACGGCTTTCGATTCAGCTCGATATCAAGCACGACGTTCGTATCAATAAGGACTTTCACGCGGTTTCCCCTCTAACGCGGCTCTGCGCTCGGCCTTCCAGTCTCCGAGCTCCACCCCTTCGATAACGCCGATCCACCGGTCAACCGAACTTCTTGCCTTTCTCACCTTGTCCAGGTCCACCGCGCTGCGTTCCTCCGTTTCCTCGTCCAGAAAGATCACCAGCGCATTTGCCCTGCGGATCCCGGCGGGCTTCTGCTTCCACTCCACGATACCGTCATGGTAAACGGCTTCAACCGTACGCGGAATGTCATCCTCCCGTCGCCTGTTGTTTCAGGCGGTTATTCTCGATAAAGGTGTCAAGAAGCTGTATCACCTGGCGCTTCTCCTCCAGCCTCTCGATATATGCATCACAAACGTCAAATCCCGGATGCATATTTTATCTCTTCAACCGCGAACTTTTTCTTGCCCGGTCCCTATGGTCGGTCACACTCTCCGGCCCGTGGACGTGTTGCCCACCAGGGTCTCCTTCACGAAAAGACTGGCGACCAGCGCGGCCAGCGCGCTCAGGAACAGGACAAGGAAGGCCTGCCGGTATCCCTCGATGGTGAACGCCGTGCCGATTCTTCCATGGCGTTCCAGAATGGAGCCCAGGAGGGGTTGCAGGAGGGCGCCTCCCGCAAAAGGGAAGAGATTGAGCAGTCCGAGGCAGGTTCCGGCAATCCGGGAGGGAAAGAGTTCCCGGGCGCAGGTAAATCCTATCACGGCGACTGCGCTGGCAAAAACGCCTAATCCGAAACAGAGTACGCCGATGAGGGGAAGGGTCAGCCTGTCGGTGGCAAATGCAAGGAGAGCGGTGATACAGACGACTGCCATGCTGGCGAGGATCAGGGTTGGCTTGCGCCCCTTGAGCACGCGATTGGACAGGCAGCCGACCAGCGGGCTGCCGACGATCATCCCCACCGCCACCATAGAGAGTATGCCCCCGGCCCGGCTCTTTGTCACCCCGTATACCTGCATCAGGTACGGCCCCCCCCAGAGACCGGCAAAGGAGGTGAAGATTCCGTACTTGCAGAAGAACCAGATGGCCAGCGGCCAGAATGCGGGCGTGGTAACGACCTGACGAATCCCGTCGGTCAGTCTGATGGGCGAACTATTTGTTTCCGCATGTTCCGCAGGGGACGGCCATCCCAGGTCCGCCGGCCGATCCCGCACCACCCGCCACACCAGCGCTGCCAGCACTGCGGTCAGCAGGCCCACCAGCACGAAGGAAAGACGCCAGCCGATCCAGGTGCTTACCATGGCCATGGGCGTGGCCGCGGACAGGGATCCTACCCCGCCCATGGCCATCAGGATACCGGTCATCACCACGAACTCCCGCATGCTGAACCACTCGGCAAGGATTTTCAGGGTGCAGACGAACAGGGTCGAAACCCCCAGCCCCACCAGGACGCGGCCGAGAACCGCCCCGGCCGGCGACGGGGCCAGGCCCAGCAGCATGGAACCGGCGCATGCCGCGCAGAGAAAGAGGGTGATGGTCTTGCGCGGCCCCCATGTGTCGGAAAGGAGTCCCGTCGGCAGTTGCATGAGTGCGTAGGGATAGAAATACGCCGAACTGAGAAAGCCGATAAACGCTCCGCTCGCGTGGAGGTCGGTCATCATGTCGGTGGCAACGACCGCCGGACAGAGTCGGTGGAAAAACACGAGAATGTAACCGAATGCAAGGCTCCAGAAAATGAACCAGCGGTATCGCAGCGTTTTACGGAGATTCGTAGCGGTCATATCCCCCCTCGGTATCGGGTAGTATCCGGAAAGTTCATTCAATCATGAAGTACAGGAAATAGCACCCATGAATATGCCCGATGCCTCAAAAAAAAGGGCGCTCTGTGCGCCCGACAACCGAAAAGGAGGATTTTCGGCAAGCAGCTTCATGGGAAGGTATGCAAGGACTTCCGGTTTCCCGCCCCTGTTCAGAAGATATAGGCCCAGCGCACGCCGAAGGTGTTGCTGCCGGGCCCGCTTTTCACCGAGAAGTCGTCCCGGTACGAGACCAGCAGCTGGTTGCTGTTGCCGATCATGAAGAACATGGTGACCCCCAGGCCGTGATTGCTCTGTGCATTGTTCTGATCAATTCCGTTAACCTGAGTCTCGCCGCCGTTTGTATAGAAATAATCCAGCGATATGGCCCACGCCTTGGTTATGTCGTAACTGAGATGCGCCTCCGCCTGCAGGGCGGGGTCCTGCGCCAGTTTGTTATCGCCCATGTATTTGTCATTATCCGTGTAGAATTCTCCGCCCAGGATCAGGTCCAGGTACGCCTTGTCGCCAATGCCCTTGACCATGCCGATCTCCGGCTTGATGACCCAGCGGTTGCCGCCGGGACTTGCCAGCCTGTTCTTGTTGTACTGCCCGATCGGCAGCGTCAGCCAAGGGGTGAAACCGACCTAGAACTTGTTCTTCGGGTCGTTGACGAACCAGAACGTGGCAAGCACTATCGGATCCCCGAAGCCGGTGGTGGAAAATTCCTGGCCGTTGTTAAGAGACTCGTAGGTACCGCTCAGGCTCAGGTCCAGAAAGGGTATGATGAACTGGGGGTCGATGGTAAAGCCGCCGTCGCCCACAAGGGCGTTGCCGGCATTAAGGTAGTGGACATACCTGAGAAGCCCCACGTTTACGGTCTGGTTGAAATCGTCGCCGACTTTCGTGCCGTCGTTATAGAGCTTGTTGGCGGAGACATGATTGTAGTAGGCAGCGAAGAGATTCGACCCGGCGGGAAGCGGAATGTAATCCCGAGCGTACGCGGCCAGCGACACGGCGGGCCTGGCGAGCAGCAGGCCCATCACCGCCATAAGAATAAGTTTTTTCATGGATATTCCTCCGTCATTTCATGGTAGTGCAACGAAAATACAGGAAGGTGAGTACCGACTGCCCCCGGGGCAGCGGCACTGTCCGCGAAGCGCTTCGGCATGTCGACCAGGTTGAATGTGCACCCGGGCGGGTCGCCCCGCCCGGGTGATACGTTACATGGCTTTCTTGTAGAGTTCGGCCAGGTCTTTCACGTTCGTGATCCGGGGATTGGTGGGCGTGCAGACTTCCTTATAGGCCCATTCGGCCATATTCGGGATATCCTCTTCCTTCATGCCCAGTTGCGCGAGACCCGAAGGGATGCCGATATCGGCGGACAGGGTCCGGATCGCTTCGATACCCTTCAGAGCCGCTTCCCGCGGGGTAAGACCGTAAATGTCCTCGCCCATGGCCTCGGCCACATCCGCGTACCTTTCCAG
>CAYSPF010000212.1:0-3564 GCA_964432775.1 uncultured Geobacter sp.
GCCAGGGGAAACGGTACGCCTGTGTGGAGGTGAATAATGACCAGAAATCTCGCAAACAAGATACTGGAAGCTCATCTTGTCGAAGGCACGCTCACACCGGGGAATGAAATTGCCCTCAGGATCGACCATACCCTCCTCCAGGACGCAACCGGCACCATGGCCATGCTCGAATTCATGGCCATGGGGATTTCCCGCGTGAAGGTGGAACTTGCGGCCCAGTATATCGATCACAACCTCCTCCAGACCGATTTCAGGAACGCGGACGACCACGCGTTTCTGACGTCGGCGGCACGGAAATTCGGCATCTACCTATCCAAGCCGGGCAACGGCGTCTCGCACCAGGTCCATCTGGAGCGGTTCGGCGTTCCCGGAAAAATCCTCCTAGGCGCCGACTCCCATTCGCCCACCGCGGCCGGCCTGTCCATGATCGCCATCGGCGCAGGCGGACTGGACGTGGCTCTGGCCATGGCGGGTCATCCGTTCCGCATCCCCTGCCCGAAGATACTGGGGGTGCGGCTCACCGGCAGGCTCCCCGAGTGGGTCTCGGGAAAGGACGTGATACTGGAGATGCTCCGTCGCCACACAGTCAGGGGAGGGTTAGGCAAGATCATCGAGTACTACGGTCCGGGCGTGGAGACCCTCTCCGCTACCGACCGCGCCACCATCGGCAACATGGGCGCGGAGCTGGGCGCAACCAGTTCCATCTTTCCCTCGGACGGACGCACCAGGGAATTTCTCGAATCCCAGGGCCGCGGCGATGCCTGGCGTGAGCTGGCGGCAGACCCGGGAGCAGATTATGACGAACATGACGAGATCGACCTCTCCTCACTGGAGCCGCTCATCGCTTGCCCTTCATCACCGGGCAACGTGGCGCCGGTCAGGGAGGTCGAGGGGCAGAAGGTGGACCAGGTGATCGTCGGCAGCTCGGTCAACTCGTCGTTCCGCGACCTGATGACGGTCTGCCGTATCCTCGACGGCCGCAGGGTCGCTCCCCACGTTTCCTTCAACATCAATCCCGGCAGCCGCCAGGTCCTGGAAAACGTGGCGGATCATGGGGGCGTCGTCCCGCTGCTCATGGCCGGGGCGCAGATTCATCAGCCGGGCTGCCTGGGATGCATCGGGATGGGGCAGGCGCCGGGGACCGGCCAAGTGAGCCTGCGCACCTTTCCGCGCAATTTTCCGGGAAGGAGCGGTACCCTGAACGATAAGGTCTACCTCTGTTCGCCGGAAACCGCCGCAGCCGCGGGCATCTTCGGGGTGATTACCGATCCGCGCAGGCTGGGCGAACTGATGCCCTGGCCGGACGTGGGAAACCCGACGAAGTACCTGATAGACGACTCGAGCATCATACCACCGCGTCAGGACACCGGCGACGTGACGATCGTGACCGGTCCGAATATCGTCCCGCTCCCGGAATTCGAGGAACTCCCGGACGATCTGACGGTCGCGGTCATCATAAAAGTCGGCGACAACATCTCCACGGACACCATCATGCCGGCCGGCAACAAGGTCCTTCCCTACCGGAGCAACATCCCGGCCATCAGCCGTTACGTCTTCGATCAGCTGGACCCCGGCTTCGCGGAGAGGGCCGTGGCTGCGGGAAACGGGATCGTGGTCGGGGGCGAGAACTATGGTCAGGGATCTTCCCGCGAGCACGCGGCCCTGGCGTCGCGTTACCTCGGCATCCGCATCAAGCTGGCCAAAGGCTTCGCCCGCATCCACCAGGCGAACCTGGTCAACTTCGGCATCCTCCCCCTGACCTTCGGGGATCCGGAAGACTACGAACGGATCAGCCAGGGAGATACGGTGACGATCCGCGGGCTGCGAGGGTTGGTCTCATCCGGCGCAACGGAATTGCCGATGCAGCTGGGCGACAGGGTTATCATCGGCGTCCTGCGGGTCTCAGACCGGGAGCGGATGGAGCTGCTCGCCGGGGGTACGCTCAACTTCGTCAGGAAGGGGCTATGAAATCAGGTACATGCGGGATTGCATGTCGCTTCAGGGAGAACCGATGAGAGACGGATACTCGCCGGGGAGGCTCCTCCGGACCGCAGTGGAATCGGAAAGACCATTACAGGTGATCGGGGTTCCGAACGCCTATACCGCCATGATGGCCGAACAGACCGGCTTTCTCGCCCTCTACCTGTCCGGCGCCGGTGTGGCGAACGGCGCCTTCGGCCTGCCGGATCTGGGTGTAACAACCATGGGCGACGTGCTGGAGGAGGTGAGGCGCATAACAAGCGCTTCCCTTCTGCCGCTTTTGGTGGATTGCGACACCGGATTCGGAGAGCAGCTGATGATAGGCCGCACGGTCAGGGAGATGATCCGGGCCGGCGCGGCCGGAATGCACCTGGAGGACCAGGTGCCTGCAAAACGGTGCGGGCACCGCCCCGGCAAGTCGATCATCGGCGCCGGGGAGATGGTTGACCGGATCAAGGCCGCTGTGGATGCCAGGAGCGATCCCGACTTCGTGATCATGGCACGGACCGACGCATATGCCGTCGAAGGGCTGGATGCGTCTATCGAGCGCACCTGCCGCTACCGGGACGCGGGCGCGGACATTATCTTTCCGGAGGCGCTGACTGAACTGGCCCACTACCGGATGTTTGCCGGGATACTGGGGGTACCGATCCTGGCGAACCAGACGGAGTTCGGTGTCACTCCCCTGTTTACCCTCAGGGAGATGGCCGAGACCGGGGTGAGCCTGGTCCTCTATCCTCTCTCGGCATTCCGGGCCATGAACGCCGCGGCCCTCAGGCTCTTCCGTACCGTCAGAATGGAAGGGACCCAAAAGGGGATGCTCGATTCGATGCAGACACGCGCCGAACTGTACGACTTTCTCGGGTACATGGAATATGAACGGAAACTTGACAAATAGGCGCCAGGGAGAGTGCGACGGAGACCGGACAACATTCCGGGCGATTTGGACGAAACTTGATACATACAAAGGAGGAGACATCATGACAAGCACGATAATCGGAGGGCTGGCAGGAATCGTTGCCGACCAGACCACCATCAGCACGGTGGGCAAGGCCGGATTGGGATTGAGTTACCGGGGGTATTCAATCGAAGACCTGACCGGGCGGGCCGACTTCGAGGAGGTAGCGTACCTTCTACTGTACGGCGAGCTCCCGACCAAGATCGAGCTTGACGCGTTCCGCGGGCGGCTCACCTCGCTTCGCGGCCTCCCTGAGCGTCTAAGGAACATACTGGAACAGGTGCCCGCCGAGGCCCATCCCATGGACGTTCTCCGGACCGGCTGCTCGGCCCTGGGCGCCATGGAGCCCGAGACCTCGCAGAGCGACCAGCTGAAGGTCATCGAACGGCTCCTCGCCACACTGCCGGGCATGCTCCTCTACTGGCATCATTTCCACACCAGCGGCAAACGGATCGACACGATGAGCGACGAACAGCGGCTGGCCTGCCACTTCCTGAATCTCCTGCACGGCACGGCGCCCGACAGGGAGCCGTGCAACGCGGTCAACGCATCGTTCATCATCTATGCAGAACACGAATTCAACGCCTCCACCTTTTCGGCCCGGGTGACCACCTCCACCAGGACCG
>CAYSPF010000213.1:0-3546 GCA_964432775.1 uncultured Geobacter sp.
GGGCAAACACACCTTTGAGCATATCCCTTTGCCTGAGCCCATCCACCATTGAGTTCACGGTACGCGCCACATCACCGAACTCGCATGGAGTGGACTCATCCATGCGAAAATTGAAGTTTCCCGTGCCGACCTCATGCAGGGAGGACTGGAGAACCTGAATCGGTTTACTGATATGCCGGGCAAGGATCATTGCAATGACGATCGCCGCCATCATGGTTGCAGACAGCGAGATGAGACCACAAATGACAAGTTTCCAAGTGGTTTTCCGTTTGACGTCGGCGTAACCCAAATCGGCGCACAGCATGGACACGGCTCGACCATTCTTGATATTCACCGGCGCGCAGGCGGTAATCCATGTCCCCCACTGGTCGCTGCTGGGAGTTTCGTCGACAAAGACCCGGTTCTGTACCTTGAAATCCTTACTGAATACACCCTTATACACATCACCCACATGGGATTTGTTTTCACTGCTGGATTCGGAGTCGACACCGAACAGCATGACTGCCGGATTATCGGGTGAAGCCATCATGGTATAGAGATACGCCACATTGACATCACTGCGTCGGTTCGCATCACGAATTCTTCTGAGAAGGTTCTCGATGAAACGATAGTTCGCCGTGCCCTCATCCTCCCGTGTCCGGATGGCGGCCAGACGATCTCCGTCCAGGAATGTCGCGCCCGTTGATACGATGGAGACGGCAGTGCACTGGATCTCCTGGAAAAGCGCCTTGTGGGTCTGCACGTACATCAGGAAGAAAAGGAGCAGATTGCAGATAGTCACGGTCAGTATGACAAGAAGAAACAATCGCGTGCGATACCTCATATCACCCCCCTTTCGGGACACGGAAGAAAGTGATTGTCACGTCGCGCATCCGGCCTTACGGCCGTTCCTTACCGGTTCTCGATTATGATTGTCGCCATGGAGAGAATCAGGGGCAGGGAATGCAGGCTTTTCAATGTTCACCATCCGGCAGCATAACGGTGTCGCGTTAAGCCTTGCCCACAAGGAATGGACAACACAATCTCCTGTTAGGAAAACAGGTTTGAACATGAATCCGACTTCTCAACGAGTGCGAACGATACATACAACATTTTTTAAGTGTATTTTCATTTATCATAATGAATTAATTTATAAAAGATATTTCTTTTGCATCCGGGGGCACATTGAGTCATCGACGACGCCTTCGGCCACCCGCATGAGAATACCGCCGACCGGGTGGTGAACCCGATGGTCAAGACAGCACCTTCAGACAACAATGAAACTGTATTGAATCCTCCCTCACCTCCCACCCTGTCCCTTATTCACGAACCACAAGCTGAGTCTAGTATTTTTACTAGACCAGTCTTCCAAATATAGATATACTCCCCCCATGATTACCTACGAACGCCCCTTCGTGGCGAAACTTGAAAAGCGCCTCCTCGCTGAACGGCCGCTGATTCAGGTGCTGGTCGGCCCACGACAGGTCGGCAAGACAACCGGCTTGCGGCAGCTTCTCGCCCGCTATCCCCATAACAGCCACTATGCCAATGCCGATGACCTTCTGGTGGCAGACCGGACCTGGCTGCTGGAACAATGGCAGAAGGCGCAACTACTGGGTGACGGCACATTGCTGGTCATTGATGAAATCCAGAAGATTCCCAACTGGTCCGAGACCCTCAAGTCATTGTGGGACAGGAATTCCGGCACGCTCCGCGTTGTCGTCCTCGGGTCAAGCTCTCTGCAGATCCAGACCGGACTGACGGAGAGCCTTGCCGGACGTTTCGAGATGACGCGGATTTACCACTGGACCTATGCGGAGCTGAAAAACGCCTTTGGATATGACCTGGAGCGTTATCTTCTGTATGGCGGCTACCCCGGCTCCGTGCACTATGAAGACGAGTATGACCGCTGGTACGCCTATCTGAAAGATTCGATTGTGGAAGCGGTAATCGGCAGGGATATCCTGCTGAACCGGAAGGTCGGCAATCCTGCCCTGTTCCGTCAGGCATTTGAAATCCTCTGCCGCTATCCGGCACAGGAAATAAGCTACACCAAACTGTTGGGACAGCTGCAGGACAAGGGGAACACCGACCTCATTAAGTATTACATCGAACTGTATGCCGGCGCATTTCTCATTCATCCACTGGAAAAGTATTCGGCAAAGGGATGGCTGACACGTTCCTCCAGCCCCAAAATCCTTGTCTCCTGTCCTGCGCTGTACACCATGACCGAGGGTCCGGGGGCGCTTGATGATCCGGAGAGACGCGGACGGGTATTTGAACTGGCCGTGGGAGCCCAGCTGCTGCAACTGCCGGGTGAGCTGTATTACTGGCGGGAAAAAAATGCGGAGGTGGATTTCGTCTATCGTTACCAGGGAAAGCTCTACGCCATTGAAGTAAAATCAGGCAGACGTAAATCCACAAAGGGTCTTGAAGCATTCATGAAACACTTTGCCGATGCACGTCCCGTTATTATCAGCACGGACAACTTCCAACTTTTCTCGGAAAACCCACAAAAGTTTCTGGCCGTCCTCTAGGGGGAAACGAAGGGGCCGTACTTACGGGGCACGAAGACACTCACGATGCATTTCCGAGGCGCTTTTGCTCCTGGCCGACCAGGTCACCGCCTCCCCATGGCGTGACCGGACAGCACCCGATTACCGGGACCACCCCGGCGGTTTTGACAGGAAAGGCTGCAATGGATACAACCAGACGATCGACCACGAAACATCAACCCAAGGGTGTCACGCTGCTGTACGAAGATGCCCATATCCTGGTGGTGGACAAACCATGCGGCCTTCTGACCATGGGTACCGAGCGGGACAAATCCCGGACCGTGCACTCGATCCTCAATGACTACGTCCGCAAGGGGAACACCAAATCACGCAACCGGGTGTACATCGTGCATCGACTGGACCGCGACACGTCCGGAATTCTGCTGTTCGCCAAAAGCGAACAGGCCAAGCTGTTCCTGCAGTCCGACTGGGACAACACCACCAAGATCTATCTGGCAGTGGTGTTTGGCCACATCACCCCCCCTCAGGGGACCATCAGCAGCTACCTGGCCGAGAATGCCGCTTTCACGGTCTATTCCACCCCCGACCCGGCCAGGGGAAAGCTGTCGCACACGGCCTATACGCTCGTGAAAGAAGTGAAAGGCTTCAGCCTGCTGCAGATTCACCTGCTGACCGGAAGAAAGCACCAGATCCGGGTGCACATGGCGGACAAGGGGCATCCGGTTGTCGGCGACCGGAAGTACGGCAGGGGCCATGCTTCCTATGCCAACCTGGCGCTGCATGCATGCTCGATTTCCTTCACCCACCCGGCGAGCGGCGCACGACTCCGCTTTGAGGCCCCGATTCCCGGCCTTTTTACCCGACTGGTCGGCGAATTCCACCTGCCGGACAGCTGAATCGGATGCAATCATGACACAGTGAAAATTCGAACTTCATATTGGAAGATCAGGCGTTGAGGATTCTGCAATCGATAGAGGCTCTTGCAAAAGTAAAAAGGGGTTCCCTCTCCCCTGGTGGGAGAGGGTTAGGGAGAGGGGGAAGATGACATAAA
>CAYSPF010000214.1:0-3528 GCA_964432775.1 uncultured Geobacter sp.
CCGCAACCTGCTGATTACAAGTCAGCTGCTCTGCCAGTTGAGCTACGCCAGCAAGATTGATAATTTTGTCTTCGTTCTACTGAATGGCTCGTTTAAAAACGAAGATAATCCTTATATCTTCCTTTACTGTTCTTGTCAATATTTTTATTCTCCTTTTTTACACTTTTAAATGCATCACGTGAACTCCTTTAGAGCTGTCAATCTCTCGCGAACCATTCCAGGAATCACTTACATCTTCCATGACTGCCATGTAGCTTAACTATTTCTCCCCTTCCATCAAGCAGCTCAGCAGCGACATCCTCGCGACCGGCGGCCCGCAAAGCTGCAAGTACGTTTCCGCGCTCCTCCGGGAGATGATAGAGAAGTAATGCCTTTTGCAGACGCTTTTCTCGTTCGCTCCGTGCAACATAAATGTCTCCACCGGTACCAGGATCAAGGCCGGCATAGTACATACAGGTAGCGCGGGTACCCGGAGTCGGTGTGAAGTCCTGAACCTGTTCCACTCTCAGTGACAAACGTTTTAGTGTCAGAGCTGTCTCCACCATGTCGGAGAGCGTGCAACCAGGATGCCCCGACATCAAATACGGTACAACAAACTGGCGCTTGCCGAGCCTAGCACTTTCCTTCCTGAAATATTCCAGAAAATCAACAAACAGTCCTCGCCGAGGCTTACCCATCCGGGTTGTAACTGTATCAACCAAGTGCTCGGGGGCTACCTTGAGAAGTCCCCCCACATGGTGGGCGAGAAGTTCCTGAAAGTACTTTGGCTGATGACGGAACAGGTCAAACCTGACTCCAGAAGCGATAGAAACATGCTTTATACCGGTTAGCTCGCGAATCTTTTTCAGAAGCGACGCCGATTTCCGGTCTGCCACACGAAGGCGGGGGCAGATCTCCGGAAAGAGGCAACTTACTCTACGACACATATCAAAAGTCATCCTTTTTTCGCAGGACATCCCATACATATTCGCGGACGGGCCACCCACATCACTCACGCTACCAGAAAACCAGGGAAAGGAGGTGAGTCGCTCAACCTCTCTGAGTATCGACGCCTCGCTCCTTGATTGGAGCACCTTTCCCTGGTGCAGGGTAATCGAGCAGAAAGCACAGCCACCCATGCAACCGCGGTGGGTGGTAATGGAAGCCCTGATCTGTTCCCAAGCAGGTATCGGTTCCTTATAGGAAGGGTGTGGTGACTTCGTGAAAGGAAGTCCATACACTTCGTCAAGCTCATTCTCAGCCAGAGGAAAAGCAGCTGGATTGCAGATCAGGAAGCGGTCACCATGCCGCTGCGCAACTACGTTGCCGCTGCATGGGTTCATCTCCCCTTGCGCCACTCTAAATGCATCGACAAAGGAAAGACGGTCGGCAGCAACTTCCTCAAAAGAGGGGAGCTCGCGAACGGGAGTGATATATTTTGTAAGTTCGGTGGAGGTTGATATATACGCCGTTCCTCTGATATCTCTGCAATCGGAAATGCTCTCTCCCTGTCGCATCCTTTCTGCAAGTTTCAAGAGAGGATGCTCGCCCATCCCGTAAATCAACAGATCGGCTTTTGCGTCAAAGAGTATTGAACGGCGCACCTTATCTTCCCAGTAATCGTAATGGGCAAATCGGCGCAAACTTGCCTCGATGCCGCCGAGGACTATCGGAACATCCTTATACGCCTCTTTCAGTCGTGAAGTGTATACGATGGTGGCACGGTTCGGGCGAGCGCCGTGATGATTGCCCGGTGTATAGGCGTCATCACGTCGTAGCCGCTTAGCCGGCGTGTAGTGGGCTACCATGGAATCCATTGCGCCCGAGGATACGGCAAAGAAGAGGACTGGTCGCCCGAGAGCCATGAATGGATCTTTAGAACGCCAGTCGGGTTGTGGAAGAATGCCGACGCGGAACCCGCGGGATTCGAGAAGGCGCGCGAGGAGAGGGACCCCGAACGCTGGGTGGTCGACATACGCGTCGCCGGTAACGAAAATCACGTCCAGTTCCGACCACCCGCGCCGGGTTGCTTCATCTAGTGTAATAGGAAGAAATGACATCAGGGAAAAAGCGGCAGGGTGTTGAGCCCCATGTTCTCCGGAAAACCGCTCATAATGTTCATGTTCTGGACGGCCTGACCCGATGCGCCCTTGACGAGATTATCGATGACGGAGATGACAATAACGCGTCCGGTACGCTGATCAACCATGAGGCCGATATCGCAAAAATTCGACCCCCGCACGTACAGCGTCGAGGGGTAGGTACCCTCGGGAAGGATCCGGACAAACCCTTCATTCCGATAAAAATCCCGGTATAACTCCAACAATCCGGCAGTCGTGACTTCTTCCGTCAGTCGTCCATAGAGAGTAGAAAGGATTCCGCGGTCCATGGGAACGAGGTGGGGAGTAAAGGAGATTGTAACTGTTTCACCGGCAAGAAGCGACAACTCCTGTTCAATCTCCGGAGTATGACGGTGGGCGGCGACCCCGTAGGCCTTAAACCCTTCATTGACCTCACAGAAAAGGGTATCTACCTTAGCGCCCCGCCCCGCCCCGCTGACCGCCGACTTGGAATCGGCGATGATGGAGGTGTGATCCACAAGAGCATTCCGCAAAAGTGGCGCGAGTCCGAGGATAACACTAGTTGGGTAGCAGCCGGGATTCCCTACCAGAAGGGCCTTGGCGATTTCCTCCCGTCTGACTTCAGGGAGTCCGTACACTGCCGTCCGCAGAACTTCCGGATTCATATGGGGTTGATACCAGGACGAGTAAACCTCTGCGGAACGGAACCGATAGTCAGCAGACAGGTCAACGACCTTTTTCCCCAATTTTAAAAAGGAAGGGACCACCTCCATTGCAGCCTGATGCGGCAATGCAGTGAAAATGAAATCCGCCTTTTCCGCCACCCGTACCGGCTCAAGCCTCTCCAGTACCTGAGTGAAGCGGTCTCGAACCGAAGGAAATATCTCGGCTACAGTCTTCCCCGCGCTACGCTCCGAGGTAACGCAGGTAACCTCCACCTCCGGATGACCATGGAGAATCCTCAAAAGCTCAACTCCCGTATACCCGCTTGCACCGACAACCGCTACCTTGATCATTCGTATTCTCCCTGGACACAGGCGTGCGAAAAAAAGGATTCCAGATGTATTCTCGACAATACTATCAGAGAGGCTTCAGACGCAGAAAAGGGGAAACCCGCACGGATTTCCCCTCCATTGATGCTCTGTGCCGCGACAAGAACCTTAGCGTTTGGAGAACTGGAAGCTCGCGCGAGCAGCCGCCTTACCGTACTTCTTGCGCTCCTTGACGCGCGAGTCACGGGTGATGAAACCCGCCTTCTTCAGAACGCCTCGCAGTGCCACATCAACTTCAAGCAACGCCTTGGTAATGCCGTGCTTGATGGCGCCGGCCTGACCGCTGTCCCCTCCACCCTTGACGGTTACAAATATATCGAATTTATCGGAATTCTCTGTCAACTCCAAGGGCTGCTTTACAACCATCTTGGAGGTTTCCCTGCCGAAGTAATCATCAAGAGTCTTGTCGTTAACGA
>CAYSPF010000215.1:0-3518 GCA_964432775.1 uncultured Geobacter sp.
ATTACTTCTTCCTGATTACCAGCCCTTCACCGGTGATGGACAGATCCACGAGAACCGTGTCCCCCTCGGCAAACTTTCCCTCAAGGAGCATGAGCGCCAACGGGTCCTGGACCCTGCGCTGCAGGGTTCTCTTGAGGGGACGGGCGCCGTAGGCGGGATCGTACCCTTCCTGTGCGATGAACTCGCGCGCCTTATCTGCGATTTCCAGGGTTATCCGCCG
This sequence comes from uncultured Geobacter sp., assembly GCA_964432775.1. Classification (GTDB taxonomy): domain Bacteria; phylum Desulfobacterota; class Desulfuromonadia; order Geobacterales; family Geobacteraceae; genus RPRC01. Next base: position 221 of record CAYSPF010000215.1, read on the forward strand.
TTCCGCCAACCGTGCCTGCAACGCCTTCACCTGGATCCCCACAATCCGCTTAATCTGATCCAGCGGCAGGGCATGGTAGATGACGATTTCGTCCACGCGGTTGAGGAATTCGGGCTTGAAGCTCTCCTTCAGCGTCTCCATCACCATGCTCCGCATGCGGGCGTAGTCAGTTGCGCCGTACTGCTGGATCCACTGGGAGCCCAGGTTGCTGGTCATGATGATGACCGTGTTGCGGAAATCCACGGTACGCCCCTGCCCGTCCGTCAGGCGACCGTCGTCCAACACCTGGAGGAGGACGTTGAAAACCTCGGGATGGGCCTTTTCGATCTCGTCGAAGAGGATGATGCTGTAGGGCCGGCGACGCACCGCCTCGGTGAGCTGCCCGCCCTCCTCGTACCCCACATAGCCGGGAGGCGCGCCGATGAGTCGCGCTACCGTATGCTTCTCCTGGTACTCGCTCATGTCGATGCGCACGATGGACTGGTCGTCGTCGAAAAGAAACTCGGCCAGGGCTCGGGCGGTTTCCGTCTTGCCGACGCCGGTTGGGCCAAGAAAGATGAAGGAGCCGATGGGACGATTCGGGTCCGAAAGCCCGGAACGGGCACGCCGCACCGCGTTGGCAACCAGCAGCAGGGCGTCGTCCTGCCCCACCACCCGCGACTTCAGACGGTCCTCCATACTGACGAGCTTTGCCGATTCGCTCTCCTGGAGGCGTGATACCGGGATTCCGGTCCACTTGGCCACAACCTCGGCCACCATGTCGCCGTCCACCTCTTCCGAGAGCATCTTGCCTTCCCCCTGCGCCTGCGCCAGCTCCCGATTCTTTTCCGCCATCTCCTTTTCTATGGCCGGTATCTCGCCGTAGCGGATCTCCGCGGTGCGGGCAAGATTCCCCTCCCGCTCCATCCTCTGGGCCTCCCCCTTCTTTTCCTCGTGGCGGTTTTTCAGTTCGCGCAGCGCCTTGATGATCTCCTTCTCCTTCTGCCAGTGCACCTTGAGCTTCGCCGACTCTGCCTTGAGCTCCTCAAGCTCGTCCGCCAGCTTGCGCAGACGCTCCTGGGCATGGGGATCCTGCTCCTTGAGAAGCGCCTGCTTTTCTATCTCCATCTGGATGATTCTTCGCTCGATCTCGTCGATCTCAGTGGGCATGGAATCGATCTCGATCCTGAGGCGGGACGCGGCCTCGTCGATGAGGTCGATGGCCTTGTCGGGGAGGAAACGGTCGGTGATGTAGCGGTCCGACAGGGTTGTCGCGGCGACGATGGCGCTGTCCTGGATACGGATGCCGTGAAACACCTCGTACTTCTCCTTGAGACCCCGCAGGATAGAGATGGTGTCCTCCACGCTGGGCTCCCCGGTGAATACCTGCTGGAAGCGGCGCTCCAGAGCCGCGTCCTTTTCCACATGCTTGCGGAACTCGTTGAGGGTGGTGGCGCCGATGCAGTGCAGCTCTCCCCGGGCAAGGGCGGGCTTCAGCAGGTTCGAGGCGTCCATGGCCCCTTCGGCTGCTCCGGCGCCCACCAGGGTGTGCATCTCGTCGATGAAGAGGACAATGTTCCCCTCCGATTTCGTCACCTCCTTGATCACCGCCTTGAGCCGCTCCTCGAACTCGCCGCGGTATTTGGTGCCGGCGATGAGCGCACCCATGTCCAGGGCCACGATACGCTTGTTCTTCAGGGTCTCGGGCACGTCGCCGGAGATGATGCGCTGGGCCAGACCCTCCACGATGGCGGTCTTGCCCACGCCCGGTTCACCGATGAGCACCGGGTTATTCTTCGTCCTGCGGGACAGGACCTGGATTACCCGGCGAATTTCGTCGTCACGGCCGATAACCGGGTCCAGCTTACCCTTGCGGGCCGCCTCGGTGAGATCCCGGCTGTACTTGGCCAGGGCCTGGTACTTCTCCTCCGGATTCTGGTCGGTGACCCGCTCATCGCCACGCAGGTCCTTGAGGGCGGCAAGCACAGCGTCACGGGACACACCGCTGTCGGTGAGGATGGCCGACGCCTTGCTCCCCTTTTCCTCGATGAGCCCAAGGAGAAGGTGCTCGGTGGAGACGAATTCGTCATTCATGGCCTCGGCCTCGCGCTGGGCCGTATCCAGTGCATGATGCAGCGAAGATGACAGGTAGACCTGCACCCCGGTTCCGGTCGCCTGGGGAAGCCGTTTCAGCTCTTCCTCCACCTTTGAGCGGACATATTGGGGATTGGCGCCGATCTTCTGCAGAATGGAACCAATCAATCCCCCCTCCTGGTCCAGCAGCGTCAGCAGGAGATGCTCCGGCTCGATGGAACCGTTCTGGCGCGATGCGGCCATCTGCTGCGCAGAACCAAGGGCCTCCTGGGTCTTTATCGTCATCTTTTCCGATCTGATCATGGGTAATGCTCCCTTCGTACTATTCAGTTACAGAAAGGATAGGCACGACAGTGCGCCGCGTCAAGGCGACGGACCGAGTATTTCGCACAGCCGATATCAATCACCCGCAGAGGATCGATATCTCGAGGGTTCGCAGAACAAAATCTACCATCAATCACGGATTCAGAAGCCGAAGTGATACGGTCTTTCCGTCCAACACCATAAAAAAAGCCCCGGAATTCCGGGGCTTTTTTTATGGTGTTGGACTTAGTTCTCAAATTTTTCTCACGTTAGCGGCCTGCAACCCCTTCGGTCCCTTGACTACTTCGAATTCAACATCATCCCCTTCTTGCAGGGATTTAAATCCTTCACCAGTAATTGCAGAGAAATGACAAAAAACATCTTCGCCGTTCTCCTGTTCAAGAAAGCCAAAACCCTTTGAGTCGTTGAACCATTTTACTTTTCCTTTTACCATTTCCTTATTATCTCCTAACAGTTTAAATTTTGTCCGGAAGAAGATCCGGACATTTACTAACCCTAACAACTCTCCTTTAAATGTCAAGGTGAAGTACGACAACGGCTTCGCCGGGGGGTACCCCAATAACAGGCAATCGGAGAGTTGATTTATAAGCATACTCGTAAAAATATATTTTAAACAGTCTGGAATACCCTTCTTGCCGGTGCTATAGTAATTACAGGCAGGAGAAGTGACAGACTGCCAAAAGGAGGTCAATGCTATCGAAGAAACTCCACCGTGCGGGAACGCACAACTGAAGGCAGCATCAATCCGGAGGTTACACAAACCGGAATAACGCTTGAAAAGGGATTCTAAGAATCAACCAAAACAGAAGCCCGCCGAACAGATGGCGGGCTTTTCATTTCTGATCCAACGGGCCCCTCGCGGGTGCGCCACCGGCGCCAGGCTTCAATCCGGCAGGAATTT
>CAYSPF010000216.1:0-3040 GCA_964432775.1 uncultured Geobacter sp.
GGAGCAACCCTGCGCGACAACATCCGGACTCTCTATCGGTATCATCGCGAATGGCAGTTCGAGAGGATACGGCTCTATCTGTTTTATAACGAGACATGAACGCACCCTTCCCTTTTTTGTCTATCCCGTCCAGTGCAGTTAGCTGCCTGAAAGACTGTTCTTTCTGCAAGAGAAGGCTTCCCGGAAATAGCCGGCTGTTACGGCAAGCTGAGAAATAAGAACCAAGAACGCCAGAGGGATTTTCTTCGTTCCAGACGCATGGGAGAAGGGGTAGACAAGCAGATTCAGATAAAAAGAAAGAGATTCGAAACGGGATATGATACCTTTCCGACTCCCCTCCGAGTAATGGAAAAGAAATGAGCCGCATCCGTAGTTGAACTGCTGGCGGGCATACGAAGCGACGGTCATGGCATGCGCATGGTATACGACAGCTTCCGGCACGAAAAGAAAAGGGATGCCAATCTTTCTCAGTCGGTCGCAGAACTCCCGATCTTCACCCGCTGCAAGGGGATACGACGCGTCGAACCCTCCGACTGCATGGAAATGTGCGGACGAGACGACCAGGTTATTCGTGGCAAAAAACCGCTGTCGGTCAGGATTCGTTGCATGAAAGGCATAAATGTAATCTACCAGAAGCTGGCTCGCGACCGAGCAGAGGTTGCGCGGAAAAGCGTTGACGGTCCGCCCGCCGAAGGCGCATCCCCCCGAGACGGCAACGCGGGAGGCCAGACAGCCCAACCAGTCGGGTTCGGGAAGGCAGTCGTCATCCGTAAAGGCGAGATAGTGTCCTCGCGCCTGTGAGGCGCCCGTGTTCCGTGCACAGGCAGGACCGGCATGAGGCTGCAGGAGAATGGTCAGGTTCATTTCCCCTCGCAATCGCTCAACCCGGGAATCCGTCGGAAACTCACCACCATCCGACACCACGATCACTTCGAAGCAATCCCGGTCGTACTCTTGGCGGGCCAACGCCTTGAGACAGTTCAGAAGTTGCTCGGAACGATTGTACGTGGGGATAACAACGGAGAAAATGATATTTTCCTGTTCCATTACCGCTCTCCAGATCAACAATTACAGATGAGCACATGGCGCCATCCGGAAAATCACCGGTTCTCGCCGGGCAAACTCCCCCGAACGGCCGGTATGCGGGGAGTAGCGCCAGCGCCAACACATCACTCGGCAGATGATACCCGCGCCGGATTGGACAGAATTCGCGGCATTGGAAAAGCGGCCTGCAACGCAAGGACCCTCCAGAGATTGTTTCAAGAGCCTTGCTTCAGCTCATTTTTCCCGGTTTGTTCCCGCAGGAAACATCTTCTGTTTCCGTGCCGCTCCCAATTCATCAAATGTCCTGCCGTTCCATACAAGCATCTTCTCCAGGCGTTCAGGGAGGTCGCACCCATCCGGCAGGAAAAACCGGATGGCGGTATGGGGCCAGGGATCTTTCTCCGGGAGCGCACCCCACCGTTGCTTGTGCCAATAGACTCCGTCCGCTGCGTGGGGCCTGCTTCGGCCAAGATCAACAAACTCCAACCCGGCGCTCTCCGCATAGGAAAAGATGCAATAGTATGCCGCAGAGAGCGCTCCCCGTCCCAGAGGGAAGATATCCTCCGAAAGATGGCCGAATGTCAGCACCGAAATTTCCTTTTTCCGTACCCTGCATACAGCGCCGGAGACCCAGAGATCATCGTGGAGAACCTGCAGAAGAAAACCGGATTTCACGGCCTTCTCCAGCTCGGCCAAGCCTCTCGCGGACTGTTCCTCCCCGAAACGGGCGCTTATATGGGGAAGGTAGAGTTCCGTATAAAACTGTTTCAACAACCCGGTATCAGTTACCATGCGAAACCGGTAGCCGAATTTCCGCACTTTCCTGCCGTACACCGCATTGATTGCTTTTTTTCGTTTTGCATATTCCGGGCTCGAGAGGACAACCCGTTGTCGAACCCAGGGGAATGACGGCAAGAGATTTCCCGGCAGACAAGATCCTAAAAGCCTGTTCACCTCAACACACAGAATCGTTCCGGGGCGCACCATCTCTCGTATCGCTTTCCCGATACGCCAGAACGGAATCCGCCTTTCCGAAACCTCCCCGCCTTCAAGCTGAAAGATGTTTCTCACATACGAAACACTCTCACCTTCTCCCAAATACGCGACACGCCCTTCCCGGCCGTTCTCCTCTGGAAAGACGAGACAGATGAGTCGGAACGAGCGGGGCAGCAGAAGCACCCGCTTGAGTATGCTCAGCAGAAAATGGAGGGTCGTGTCGGCCGGTTCGGCAACGCGCATCGTGCGGCCTATTTCCCTTCGTTCCAGATCGATTTCAAGCAGGAGCCCCTCTTTTCCATTTCGGCCCAGCAGCCGCCTCGACAGGATTCACAATAGGCGCAACCGATACAGGCGTCCGCTAAGGACTTCTCGCGAAAGCGGGTGAAACCGTTTTTCCAGATATGCGGAAAAGATTTGTCGCGAATATTCCCTTCCGAGAATTTATCGTCAAAAATCTGGTGACAACCCACCACCTCACCGTCCTGCATGATGGTACAGCGCGTCAGCCCCGCACCGCAAAAAAAGGGCTTGCCGACGGTATGTCCGGCAAAATTTCCCAGATACATGTGCGCATGGCCGAATTCAACGGGAACATCTTTTCGTCGCCTTTCCACAAAGTCGGCCAGGTAGCGCAACTGCTCGCCACTGATCTCATAGCCTTTTTCTCCGGAGGCCCTGCCTACGTTCGAAACGGGCGACAAGCGCCATGAAGTGGCCCGTGAGTTTTTCACCATATGAACCATCTTCTCCAACTGGGAGATGTTTCCCGGATGAACCACCGTGTTTATCATCCTCACCGGCACCTTCATTCGGGCAAACAGATCAAGACCCTGCATGGCCCGGACAAAGGCATTCTTCCTCCCGCGAATCTCGTCGTGGTATTCGGGCATTCCGTCCAGACTGGTGAAGTAGAGAAAGAAGTTCCGTTCCATGAGAAACGATTCCATCTCCGTCACATGCCAGCCGTTAGTCGCAATCCCGATCCGCACCCTGCTCC
>CAYSPF010000216.1:3050-3485 GCA_964432775.1 uncultured Geobacter sp.
CGGTTCGCATACTCCATTATCGGGACGATATCCCCCCTCATGAGAGGCTCGCCACCGGAAATGAACAAACGCCGGACCCCCATGGCGTGCAGGTCGTCAATCAATCCCTTCACCTCTTCCAGAGTCAACTCTCCTGCGCTCGCCTCTCCAGAGGACGTTTCACAATAAGGGCAGGAACAATTGCAACGGTTGGTTGCCAGCCACTGGACGAAGGTATAGGGCTTGAGAATCCCGAAGAGGTTGAGGGTGCGGCAACTCCATCCTTTCAGAGCTGCCGCCCTTTTCCGGTACAAACGGCCAAGAACGGGTGTATTCAGGAGGGATTTCTCCATCAGCTCAAATATCATTATTCAAGCACTCCTTTGCCGTGCGGAAACGACGTCTGCCTTGGTAGCTCGTACCGCGACAAAATAGCCCGTGAACCGTTCCGTCGGA
>CAYSPF010000217.1:0-3458 GCA_964432775.1 uncultured Geobacter sp.
TGTCATCTTCCCCCTCTCCCCAACCCTCTCCCACCAGGGGAGAGGGAACTCCTTTGTACTTATTACATGAGCCTCATTGTCTCGATACGTCCTAAATCCCCCCTGCCCCCCTTTCATAAAGGGGGGTAAAATGCCCTTCAGATTATTCTTCCCCCTTTGAGAAAAGGGGATTGAGGGGGATTTCGTCAACCATCACCTGTTACTTATGAGCACCATCCCGCCCGAGGCCGCAATCGTTTTCACCGGGGTCTTTACCAGCGAACGGAAACCGGGCAGATCGTCACGGCTGATGAGGGCCACGTACGCGGTCGGCGAATCCCACCACCCGTGGAAGGTTTTCTTGTCGATGAACCATCCAGCCTGCTTCTCCCGCAGACTGCCGAACTCCAGTTCGCCGACGGGTCCGGCCAGGACAACCCGCCTCCCCGCATAGAAGGGGAGGCCCTGCCGGTAGGTACCGTAACTCACCAGCGGGGTATCCGGATACCGTTCGCGGACAATACGGGCCAGTTCACGGGTAGACCTCTTTTCAATGGAGCGGGCGAAAACAGCGGAAGGAGCGCTCATGGCGCCCATGCTTGCCGTCAGGCAGAGCAGGGCAAGGGCGATTACCCGGCTTTTCCTCATCAGCGCGCAGCCTGAAAGGAGGCTGCCGACGATGAATATGCCGCCCAGAAGGAACGCGTCGTCCGCGCCGATCTTCGGATGAGCCGCCAGGTGCGTATAGAGAATGGTCCCGGAACCGGCGACGAACAGGAAAAGGACGGCTGATAGCGCCTGGGCGCCGAACAAACGACCGCCGTTATCCAGAGCCTCCGAGACGGCCGTGCCAACCAGCAGGGCCATGGCCGGGAAAACCGGCAGGATATAGGGAATGAGCTTGGAGCTGGACAGTGAAAAGAAGGCGAAGATCACCCCTGCCCAAAGCAAAAGAAACAACCGTCTCGAATCGCGTTTCTTCCAGGCCTCGCTGACTGTTGCGGGCAGGAAGAAGGTCCACGGAACCATCCCGCCAAGCAGTACGGGAATGAAAAACCACGGCGGTTCGTAGCGGCCGTGCACCTTGGTGAGAAACCTGTCGAAGTGCTCGTGGATGAAGAAGAATTGGGGGAACTCGGGGTTCCGCAGAGACACGAGCACGAACCAGGGCGCGCAGACCGCGAGAAACAGGCATATCCCCGTGGCAAGACGCATCTCCCGCAGCAGTCTCCAGCGCCTTGTGAGGAGAAGATAGAGAAAGAGAATCCCGCCCGGCAGGACGATGCCGATGAGCCCCTTGGCCAGAACGGTCAGGGCCGCGAACAGGTAAAAGAGATGGTAGTACAGCCCTTTTCTGCTCTCTTCCCGTTGCGACACCAGCAGGAAGCAGCCCAGTGTCGCCGTCATGCAGAAGGCCAGGGTATTGTCTATGATGTTCATGCGGGACTGGAACAGGTAGCCCACGGAAGAAGCCAGCACCATCGCGGAATAAAGACCCTCCCTGCGTCCGAAAAGTCTTCTGCCCAGGTGATAAACGAGAAGAACGCCGCAGAGTCCGAAAATAGCCGACGGCAGGCGGGCCGCGGCCTCATTTCGTCCCAGCACGGAGAGTGACAGGGCATTCACCCAGTAGTGGAGAGGAGGTTTTTCGAAATATTTGACGTAGTTGAGTCGGGGTGTAATGAAGTCGCCGCTCTCCAGCATCTCCCGGGGGATTTCGGCATAGCGGCTTTCATCCGGCTCCTTGAAGGGAAGGGTTCCCAGGAACAGGAGAAAGAAGAAAGCGAAAACAAGGAGAAGGGCCGAGATATCCACCCAGGCATTTCCCTGTTTGCGCGTCAGGAACTGGGAAATAGTGTGCATGAAAAAGGATTCCTTTGCCGCACTCTTGATAATTCTCCGTACGGAGACCGGCGTTGAGCGGTGCGGAAGGGCTCACGATACAGGAATTACCCCTCTCCGTCAATTCCGGCGGGCTTCTTTTCCCTGCGCAGCAAATCATTTTTCTCCACCCGAAACGGAACTTTCATCCTGATAAGCTTATTGGGGTGGGCCACGGAAAGAACTGCGGAGCCTACTTCTTCTCCATCCGTCATCTCCGTGATGGTGATACGGTGGGCCGACATGCCTCTACCAATGAATTCCACCTGGTCTCCGACCTTGATCCGGTTACGCACCTCGATGGTCACGTCACCGTCATCCGCAGCAGCGGTCACGACCCCGACGAATTCGTGGCTCCGCAGGTAGTCGGAATCGTATTCACGATCCTCCTCGCCGGGCCTGCCGAAGAGGAAGCCGGTCGTGTAGCCCCGATGACTGATCTTCTTCAATTCATCAAGCCACTCTTCCCTGACCCGAAAACCTTCCGGGTCGTCGCGGTAGCGGTCCAGCGCCTCCCGGTAGACCCGCACCACCGATGCAACGTAGTGGATCCCCTTCATCCTTCCCTCGATCTTCAGGGAGTCGACTCCGCTCGCCACCAGCTCCGGCAGGTGTTCCAGCAGGCAGAGGTCCCGGGAATTGAAGATAAAGGTCCCCCTCTCGTCTTCCACCACGGGGAAATAGCGTCCCGGACGCTGCTCCTCCACGAGCGCGTACCCCCAGCGGCAGGGATGGGCGCACTCTCCCCGGTTGGCGTCCCTGCCGGTCATGATGCTTGAAAGAAGGCAACGGCCCGAATAGGAGATGCACATGGCGCCATGGACGAAGACTTCCACTTCGAGCCCGGCCTTTTCCTTCACCTCGCGTATTTCCTCCAGGGACAACTCGCGCGCCAGGTTTACCCTCGTTACCCCCTGTCGTTTCCAGAACAGGGCGCTCCGCCAGTTGGTGGTGTTCGCCTGGGTGGAAAGGTGTATCGGCCGGGCGGGCGAGATCTCCCTCACCAGATCGAGAACTCCCGGATCCGCGACGATACAGGCGTCAACGGGGATATGCGCGACCTTTTCCAGGTAGCGCTGCATTTCCTCCAGGTCGTCATTGCCGGGAAAGATATTTGTTGCCAGATAGACCTTCACTCCCCGCTCGTGGGAGTAGCGGACTGCCTCGGTGAGATCATCCAGGGAGAAGTTGTCCGCCAGACTTCTCAGGCTGAACTCCTTTCCTCCCAGGTACACGGCATCCGCTCCGTAATGAACGGCCATGCGAAGCTTTTCCAGGTTTCCGGCGGGCGCAAGCAGTTCGGGGACTTTCACGGGAGTGCTACCTTTCCTGAACGGGTCGCTTTACAATCGACCGAACACTAGCATATCCGGGGAGTGAAGAAAACCCAAAAGCCCGCCCCGCCCCTCCCTTTCTCCTGCTTTCTCCTTGACAAAGCACCCATTTAGCTTTACACATAGAAATCATTTTAAGGGGGGCTCAATGGCTACAACCAGAGGTTATATCATCGTTTTTTGCCTGCTGGCTCTCTGCGGATGCGCCAACCGGGACTCACTCCTCCGTAAGCAGGCGGAGCAGGAATCCCGGCTTGAAACCCT
>CAYSPF010000218.1:0-2077 GCA_964432775.1 uncultured Geobacter sp.
TGCCGCATGCCGGTGAACACCATGGCCATGCCGTGCTCGTCCGCGGCTGCGATGACCTCCGCGTCGCGCATGCTGCCGCCCGGCTGGATGACGGCGGTGATGCCGACCGCGGCAGCGTTGTCGATGCCGTCCCGGAACGGGAAAAAGGCGTCGGAGGCCATGACCGCTCCCTTCACTTCGAGACCGGCGTGTTCCGCCTTGATGGCGGCGATGCGCGCCGAGTTGACCCGGCTCATCTGCCCCGCGCCCACGCCGACGGTCATCTTACCTTTTGCGTAGACGATGGCGTTTGACTTGACGAATTTGGCCACCCGCCAGGCAAAGAGGAGGTCGGCCATTTCCTGTTCCGTCGGGGTGCGCTTCGATACCACCTTCAGCTCGTTGTACAGGGCCAGGTCGGCATCCTGAAGGAGCAGTCCGCCGGTCACCCGCTTCATGTCGAGCCGTTGCGCGGATGAGGAAGGGAGGGACCCGCAGGAGAGCAGCCGCACGTTCTTCTTGGCTGCCACGATGGCTGACGCTTCGGCCGAGATGGCCGGCGCGATGATCACCTCCACGAACTGGCGCTCCACGATGGCGGCGGCAGTGGCGGAGTCCAGCTCCCGGTTGCAGGCAATGATGCCGCCGAAGGCCGACTCCGGGTCGGTCTTGTAGGCGCGGTCGTAGGCGTCGAGCAGGGATTCGCCGACGGCAACGCCGCACGGGTTGGCATGTTTGACGATGACGCAGGTGGGGGCGTCGTTGAACTGCTTCACGCACTCCAGTGCAGCGTCCGTGTCACCGATGTTGTTGTAGGAAAGTTCCTTGCCCTGAATCTGGGTAGCCGTTGCGGTGGATGCCTCGGCAGCGTTCGCCTCCACGTAGAAGGCCGCGTTCTGGTGCGGGTTCTCGCCGTAGCGCATCCCCTGGACCTTTTTCACCTGGAAGGTGAAGGTGTCGGGGAAGAGGGCAATCCCTTCGCCGGTGCGGCAGCCGAGCCAGTTGGAGATGGCCGCGTCATAGGCTGCGGTGCGCTGGTAGACCTTCACCGCCAAGCCGAAGTTGGTCTCCCGGGAAACGCTCCCTTCGCTTGCAGTCATTTCCCCAAGCACCTTTTCATAGTCGGCCGGGTCGGTGATCACCGTGACGTCGGGCCAGTTCTTGGCCGCGGAACGGAGCATGGTGGGGCCGCCGATGTCGATGTTCTCGATGGCGTCCTCCAGGGTGCATCCCTCTTTTGCCACGGTGGCCTCGAAGGGGTAGAGATTCACCACCACCAGATCGATGTTCTCGATGCCGTGCTCCTTCATCTTGGCCACATGCTCCGGGTTGCTCCGCATCCCCAGCAGGCCGCCGTGCACCTTGGGGTGCAGGGTCTTTACCCGGCCGTCCAGCATCTCCGGGAAGCCGGTGAACTCTGAAACGTCCTTGACCGTAAGTCCCGCCTCGCGCAGCATCCTGGCGGTGCCGCCGGTTGAAAGTATCTCCACGTTGTATCGTGCAAGCTCGCGGGCGAATTCAAGAACGCCGGTCTTGTCGGACACGCTGATCAGCGCGCGTGTTATCTTTGCCATTGCTGTCTCCTTTGAAACCCGTCTCCGGCTGTATGCGGAGACTCGGGGTGAAATGGAAATGAATTAATCTGTATGATTCCGAGCGGGAGATGGTAGTCAGATCCGGGGAAAATTTATCTGTTCAAGAAAGCTTTTTTCGAAGGAGGGGGTCCCGGAGAGGGGGATGACCCGGACGCGCTGCGCCAGTTTATCGATCGCCGCGAACCCGTCCGGTTCGCACAGCACCCGTTCCACGCCCACCAGCACTCCCTGCCCCATGAAAAGGGCAATTTTTACCATGTTTTCGGAGAAAATTCCAACGTTTTTTAGCCATTCGGGGGACAGTACCGCGCCGAAGGAGCCGGTCAGGATCACCCTCTCCACCTCCCCGGACGATATCCCGGCGCGCTGGAAAAGGACCTCCATCCCGGCGCGGACGGCGGCCTTGGCCAGTTGCACCTGCCGGATATCCTCCTGGGAAAGATGGACCGTACGCGATGCGTCCCGGTAGAGGACAAAGGCGAAGCCGGGGCCGGTTTCCACGA
>CAYSPF010000218.1:2177-3423 GCA_964432775.1 uncultured Geobacter sp.
AGAGCGTGTGAGGGGTGAGGGGTGGGGAGTGGGGAGTCTCACCATTCCGGCAGCCATGGAGAAAGGCCACCAGGTCTCCTCCCACGAAGCCGCCGGGCAGGGGGAAGAGGTACGCATCAAGATCCCGCTTCCAGCCGAGTCGGGAGGTCCGCACCCTCTGCCCTTCAGAAAACAGCGGCCGGAACGGAAGAAAGGTCAGTGATGTGACGGGAAGTCCGAGAAGGATATGTTCCATGGCCGGATTCCCGGCAATGGCAATGGTCTCCAGGTCTTCCGGATCGGCGCCCGCTCCGTGCAGGAGTTCGTCCGCCATCTCCTCCAGTGCCCCGGTAATCCTGCCGCACATTTCCCGAAGACATTTTTCGGACGCGGAGGCCGCCTGCAGGCGCGCGAGCACGTCGGCGCCGAACTCCCGCTGGGGATTGGCCCGGCCGGCAAAGGCGCGACGTTCTCCGGTCTCCCGGTCCACGAGGGATGCGCCGAGGGTGGTGGTGCCGACGTCGACGGCTATGGCAAGACGGTCAGCGGATCTCAACGCTGTGCCCGCGGGCCGTAACAACCTCGCCGACCGGGACGGCAAAGCAGCCGCGTTCCGCCGCTGTGTGGAGAAAGGTGTCGGCGGATTGGGGAGGCAGGGCGATCAGGAGCCCCCCCGAGGTCTGCGGGTCGAACAGGGGGATGAGGTCGTCCGCCGGGTGCGCTGCCGGTTCCGCGTTCCGTGACGGTCGGCTGTCCAGCAGGAGCCGCGCATAGAAATCCCGGTTCCGGTAGCAGCCGGCCGGGATCAGGCCGTCCCGGATCAGGTCGGAAACGCCGTGCATGATCGGCACCGCGTTGAGGTCCAGGACCAGGGTGACCCCGGCGCCCCGGGCCATCTCCGAGGCATGGCCGATGAGGCCGAAGCCGGTCACGTCGGTGCCGGCATTCGCGCCGCACTCCGTCATGATCCGTGCCGCCGCGTCGTTCAGGGTGGTCATCCAGCGGCACGCCTCGTCCACCATCACGTCGGAAACCATCTCCGCCTTGATCCCGGTGGAAACGATGCCCGTCCCGATGGGCTTGGTGAGGAGCAGCAGATCGCCCGGCCGGGCCGTGGAGTTCCGTATCACCCGGTCCGGATGGACGAGGCCGGTCACCGCAAGTCCGTATTTCAGCTCGTCATCCTCCACGGTATGGCCCCCCACCAAGCATGCCCCCGCCTCCCGGATCTTCGCCGCCCCTCCGGCCAGGATCTCCCGCCATACCT
>CAYSPF010000219.1:0-3421 GCA_964432775.1 uncultured Geobacter sp.
ATTTCACCTGTGCGCTGAATTTCTTTTCGGGAAGGGTATTTACGGCAGCCTCTACGGGCCTGCCGTCCGCAATCCATTTATCCCATCCACCGTTCATAATGTGCACGTCGGTACAGCCCAGATATTCGAGCATCCAGAAAATACGGCCGGCCGCGCCCCAGGAAGCGGACGTATTGTCGTAGATGACGATTTTGGAATCTCGCGTCAGCCCCGCCTTGCCCAGCAGGCCCTCAAGCGTCGCGGTGTCCTTCAGGCCTTTTCCCCATTCCCAGAAATTATTATGTATCATGCTGATGGCGCCGAGAACATGGGCTTTATCATACCCTGATCCCCGCGCATCGATAATCACCAGCCCGCTGTTGCCAAGGTTTGCCTGGACGGACTCGGGGGTAACCAGGAGATCCGCATTGGGAAAATCCTTTGATGCCGCCACAAGTTGTACACCTGCATCGCTCGTCGTGGATTTCTCCGCGACCGTGCTCCCGCACCCTGCAAGCAGCGAAACCGCCAGCAGCAGTGCGCCATACACCAAACGCTTCATCGTCATCTCTTCCTCCCTCACTGAATTGCCATGTCATGTCATGGCGTACCGAATGCGGTACAACGTTCAACCGGGAACAGGCGTCGGTTCGGTTTCCCGTCACCGTTTCATAGGAAAAGCCTGTCTCGTTGTTTGTTATGTTAATGAGTACATAAAGGTTTCAGGCGCGGGAAGTCAAATGGATAATGTCGATGTTTCCAATGAATACTATTTGTAAAATGAATAATAAGGTAGATCAAGAGGGGGGCGGTTTATGAGAAAAACCGTCAGGGGATGGCGACGGCAAGGAAAGGGTGAGAAAGAAGGGACCAGGAATTTCCTCTTTCCGTCTTCTCATTTACGGGGATTGCATCAATGCGCGCAGGCGGCCGGGGATATCCCATTTCTTCATGAGAGTGACTACGGCGGGGTGGACCATTTCTTCCCATGGTTCGTTACACGCCATGCGGCCGCGGATGTCGGTGGCGCTCAGGCCTTTCTGATCTCTGGAAACATCCCTGAGAATATGGGTCGCCAGTCCGAGCGTTCTGAAGTACTCCAGCTTCCGCTTCCCCCAATCGTCATAGATGGAGAGGAAGAACAACGCATCGAGGGGAACATAGTATCGATAGAGCTCCGGGATGTTGATGGGAAAAGGGACTACGGAAAAACGCGAAGACTCGATGCCCGCTTCTTCGAGCACGGCGCGCACCATGGTGTACCGCTCGAAATAGGTGAGCGGGTTGGCGGTCGGATTGCTCCGCTTCAGGTCCGCGGATTCATCCCTTGTCAGGAGCGGATCCGGGTTGGTGATCCCCACCACCAGGTGCCGACAGAGCGCCATTCCCGCCAGGAGATACACGAGGTGGTCGTTGTGGAGGACCTGGAAACGGCCGTGGATGACCCCTGTTTCGGCATAGGGAGTCGTTTCTTTCGTCATGGAAGAGCTCCTTGCGATGGATCAGCCAACCTTCAGAGCGGTATAGATGCCCGGGGTGAACGGCTGGTCATCCGGTGAGTCCATCAGCCCCTGGAGCTTTCCCCGGTCAAGGAAGTTCAGAACCAGGTACATGAGTTCCTTCCCCCTGACAAGGCTGAGTCCTCCGGCGGCGCAGCTCACCTCGTCGAATTTCCTCACATCATCCCGCCGGACGTATTTCCCGGTCATGACCAGAGGCACATTCTCGCCGGTATGGATCATCGTGCCCGAGGATGCCGTGGAATGGTCGGCGGTGACGATAAAGAGGATATCTTCATTCGGGACTATCTCCGTAAGGGCATAGTCCAGCGCGGTGTCGATTGCCTCGATCACCCGTTTCTTGACCAGCGGATCCCTCGTATGACCGGCTTCGTCCGTGACCTTGGTATGGACGTGGATGAAATCGTACTCTTCGGCGTTATGCGCAATTTCCAGTCTCTCCCGCAGGTCCCCGGCCGGGTCGTCCGTATCCTTGACCTTGCGGGTTTCCATCCCGACGGCTTGGCCGAGCCCGTGGTATACGGCGCCGGATGCGATGAGCAGCCCCCTGAGACCCCATTTGTCCGTGAAGGAGGGGAGCCCGGCCGGCATTCCGGCCCGTTGCGTGCCGACCGCATTGATGGGCGGAAGCCCTTTCTTCACCCGTTCCATGGTGAGGGGATGCTCAGAGAGAGTCCGGTAACTCCAGCGCAGGTAGTCATTGAGAAAACGGGCCGTGTTCCGCGCGCGGGAATCGTCCGACACGGCGCGCAGCGGAAGGACCTCCATCAGGGGCCGCCCTTCGATAATCGGATTGGAGTCGGTCACGGCCTTCGACACGTCTCCCCTGAGACGGAGAATTCCCCCGATGCCCCTGGTGGGGAGGAATTCCGCCTCAATGCCGTGAGCGTTGAAACTCCGGATTGCGCTGTGGAAAACCCGGCAGCTCTCACGGTCCAGTTCGGGGTTTTCATGGGTGAGAATCAGGGTCTGCCGCTCTTCCGCCACCGAGAAAATCCGGGCGAGGAGGGCCACATCACCGTCCCTGATATCGAGACCTTCCCCGAGCGCTTCCACGACACCGCGTCCCGGAAAATCCTCCATCCGGTAGCCGAACAGGAGAAAATGGGCAAGTTCGCTCGGCAGGGCGGTTCCCTGGAGGTGAGCGTGAAACAGACCGTTCATGCCGATGGATGCAATACTATCGAGATGGGGGGTATGGGCGGCCTGGAGGGGGGTCTTGTTGTTGAGGATCGCGTGGCTCCGGTCACCGAGCCCGTCGAGAAGGAGAAGGATGCAGCGCATGTCCGGTCCCTTTGGTAGAAAGTCAGGTTGATAGGCTGAAGGCTCAAGGAAATGCGAAAGGCAAAGTTGTTACACCTTCAGTTTTCAGCCTTCAGTCTGAATTCCTGTCTCGGAAGTATATCCTACGCGGCGGCCAGGGGAAGCGGTTTGTTGTACGGTTCCGCGCCGGGCAGAAAGGAGGTGGTGGCGAGGTAGCTTCGAAGAATGTCACGGGTGCGAAGCACCTCCACCGGATTCATGAGCTCGATGACCCACCAGTCGCAGGAGGCAGCCAGACCGAGGAGGTCCAGGCGGTTGTAAATGTCAGACAGGCAATCGGGAGGAACGTGACCGTAGCCGTCCAGTTCCGTGTGATAGATGTGCGCATTGAGTATCCGGTTCCTGTTGGGAAGGACGTACGCGCCGTAGATATCATCCAACGGGTGGAGATGACGCACCGCATGGGCGTGGCCGATATCGATGGTGACACGGGCGTCGCTCTCCGCCACGATGCGGCGGAACCGGCGCGGATCGTTGGTGAGCGGGGTGGTCAGGTTTTCCAGCGCCACGGCCACTCCGTTGTTCCGGCCGTGCGCCGAAAGAATCGCCAGGTTGTCGATGAGGCGTTCCGCATCGATCCCTTGGCCGGATGGATTGCC
>CAYSPF010000220.1:0-3405 GCA_964432775.1 uncultured Geobacter sp.
GTGGATCCGTTCTACGACAGTATCACGGCCCGCATAGCCGCATCCATGGTCGATCGCTGCATGGATGAGGGGGGGAAGGTTGTCGGGGGAGACAGTGCGCCACGCAGTTTCTCCGAATACTGGACATTTGTCCGGGTGGCCGGGGGCAAGGGAGACGCAGGCACAAGCCATACCTGCTCGGGCTGCGGCGCTTCACTTGAGGTTGGCATGACCGGAGAGTGCCCCTATTGCGGCATGCTTGTTTCAGGTAAAAACTTTGACTGGATTCTGTCCCGCATTGACCAGGATGAGGATTACGGTACCTGACGGGACGACAGCAACGATACCGGAAAGAAAAGGGAGACGAACATGGGAATATTTGACGGTGCAAAAAGACAGCTGCGATCGGTAATCGAGTGGAAAGACCCCAGCCCGGACATCCTGATATGGCGCTGGGACGGTAGCGGCGACGAGCTGAAAAACTGCTCCAAACTGCTGGTTAACCCCGGCCAGACCGCCATATTTGTCTATGAGGGGGCGGTAAAGGCGGTTCATGCGCAACCCGGCCTGTTCGAGCTTGCCACTGCAAACATACCCTTCTGGACCACGGTGACCAAGTTCATGCAGGCCTTTGAATCGGAGCACAAGGCCAACATCTACTTCATTCGCTCCACTGAATTTCTCGACCAGAAATGGGGGACCAAGGGACCAATCAAATATGAAGATCCAAAATACAAATTCCCGGTAGGGCTGCGGGCGTTCGGCAACTTTGCGTTTCGGATTGTCGACCCGGAACGTTTCTTTGTCAACATAGCAGGGACGCGAAACTATTTTTCCATTGCCGAGGTCAGGACCGCAATTGTCGACAGGATGCTGACCCCGCTGACAGACCTTATGGCCGAATCGGGCTTCAGTTATATCGAGGTCGACAAAAACCGGGTGGAGCTCTCGGATCAACTGTTCACAGGCCTTAAGGAGATTCTGACAAAACTCGGGTTCGAGCTGACCGATTTCCGGATCGAAAATACCGATTTCGACGACGAGACCAGAGCAAGAATCGGCAAGATTGCCGACAAGATTGCCGAGGCTCAGGCAGTCAGCGCCATGGGACAGATAGATGCGAACGGAATGCGAAACTACGCCGCAGTCGAACAGTTGGCAGCCTTGCGTGATGCGGCGAAAAACGAGGGCGGCATAGCCGGGCTTGGTGTCGGTATCGGCGCAGGGGTAGGCCTGGGCCAGGCCATGGGCGGGGCCTTTACGCAACCCGCCCAGCAGCCGCAACAATCTCAAGCTGCGCCACAGGCAGGACAATCCTGCGTCAAATGTAATGCCACCCTGGCTGCCGGAGCTAAGTTCTGCCCCGGCTGCGGCACTGCGGTCGCGGCCCCGCCGGTTTGCCCGGCATGCGGGAAGCCGGTAGCCGTAGGCGCCAGATTCTGTCAGGAGTGCGGCAAACAGCTTTCGGCGGTATGCCCGACATGCGGCAAGCCGGTTGCTCCGGATGCCAAGTTCTGTGCGGAATGTGGTGTGAAAATGCCGTGATCAAAGCGGCAGGGATTGCTACGTCGACCCGACCCTGAGCGTCGTTCATGCACGAAAAAAGGTTTATGAAGAACGTGCAGCGAAGGTTCTATGACGGACCCAAGACTACAGTCGGCCATGGTAATTGTTTCCGATCCTTTCCCGCACTACTGCTTCATCTTGTTGTTCAGCGCGAACAGCGAGTCTTCCAGTTCGCCCACCAGCCTGGCGAATTTCGGGTCCCTGCGGATCTCCCGCTCCCGGTGGAGGGGGAGATCCACCTTGTAGCGTTCGACGATGCGGCCCGGATTCGCGTCCATGATATAAATGTCGTCGCCGAGGAATACCGCTTCCTGGATGTCGTGGGTCACGAAGATGATGGTGATGTTGCGGGGCTCCCAGATGCTCTTCAGGAGAAGCTGCATCTTGGTCCGGGTATGGATATCCAGGGCTCCGAACGGTTCGTCCATGAGGATGATGCTCGGGTCTTCCATCAGTGCCCGTGCAATGGCGATGCGCTGTAGTTGCCCCCCGGACAGGACCTGGTCGCTGGCGTACTTGTCCATGTGGTCCTGCAGGCCGACCATCTCGAGCATTGCCTTGGCCTTATCTCTTCCTTCTTTCGTTATCTCTCCCTTTATCTCCAGCGGCAGCATCACGTTTTCCAGGACGGTCCTCCAGTACAGGTTAGAGTACCTCTGAAACACCATCGGGTAGCAACAGGAGATCGGCTTGTCGTTCACCAGTATTTCGCCTGATGTGGGTTTCAGCAGGCCGGCGATGAAATTGAGGACCGTGGATTTGCCGCACCCCGATACACCGAGTATGACGACGAACTGGCCGCTATCGGGATAATCCTCGACAAGCAGGTTAAAGTCCTGGATAACATTCTTCTTTCCGTCGAAGGTGTGGGACACGTTCTTCAGTTGGATTACATTGGGGAGGGTTGTTTCCTTGTCCTCTACCTTCCCGTTTCCGTTTTCTTTCACAGCCATGCGGATTCCTCACTTTTTCAGATATTTATACGGGAACAGCAACCTGTCTGCGCAGAGAAGGATCCTGTCCTGGATAAACCCGATAAAAACGATAGTCAGAAGGATTGCAAAGACCTTGTCGATACGCGACTGTCTGGCGGATATATACGTGAGTGCCCCGACGCCGCCTCCGTTGGCGTTGACCATTTCCGCGACCACGATATAGGTCCAGGAGAGGGCTGCAAGTACGCGGATGCTGTCGAATATCCTTGATAGTACCGCCGGGATGAAGACCAGCTTGATGGTCTGCCACTGGGAGGCGCCCAGGGTGGTGACGGTCTGGACGTAGACCTCTTCAACCTCGTCAATCTTCTGGATAACGACGGGAAGCAGGAAAAGGAAGATGGAAAATGCCAGAAACTGCACTTTCATGTTGATTTCGATACCGAACCAGGCGATGAAGACACCTACCACGGCGGTGAGCGGAATGAACCTGCCCGCGGTAATATAGCCGCCGGTCATGGTGCGGAATACGGGAAACAGCCCGATGACAAAGCCGATGGGGAGAGCGAGGGCTATGGCTTCGAGAAGGCCCAGGGTGTTGAGGTAGAGGGAAAAGGCCGCGTTCCTGACAAGCGCGTCATTGTTGTGCAGTTCACCGAAGGAAGTCAGGACCCGGACAGGGGAAGGCAGGATGCTCTTGGGGATGAGCCCCCCCTCGGTTATTGCCGTCCACAGGGCAAGCACGATGACCGTGCCGGCAACGGCGATGACGGTCTCCGTCCTCTTCGGTAATGTCCCTCTCAGCTGGAATAACATCGTGTGAACCTCCATTGGCGGAAAAAAGGGAAGGCAGCCGAAGCCGCCTTCCCCCCTGTTTCATCCATGCCTAATTCAGGAGCGAGAACTCCGTCCTTCTGTTCTTGGC
>CAYSPF010000221.1:0-3366 GCA_964432775.1 uncultured Geobacter sp.
GAAAGTGATAAGTCAATATTTCTAATACTTCTCCTCCGTTCGCGGTCTCAGCAGGCGAATGGTTCATTCAGGAGCGTGGTGCCCGTGTTTTAGGCAGTTCTGCCGAACAAAAACACATTGGAAGCGTAGTAATAAGGCCCTTTCCCGAAAAGCATTCGGCGCAGCGCCATTTTTATATCACCTCACTCGCTGGCCGGATGTTTGCAAAGTATCCGGCATACGGAGATATTCCTCGGGATATGCCCACATTTCATGCAGCGCAGACGCGCCGACACATCGGCGCCAGGAGAATGCCATGACACTCACAGCCGCAAAAAAAGAGTTTCCGGCGCCGGCTGCCAAAGCCGCCAACGGTTGCGAGCTCCGGCGTACCATGTCGGGAACCTTCGAGCTGAAGCTATGGGGACGCTTCCCGCCGGGGTGGGCAGGCGCCCTGTCGGGCGGGCTGTCGCGGAAAGGGATCAGCGTCATCAGTGGTTCCGCCAGGAAGGCCCAAACCTCCTGGAATGCCGTATTCGAAATGGATGCTTCCCGTTGCGTCACGGACCCGAACCGAATCGACTTTCTCGGACTGGCGCTGGATGAGAGCGACACGGCTCCCGCAACGGACATTACCCTCACCGAGTTCTCCATCGGTGAACCGGAGAAACACAACGGGGCACTCTACCTGGAAGTAAGGGCCGCGGACCAGCTGGGCTTTCTCGCCGCACTGCTCAATCTTCTGGCATTCTTGTTCCTGTTCCCGGAAGAGATGACCGTCGAAACCATAAAGGGCACTGCCGTGGACCGTTTCCGGCTCAAGGGGATCGGCGGAACACCTCCCTCACCGACCGCCCGTGCGGCGCTGCAGCGAAAGCTTCAGGACCTGATCGCGCGATAACGAGCCCTGTCCCGCCTACATCCAGGGGAACGAGGGGACGTTCATGGGGAGCGTCCCCTCACGTCCTCTTGCCATGAATCTATCCCTCCCGACCCGCAACGCTTCTCCCGCGAATTAATTCCCTGCCCGACCGGCGCTTCTGATCTTCCTGACAGGAAATCAAAGATATCGCCGGACAAATTTATTGACAATCCCGGTTGTCATATATATAACTTTTCATATATTTCTGGCCCGGTCGACGCCTGTGGAATCGGTGAAAAGAACTGCCCCATGGAACATGGCATTGCTCTTTTCACGGAAAGCGGTACAGTCGTCAACAGCGACTGCCTCCTCTGCGGCGCCTGCGTATCGGCCTGTCCTCGGAACGCACTTCACTACTTTTCAAAGGAGGATTGAAATCATGAGCAAAAAGATTATCGTCATCGGCGGATCAGCGGCCGGGCCCAAGGCTGCGGCACGGGCAAAGCGCCTGGACCCCGAAGCGGAAGTCACCATTATCCAGAAAGCGCCGGAGATGTCCATGGCGTCCTGCGGGTACCCGTATTTCATCGGCGGTGTGTTCAACAACCGAAACGCCCTGCTCAGCACTCCCTACGGCGAGGTGCGCGACCCCCACTTCTTTGTGAACACCAAGGGGATTCAGGCGCGCACCGAGACGGAAGTAACGGCCATCGACCCTGAGCGCCGGACGGTGCACTGTCGCGGCATCAAAAGCGGAACGGTGGATGAGATACCCTACGACAAGCTCATCATTGCAACCGGCGCCAAGGCGCGCCGTCCTCTGCTGCCCGGCATTGACCTGGAAGGGGTGACGACCCTCCAATCCATGCGCGACGCCGATTTTCTGCGCCGCATCCGTGACGAGGGCGCCATCAAGAAAGCGGTGGTAATCGGCGGCGGTTTGATCGGCATCGAGACCTGCGAAGCGCTCCAGCTTTCCGGCATCGATATCACCGTCATCGAAATGCTGCCGCAGATCCTGATGTTTCTCGACTTGGAACTGGCCAAGGTGCTGGAGAACCACGTGCGCAGCAAGGCCGCAAATGTCATCACCGATGTGAAGCTGGCCGGATTCATCGGCGAGAACGGCAAACTGACGGCGGTCAGGCTGGAAAACGGCACCGAGCTTCCCTGCGAGCTGGCGGTTCTGGCCATCGGCGTCGCCCCCAACACCGATCTGGCCATGGCGGCCGGACTGGAAATCGGGGAAACCGGAGGCATCATGGTGGATGAGTACATGCAGACATCCGACCCTGACATCTACGCGGTGGGCGACTGTGTGGAGCTGGTGCACCGCATCACCGGTAAAAAGACCCGCGCCCCCTTCGGCGATCTGGCGAACCTGGAAGGGCGGGTGGCCGGTGAGAACGCCGTGCTCGGCAACAGCGTGACCTTCCCCGGCACCTTCCACACCGGTATCTGCAAGGTGTTCGATTTCAACGCCGGCTCCACCGGACTCTCCGAGAGCCGGGCACGCCAGGAGGGATACGGGAATCTCGTGACGGTGATCAACGCCAGCCTTGATAAGCCCGAATTCATGGGCGCCAAGCTGCTCATCTCAAAGATGGTGGTCGACGGCACAACCGGAAAAATTCTCGGGCTCCAATGTGTAGGGCCAGGGGATGTGGGCAAGCAGATCTCCATGGCGGCCGTGGCGCTCCTCGGCAAGCTCAGGGTTTCGGACGTGGTGAACGCGGACCTGCCCTATGCGCCGCCGTTCTCCCTTGCCATCGATCATTTCATCGCCACCGCCCATATCATGGAGAACAAGCTTAAGGGGCGGCTGAAAGGCATCGGACCGATCGAGTTCAAGGAGGAGCTGGACGAGGGAAAGACCCCGTATATCCTCGATGTCCGAACGCCTGGAGAATTCGAAATGATGCGTCTCGGCATCGGAGAGACACTCATTCCCATCGGCGATCTGCGGCGCCGGCTCGAGGATCTGCCGGCGGATAAAAATCGCGAGATCGTCTGTTACTGCAAGATCTCCCTGCGAGGTTACGAGGCGGCCGTCCTGCTTGAATCGAAAGGGTGGAGGAACGTAAAGGTCCTGGAAGGCGGGATCATGGCATGGCCGTTCCGGCGGGAGAAATAACATCCGTATACGTGAGTTTTCTTGCATTTCGCTACGAGACGCAGAAACAGGCCGAAGTCGTTCTCTTCGGACAACTCAACCTGCCGTTCTCGGGATTATTGGTATTTCGCAGATGTTTTTGCCGCATTGTAGCCCTGCCTGAAAAAGTATACAATTCACCGATACGCATGTAACACTCTTCTTGCTGGTGAAGTTATCTGAAACGGAGGTCTTGCATGTCCACAAAAGTCTATTTTGCCGATATGAGGGCAGGGACGAAGGAGAATCTTTTCGACAAGATTAGCAGGCTTCTGCACAGCTGCGGTCTGAAGGAAAGGATCGTCCCGGGCGACCTGGCGGCGATCAAGCTGCACTTCGGGGAGAAGGGCAACCACACCTATGTTCGTCCCGT
>CAYSPF010000222.1:0-3350 GCA_964432775.1 uncultured Geobacter sp.
ATCATCCTGCTGATAGCCACGGCGATCTCGGCCTTTCTCGGTCACGGCGTCGAGGCTGTCGTGATTACCGTCATCGTACTGTTCGCCGTTATCCTGGGGTTCGTGCAGGAGTACCGGGCCGAGCGCTCCATTGACGCCTTGCGCCGCATGGCCGCCCCTGCCGCCCAGGTCGTTCGCGATGGAGCTGAGATGCGGCTGGCGTCACAAACCCTTGTGCCGGGTGACGTGGTCATTCTGTTGGCGGGGAATCGTGTTCCGGCAGACGTGCGGCTCATGGAGTCGGTCAATCTGCGCATCGACGAGGCTGCGCTCACCGGTGAGTCCGGCCCGGTCCAAAAAGACGCCGATACGCTCACGGTTCCCGACCTGGCGGTGGGCGATCTCTCGAATATGGCGTTTGCCGGCACCACGGTTTCCCGTGGAAGGGGCCGCGGGGTAGTTGTTGCGACAGGGATGGAGACCGAGTTCGGCAGGATTGCACGGATGCTGGAAACTGTCGAGACCGAGAGAAGCCCGCTCCAGAAAAACCTGGACAGGGTCGGGCGGGTACTGGCGATGTCGGCCGTCGTACTGGTTGCCCTCATTGTCCTCCTCGGCGTCTTGCGCGGACAGCGCCTCCTGGAGATGTTTCTCTTCGGCATCGCCCTGGCGGTGGCGGTTGTCCCCGAGGCGCTCCCGGCGGTGGTCACCATCTCGCTGGCCCTGGGCGTTCAGCGGATGGTGCGCCGCAACGCGCTTATCCGCCGACTCCCGGCCGTTGAAACGCTGGGGAGCACCTCGGTTATCTGTTCCGACAAGACCGGCACCCTGACCAGGGATGAGATGACGGTGCGCTCACTGTATGTGGCAGGAGAGAGATGGGAGGTCTCCGGTGAAGGGTATGAGCCGCGCGGCGCATTCCTGTGCGGGGGTGAGGAGGTCGAGCCGTCCGGTCCGGTGAGGGATCTGCTGAGGGCCGGGACCCTGGCATCGGATGTTCATCTTGTCCGGGGACGGAAGGACGGCCGGTGGGAGGTTACGGGCGATCCCACGGAAGGTGCCCTGGTGGCGGCGGCAGCCAAGGCGGGGATGGACAAGGAGGAGCTGGACGGCCGGTTCCCGCGGGTTGGAGAGATCCCCTTCAGTTCGGAAACAAAGCGGATGACCACGCTCCATGATACCCCGCATGGCGTCATGGCCTGTGCCAAGGGCGCGCCGGAGGTGATTATCGCGTCATGCTCCTTCCGGATTGCGGATTCGGAGAGCGTTTTCCTGGACGAGGAGGAGCGGACAGCCGTTCTCCAGGCGGCGCGGGAGATGGCGGGTGAAGCGCTGCGTGTTCTGGCCGTGGCCTGCAAGCCCGGCGCGGGGCTCGGGGACGCAGAGCAGGGAATGACCTTTCTCGGCCTGGTGGGGATGATGGATCCCCCCCGTCCGGAAGCCGGGGCCGCCGTCCGGACCTGCGCGGAGGCGGG
The DNA here is from genome assembly GCA_964432775.1 of uncultured Geobacter sp. Lineage (GTDB taxonomy): Bacteria > Desulfobacterota > Desulfuromonadia > Geobacterales > Geobacteraceae > RPRC01. Next base: position 1,455 of record CAYSPF010000222.1, read on the forward strand.
GATCCGGGTGCGGATGATCACCGGAGACCACCCCATGACCGCGCGCGCCGTGGCCCGCGAACTGGGGATCCTGGGGGAGGGGCGGGTGGTGACGGGCGTGGAACTGGAGACCATGGACGATGCGGAGCTTGAACGCGAAGCGCAAAAGGTCGAGGTGTACGCCCGCGTCTCGCCTGCCCACAAGCTCCGCATTGTCACGGCCCTGCAGCAAACCGGGTCGGTGGTCGCCATGACCGGGGACGGCGTCAATGACGCGCCCGCCCTGAAAAAGGCGGATATCGGCATCGCCATGGGGATCACCGGCACGGACGTGAGCCGTGAGGCGGCGGCCATGACCCTGCTGGACGACAATTTCGCCTCCATTGTCGCTGCGGTGGAGGAGGGGCGCGGTATCTTCGAGAACATCAGGAAATACCTGATGTACCTGATTTCATCCAACACCGGCGAGATCCTGCTGATGGCGGGGGCCGTGCTGGCCGGGCTGCCCCTTCCCCTGAGCGCCGTGCAGATCCTCTACGTGAATCTCGCCACCGACGGCCTCCCGGCCCTGGCCCTGGCCGTGGATCCCCCCGAGCCGGATCTGATGCGACGTCCGCCGCGGGAAGCCGCCGCCGGCATCTTCACCCGGCCGGTGGTCTTCCTGATGCTCATCGGCGGCATCTGGTCCGCGGTGGTCAACCTGACGCTGTTCGCCGGAACCCTGCACTGCGGTTTTCCCATCGAAAAGGCCATGAGCATGACCTTCGTTTCCCTGGTGCTGATCCAGTTCCTCAAGGCGTACAATTACCGCTCCGACCGCCATTCGGTGTTTCGGCGGCCCTTTGCCAACCGGTGGCTCAACCTGACCGTCCTGTGGGAACTGCTCCTCCTCTTTCTGGTGATGACCGTCCCCTTTCTCCGAAGCGCCTTCGGCACATCCCGGTTGACCCTTGCGGAATGGCTGTTCGTCACAGCCGTCGCCGGCACGGTGGTGCCGGTGATCGAGGCCGGGAAATGGATGGTGAGGAAGAATCAGGCAAAGGGCAAAGGACACTAGGCACAAGGAGATCAGAGGTGAGGGGATGAAAAAAATCTGGCTCCTTCTTTTCATCGTGGTATAAAAGGAGGTCACGAAAACGGATTCGAAGGAAGCGCAATGAAGATTCTGCAGAACCTGAACCCCCGGCAGCGGGAGGCGGTGCTCCACGGAGAAGGGCCGCTCCTGATCCTGGCCGGGGCCGGCTCGGGCAAGACCCGGGTCATCGTCCACCGCATCGCCCACCTGATCCGCGAGAACGGCGTCCCCCCCTGGAAGATTCTGGCGGTCACTTTCACCAACAAGGCGGCCGCCGAGATGAAGGAGAGGGTGGAAAAGCTCCTGGCCGGCGGGGACAGCCCGCTCATCTCCACCTTTCACTCCGCCTGCGTCCGGATACTGCGCCGGGAGATAGACTGCCTGGGATACACCTCCCATTTCGCCATTTACGACGACAGGGACGCCGAGAGGGTGCTGAAGGACATCATCCGGGAGTTCAACCTGGATGAGAAGAAGTTCCCTCCCCGCATGTTCGCCGCGGCAATCGACGACTGCAAGAACAGCGGCAGGGTAGCCGAAGACCTGCCCACCGACGATTTTGTCGGGCAGACAATCGCCCGGGTCTATGCCGCTTACCAGGATCGCCTGAAAAGGTGCAACGCCCTGGATTTCGGCGACCTGATCATGCTCACCGTACGGATCTTCGATACTTTCCCCGAGGTGCTCGAGCGCTACCGGGAGCGGTTTCACTGGATCCTGGTGGATGAGTACCAGGACACCAACCCCATCCAGTACCGCCTGGTGAGCCTCCTGGCGGGAGAGCGGCGGAACCTGTGCGTGGTGGGGGACGACGACCAGTCCATCTACCGCTGGCGGGGCGC
>CAYSPF010000223.1:0-3341 GCA_964432775.1 uncultured Geobacter sp.
GTGCTACCTTCACACGGTAGAAGTCACTGGTTCAATCCCAGTACCGCCTACCATGAAAATCAAGGGGTTAGCCGATTTATGGCTGACCCCTTTTTCGTTTCTGCCGCCATAAACCGCAAAAACCGTCTCTTCCAACCGGCAAGCCGCTTCCTGGTTTTCGCTTCTTACCAAATGGGTGTAGACGTTCAGGGTGACGGTTGACCTGAATGACCCAACTGGCTTTGAATGTATTTAATATTTCCCCCTGCTGAAGCTGATAGCGGGGTGAAACGCGCATGTTTCATCCTGATTCTCCGCTGAGAGCGCCGTAACCACAATTTCCCGTAATTCCCGGTTGATCTGCATTCCCAAATATGCGAGATTTTAAATGTGAATATATCCTCCTATCCCCTGGAAGGTCAGGCCATGCTCGACCCGGTTCGCATCCTCATCCTGGAAGACTCCCGCGCCGATGTTGATTTGATCGAGTTTGAACTGGAAGAGGCCGGCCTCAGTGTCACGACAAGAGTCGTAACAAGTGAAGAGGATTTTGTTCATGAAATTCAGGCATTCTGCCCCGATCTTATCCTCTCTGATTACGACCTTCCAACATACGACGGTGCCTTGGCGCTTGCGGAGGCCAACAAAAGATGTCCGGACACGCCATTTATTCTAGTGACCGGCGCCCTTGTAGAGGACCGTGCGATTGAAATCCTCACCCACGGGGCAAAGGACTATGTTCTGAAAAACCGGCTCCGGCAGCGGTTGGCTCCTGCCGTTAAGAGAGCCCTTGCAGAAGCAGAAGACCACCGGGCGCGAAAGAAAGCGGAAGCCGAACTCCGTGAAGCCCACAGAACCCTGGAAGATAAGGTCAAGATCAGGACTGCCGAGTTGGAAGCGGAGATAGCGTCGCGGTTAAAAACTGAACAGGCACTCCGGGAGAGCGAGAAGCGAGAACACGCACGGGCCGAAGAGTTGGCCACCATCCTCGATGCCGTGCCAACGCCCGTAATTATCGTCCATGGCGCTGACGCTGCTCACATGACAGGCAACCGCGCGGCGGATGAACTGCTGCAACAACCACGAGGTGCCGAGGCTTCACTATCGGCTCCTCCCGAAATGAAACCCCGCCATTTCAAAGCAATCAAGGATGGTCGCGAATTAAGGCTCGACGAACTTCCCGCTCAACGTGCTGCACGGGGAGAATACGTGAAGGACTTCGAGTTCAGCCTTGCCTTCACCGACGGCACAACCCGCCACCTGCTCGGCTACGGCACGCCACTGCTGGACGAACAGCAGCAGCCGCATGGCGCGGTTCACGTGCTGGTGGACATCACCGAGCGCAAAAAGATGGAGGATGCTCTGCGGGAGAGCGAAGCACGTTTCCGCGCCCTGGTGACGTCCAGTTCGGAAGTGATGTATTATATGAGCCCCGATTGGAGCGAAATGACCCAGCTGCATAGCCATGGTTTTCTCGCCAACACGGAAAAGCCAAACCTCAGTTGGCTCCAGGAATACATTCCCTTGGAGGATCAGCCGCAAGTGACCGCCGCGATTCATGAAGCCATACGGACAAAGAGTATTTTTGAACTGGAACATCGGGTCCGGAGAGCGGATGGTAGCCTGGGGTGGACGGTTTCGCGTGCGGTTCCAATGATGGATGCGAACGGTGAAATCGTGCAGTGGTTTGGCACCGCCAACGATATCACCGAGCGTAAACAGGCCGAGGAGAAGCTGCGGGAGAGCGAGTCCTTCCTCCATGCCTTCTTTGACAGTCCTGGGATGCTAAGGGGGATTGTCGAGGTCGTAGATGGCAGCATACGGTATGTCTCAGTCAATAAAGCGGTTGCCGCTGCCTATGGCTTGAAGCCGGATGAGGTCTACGGCAAACCCATTAGCGAATTGGGTACGCCCGCTGAAGTAGTGAATCTGTATCTGGAGCATTGTGATGAAGCCCGTCGAAGCGGTCGCGTAGTCTCCTTTGAGGTTTTCAGACGCCTGGCGGAAGGTGACAAGTGGCTTCTTGTGACGGCAAGCTATCTGGGGGCTGGGCCGACGGGGTCTCCGCGGTTCGCTTTTGTTGTGCTCGATATCTCCGGGCGCAATTCAAGCTCCCAGGAGAAATAGCACGCTCACATGGTGAGCCTTCCGGCTATCGCCCAGCGGATCATCCTGAAGCATGGCGGCCGGATTTGGGCGGAAGGGATAGTGGATAAGGATGCGACCTTCCATTTCGCATCACCGAACCCGTGAGGAATGATGACGAGGTCATCAGGAAGATCATCTAAGGTGGAATACAGGGTCACGGCAAGGAAAAAGATTTGGTGAACCACAGAATCAACGCAACCTCGAGAAGCCGATCAATAAAAAAATAAATGATACCGAGGATTCGCAAGATAACATGAGCGGTCACCTTAACCCGGCAAATTATAGAACCGCATTATTCTGGATGCTGGCGCTGCCCATCCTCTACGTCATCAGCCGATACAACTACAACCTTTTCCACAGCCTCGCCGACGGGGCAACCATCGTCATCGCCGCCTCCGCTTTTACGATCGTCTGGAGTTCGCGGCAGCGGGTGGACAACGGTTACTTCCTGTATACAAGCATCGCCTTTCTCTTCTTCGCTATCCTGGATCTGCTTCACATGCTGGGCAACAAGAACATGGGCGTATTCCCCGCTTCTTACGGCAATCTCGGCCCCACATTCTACATCGCCAGCCGGTACGTTCTGAGCATCTCCTTCTTCATCGCCCCCTTTTTCATCCGCCGAAAGCTCAACACGGCCCTCCTATTTGCCGTCTATTCGGCGGCGACGGCACTTATTCTGCTCTCCGTATTCGCCTGGAACATATTCCCGGCTTCTTTCGTCGAGGGGGTGGGGTTGACCCCTTTCAAAGTCATCAGCGATTATGTCATCTGCCTGATTCTGCTGGGGGCCTTGGCCCTGCTGCTCATCAACCGCCAGGCCTTCGATACCCGGGTGCTCAAGATCATCGTCGCCTCGATCATCCTGTCCATCGCCACGGGATTGACTTTCACCTTGTATTCGGATCCTTTCGGCATCACCAACACGGTCGGTCATTTCTTCCAGATCGCTTCCTTCTACCTGATCTATCTGGCCTTTATCGAAACCGGCCTGACCAAACCCCAGGAGATTTTGTTCCGAAAACTGAAACAAAGCGAAGAGCAACTGACGGAAAACCTGAAACGGCTGGATGCGGCCAATGCCGAGCTGAATAAGGAAATTGCCGAGCGCAAGCGGGCGGAGACAGCGCTGCGGGAGAGCGAGCAGATATACCGCAATTTGTAAGAAAATCGAGCGTTGTTTACAGTTTTTCGGGATAAAAGTATTGGATCAA
>CAYSPF010000224.1:0-3314 GCA_964432775.1 uncultured Geobacter sp.
GTGCTGAATGAAAGGAGATACCGGATGAAAAGAATAGGGATGATTTTTTCGTTGATGCTGACTCTGGCAGCCTCTTCCGTCGCGGCGCAAGCTTCCCCTGCGCAAAGTCCTGTCCCCCCGAAGGTCGCGCTCATTTTCGATATTGGCGGCAGAGGTGACGGCGGGTTTAACGATTCCGCGTACCGCGGTCTGGAAAAAGCGGTCGCCGAGCTGGGTGTGAAAGCGGTCTATATCGAGCACAAGAGAAATCTGGAGCTGGAACATGCCCTGAATCAGGCCGCGGCTTCCGACGCGGGGATGGTTATCGGCGTCGGGTTTGCCTTTTCGGACAGGTTGAGGAAACTGGCCGAGCACTATCCCCGGAAAAAATTCGTCTGTGTCGACTATAGCGCCACATACGACGACAAGGGCAGGATCGCGCCTTTGCCGGCCAATCTGGCCGGCCTGCAGTTCAAGGAAGAGGAAGGTTCGTACCTGGTCGGCGCCATGGCGGCCCTGAAGAGCAAGACGGGTACCATCGGCTTTATCGGCGGCATGGACAGCCCGCTCATCCGGAAATTTCAGGCGGGGTATCTGGCCGGCGCACACGCCGTCCGGCCGGATATTCGCGTGTCTTCACACTTTGCCGGAATCACCGGTCAGGCGTTCAATGATCCGGAAAAAGGGTATCGGATCGCAACGCGGATGTATGGAGAGGGAGCGGACATCATTTACCACGCTTCGGGCGCCACGGGCGAGGGCCTTTTCCGGGCTGCGAAAGAGATGAATAAGCTGGTGATCGGTGTGGACATCGATCAGAGCGCCATGGCGCCGGGACTTGTCCTGACAAGCATGACCAAGAATATCGATGTTGCGGTGTTCGAGAGCGTCAGGTCCTTTGTTCGGGGAGACTTCTCCGGAGGGCTGAAGGTCTTCGGCCTGAAAGAGAACGGCGTAGGATTTACCTGTAATGAGCTGAACAGAAGGCTGATTCCCGCGGACATCCATGACAGGGTTCTGGCGTTGCAGGCGAAAATCATCGCGGGAGTAGTGGTGGTCCCTGTTGAAAGTCAGCATAAGCCCCGGCTGTCCCGAAAAGATCTGCAAGACATTCTATCCCGGTTGCAGGGAGAGACTAGTACGGTATTGAGCAAGCTGGACCGGGATCTTCAGCGCAGCGCGCAGGCGCTGTCCGGCAAGGACCTGAAGGGCGGGTACGCACGCGACGTGCTGAAACGGCTGTACGGGGCGAATCCGTATATCATCGACTGCGAAACGGTGAGCAACAAGGGGATCATGCTGGCCGTTGAACCTTCCGAACACAGGGCATCCGAAGGCGCCGACATCAGCGCGCAGGCGCACATGGTCAGGCTGTTCAAAACCGGTAAGCCGGTGATGAGCGGAGCGTTCCGTTCCGTCGAAGGTCCTGAGGCGGTTGTCATCCATCATCCCGTAGTTTCAGCGGACAATCGGTTTGCGGGGTCGGTGTCCGCGCTCTTTGCCCCGGAGTATCTCTTGTCGAACATCATCGGGCCGGTCGCGGTAAATCTGCCGGTGGATATCTTCCTGATGCAGACAGACGGTCTCGTTATCTACGATATGGATGCGAGCCAGATCGGGCTCGATGTCTTTCGTGATCCGTTGTATCAGCCTTTTCCCGAACTGATCGCGTTGGCCCGGAAGGTGGTCGCCGCCAATGAAGGTACCGGCTGGTACCGGTTCCGCCAGAAGGGCGCCGAAGGGCCGGTGGAAAAGGTGGCCTACTGGCGGACCGTTGCCCTGCACGGCGCGACGTGGCGTCTCGTGATCACCTGCGCCATGGACAGTATCGAAAAATGACGCGGCGCCCGATTCATCGGCTTGAGGAATAGCACCATATGGAGCAGAGCAAACGATTGATCGACATCCACTGTCATACCGCGGGAATCGGAGCAGGGGGGAGCGGCTGTTATGTCTCTCCCGCCTTGCGCGGCAGTTTCAGGTACCGTTTCTACCTGAAGGCCTTCGGCGTGACGGAACAGGGGTTGCTGGATAAAGGGGACAGCCTGGTCCTGCGACGGCTCTCCGAAACCCTGGAACAATCCCGGCGCGTCTCCGGGGCGGTGATTATGGCCATGGACTCAGTTGTCCGTACTGACGGCGAGCCGGACCAAGCCGCGACGGAAATACATATTCCCGACGAGTTCGTTGCCTCGGAGGTTCGCCGATACCCGAATCTCCTTTTCGGCGCCAGTATTAATCCCTATCGCCGGGATGCGCTCCGTCGCCTTGAAAGCGCTGTGGAAAACAATGCGGTGCTGCTCAAGTGGCTGCCCTCCATTCAGCATATCGACCCGGCTGACTCGCGTCTGACTCCTTTTTACAAGCGGCTCAGGGACCTGGGGCTGCCCCTGTTGAGCCATACCGGAAGCGAGCGCTCGTTTACCCGGGCGCGTGATGAGTTCGCCGACCCGGATCGGCTTTGGCTTCCCCTTTCTCTCGGGGTGAAGGTTATTGCAGCCCATGCGGGAGGCAGCGGACGAAGCCGGGGAGAGGTCAACCACCTCCGCTTTCTGCGCCTGTGTCGCGAATTCCCGAATCTGTATGCCGACATTTCGGCCCTGACACAGATCAACCGGCCGGGACAACTGACTCGATTGTTGCGTCGTCGGGAGATGCACGGACGTCTTTTATACGGAACGGACATGCCGCTTGCGAATATGAGCATTACAACTCCCCTTGCCTTCCCCCTGCGGCTTTCTCCCTGGCGGATGTTTGCCGTTTCCCGGATTTCAAACCCCTGGGACAGGGACGTGGCGCTCAAAGAGTCTCTCGGTTTCGGGGAAGCGATGCTGAGTGATGTGGAAAAGATTCTCAGAATATAGGCTGTATCGGTGTTTCCTGAACCACCGGATCGGACCGGTAATCTTGTCCATAGTGCGCCACGTATCGGAGGATATCGGGGAGCGTATTCTATACCTTCAGTAGGTCACTGAGATAGTGGCGTTTCTGGCGCCGACTCGAACATGCTCCGACTCAAGGTCTGTTTTATTGACAACTTTTGTAGTGCCGTTGTTCACGGGAAAGGGATTGCCGTATCCGGCCGATCCCTTGATTGCGCTCGAATAGATTCCGCTTCCCAGCCTATAGTCAACGTGAACCTGTGCGTTGCCGCCGCTGGCGGTGATGCTCATGCCTTGTGAATTTCCCAGATCGACCTCGTGAGTAGTGTCCATAGTGATAGAAATTGTCGTCGGCATTTTTGCCTCCTTATCTTTAGAAGAAACAGTAACGATGCAAAGACGAGACTCCTCATTTCAAGGATAGGTTATCGCGCCTTCAGGAATGTCATCTGA
>CAYSPF010000225.1:0-3270 GCA_964432775.1 uncultured Geobacter sp.
TCCTGGCCTGCTTCGTACTGATAACCGCATTCGTACCCGCATTCATGGGGTGTGCGTCCACACCCACACGTGAAGGAACCGGCGAGTATGTGGATGACTCGGTAATCACAACCAAGGTAAAAGCCGCAATCTTTGCCGACTCGGAGCTGAAAGTCTTCCAGATCAATGTCGAGACCTACAAAGGGGTAGTTCAGTTAAGCGGTTTCGTCAATTCAGCCCGGAGCGTCTCAAAGGCCGCAGTGGTAGCCCGAGGAGTTAAAGGCGTCATGTCGGTTAAAAACGACCTGATTGTAAAATAGCCGGTACGCCGGCTTAGGATTGAATCTGACGTCCTCTCTCCCGGGTTGGATGAGAGTTGCCGGAGGCGAAGTATCAGTCTTCGCCTCCGGTTTGTTGTGCCATGGTAGTTCGATTGTGCGGATACAAGAGCTTCTCTACGGGAAGGAGACGAAATGAACGCAGTCAAGATTGCGGCAATCGTGTTGATCGCAGCCGGCGTCCTCGGGTTGGTCTATGGCGGGTTCAGCTACACCAAGGAGACCGATGTGGTCAAGCTGGGAGGGCTCGAGCTGTCGGTAAAGGAAAAACAGAATGTCAACGTCCCCGTTTGGGGTGGCGTGGGAGCCATCGTGATTGGCGGCGCGCTCCTGCTTTTTGGAAGCAAGAGGAGCTAGGTCGCCGTGGAAACTCCATGAAAGAGACCGTGGGGGGGTAATAATTGAAAAAAAAGGGAGGTAAAACAATATGAAGAAATTAGTGGTGTTATTAGCAGCGGTAACGTTTCTTGCGACTTTTGCGTTGAGTGGCTGCAATCAATCACAGGAATCGCCGAAACCGCCGCCTCCGGCGCCGGAGAAGGGAGAGCCTGGAGCACCGGGCGCACCCGGAGCAACCGGCGCAACAGGGGCATCTGGAACGTCCGGGGCAACGGGAACGTCCGGAGCAACCGGAGAGTCCGGAGCAACCGGAGAGTCCGGAAGGTCTGGCGCACCGGGCGCACCTGGAGCGCCCGGCGCACCGGGATCGCCTGGACAGGATAAGTATTAATAGCGGGAAGTCAGGGTATCTCCTCGCCAAGAGGAGATACCCTGATCTTGTCATTGAACGGGATCGAAGTGATGATCCCGGGGAACTCCCGGCAACCCTCCGCCATCATTGCGAAAAGATCAGCACACTGTAAGTGCCCATGGATAGCGTTGCATGGAAGGGAAAGCCGTCGTACTCACCCGCTTCAGCGACGACGTCGGTGCTCGGATGGCCTTCAAAGTCGTCGCTGTAACCTTGCCAATCACTGTTGAAACGAAGCTTCCAGGTCCCTTCGGCCGGGAAGCCGATGACGTAGCCGTCCTGCGGTTCGTGGAGGAAATTGGCAACAACCACGACGTCGTCCGCCGGTCCGCCCTTGTCCCAGCGGTGGAAGGCGATGACTTTTCTATCGTCGTGCACATGATAGACCTGGGTGAACTGCCCGCAGAGGCCCCGTGTGAAGTCTTCGCGGTTGAGCCGCAGCCGGATGAGGTCGCGGTACAGCCGAACGATGCCGCGGAACTCATCGCGTTGATCCCAATCGACGGGGACCGTGTCGCGGAACCATTCGCCTTCGAGAAATTCCTGGCCCTGGAAAAGCATGGGAATGCCGGGAGCCGTGAACACCATGGCCGCGGCCAGCGTCGAACGCTTCTGTGAGTACCAGCCCTTGGGGTCCGTCTGGTTGACCTCTTGCGGTACGCGCGCCTTGCCGTTCGCCACCTCGTCGTGCGATTCGCTGTAGATGACCCTGTCGAAGGCGTCATCGTTGTAGCGATAACAGACCGCGTCGCGGATTGCGGCGAGCGAGCGCTGCTCGTCCTGTGGAGTGATCACCGCCTGCCGGATGGGGTGGACGAACATGGCATCCCACTGCGAGCCGAATCCGGCCCCGCCTGCCCCGACGTCCCTGGTCAGCCACTTATCGTTCTGCAGGTCCTCGGCGATGGTTATCCGGCCGGGGTATTTCTGGGAGACCTGGCTGTTGATCCATTGGAGCAGGCTCCAGCCGTCGGGCAGGTCCTGATCGCGGGTTCCATCTACGGTGCGAATGAATTGAGTGCAGTCGAAGCGGATGCCGTCGACGCGGTATTCGTCAAGCCACATGAAGACGTTATCGAGGAGGTACTGACGGACCTCCTCGCGTCCGTAATCGGGCCGGGTTTCTCCCCACGGCGTGACGGCCCGTTCGTCGTTGTAGAAGTAAATTCCGCCGCGATCGTTCTCGCACCAGCCGTCGAACTGCCAGAGATCGAGGTCGTTGGGGCCCAGGTGGTTGTAAACAACATCCAGGATCACCGCGATGCCCTGCTGGTGGGCGCGCTTGACGAATTGCTTGAACGCCAACGCGCCTCCGTAGGCAGTCTCCACCGAAAAGATGTGGGCGGGGTTGTAACCCCACGACCGTTCTCCCGCAAACTCGCCCACCGGCATGATCTGGATCGCATTCACGCCGAGCTTTTTCAGATGTCCCAGACGGGCCGTCACTGAAGCGAACTTGCCCGGGTGGTCGTCGTCCTCCTGGTCGTTGAACGTGCCGACATGCAGTTCGTAAATGACAAGCTCGTTCCACGGCGCAAGATGGAAGTCGTCCCCTTGCCAGTCGAAGCCCGGATCGTGAACGATGGCGTTGCCGACCGAACCGGTCACCTCGCGGGCATACGGGTCGATGCGCTTGTAATCGCCCTTCTCCGTGGCCAGCAGGAACTTGTACTGATCGCCCACATGAGCCTCTGCCACGTCAGCGAACCAGCAGCCGTTCTCCTCGGATTGCATCGGATGCTTGTCGCCGTCCCAGTCGTTGAACGATCCGATGACGGATACCCGCTGCGCATGGGGCGCCCACACGCGGAAAGAAACTCCCCCCGCGTGAGGGATTGCCCCCGGGCCTTTCTTTTTTGTTTCATTGCTCATGGAAGTATCCTCCGAGTTTCATTAGTACTCCGGCAGCTGAACATGTTTACGCGGGAGCTATGTAATCGCCGCCGCAATGCGATGCCATAACTTTGAAGGTGATGGCTTCTTTATTATGCTTGTCTGATATGTGCCGTCAGTCACATTACTATATATCACGTTGATGGTATGTCAACGCGCTACACGAACGATTATTCATATAATTGGAAACTCGGGTATCAAGGATCGCTGACAGTCGCTCACCTTTTACAAATTGTTTACATTGACAGCAATGACAGATTCTTAAATGGCTATACAATAGAAAAGGCACTCCGCTTATTACTCCGGCAA
>CAYSPF010000226.1:0-3246 GCA_964432775.1 uncultured Geobacter sp.
TGCAGTTCCTGCAAGGAAGAGATGCCCGCCATGGAAACCCTGTATTCCACCTACGGCAGGAAAGGGCTGGTTATCCTCGCCGTCAATGTGGGACAGCGCAAGGACACGGTGAAAGTGCTCGTGCGGGGGCTCGGCATTACCTATCCGGTGGTGCTGGATAGCGACAGGGAGATGGCGATGAAATATGGTGTCGTCGGTGTGCCCAGGACCTATCTGGTGGATCGGAACGGGATTATCCGCTACAGGATTATCGGCGCGGCAAGCGCAGAGATGCTGAAAAAGCAGGTCCTCAGCCTGCTGTAAAATTATTCCCTACCCCCTAGCGGGCAGGAGGGTCTGGGTGGGGCTTTCGTAGGGGCACCCCCCTGTGGGTGCCCTCCAATCGGGCAGGCACGGGGACCTGCCCCTACAACACACACCACAGGGGCAGCTGAGGGGGGCTACGTATCCAGTGTAAAACTGGAGAACAGAATCGGCCAGGTGGCGATGGCGGTGAAGATGAGGTACGAGAGGAGAGAGACAAGGGCGAGTCGTTTCCGCAGCGTCGGCAAGGTCGCGGACAGGCTGTCGACGGTGCGGAACGGCGCCAGTATCCCCACGCCCAGACCGGAAACCGCGCCTGCAAGGAGAAAGAGGTAGAGGGGATAGCCGATGTAGCCGTATTCCTTCTGCAGGATGCAGAAAGGGCAATGGTGGGTCGGGAGTTCGTAGAAGTACAGCGATATGAATGAAATAACGGAGACGATGGAAACCACGCAGGCACCCCCGCTCAATCCCGCGAACAGCACCCCCGCCTTTCCCGTACGATAAAACAGGATACCGCATCCGATTGTCAGCGTCATGATGGAATAGAACGCAACCATGGTCGGGACGGCAGGCAGCGCCGCCATCTCCGCGGCGAGCCCTTCACCGCCGGAGCCGAACAGGCTGCCGCAGCAGGACGTGATAACATCCGGCCGCAGACTCAGGAAATAGAATCCCTGCAGGACCATTTCCAGAAAGACACACGGGGCGATGAGCAGCAGAAAGCGGTATTTCGTCTTCACCAGGGGATAATCGTACCCCTTGCTGTCCGCATGATTGAGGATCAGCCACAGGCCCGCCAGAATGAAATTCACCATCTTGCAGAACAGGGCCGGATACCCGTAGGAGTTCACCGACAGGGTTCCCACCGCGCACATGGCGCCCACGAAAAGGGGGCAGATACTGTCGGCGGTATAGATGAAGAGAAACAGGGAGATCAGCTGAAAGCCGAGGAAATAGCCGAGAATGGTGGAGATGAGGTAGGTTTTCCTCTCCAGCAGGAGTTGCCGTTCACTGCCGCTGGTGATGTCCCACCCGCGCAGGATGCCGACTCCGCAGGCCGATGAATAGAGCACCATCCCGCTGATCAGCAGCGAAGAGACGAGCAACGCGAGGATGCCCGGATGGAGGATCATCGGGCCGCTCCGGATTGCACAATCCTGCCGTCTCTCATCTCCACGATGGTGTCTGCCAGGGACGACTCGAAGACGATGGGGTCATGGCTGGCGATGATGATGGTTTTCCCGTTTTCCTTCAGGTTGCCCATGATCTCCATGAATTCCGCGGAGAGCCTGGTATCCAGATGGGCGGTCGGTTCGTCGGCAATGATCACCGACGGATTGTTCACCAGCGCCCGGGCAATGGCGACCCGCTGCCCTTCCCCGCCGGAGAGCCACTCGATGCGCGCGGCTGCCCGGTGGGCGAGGCCGAACATCTCCAGCAGCTCCAGGGATCTCTTCCGGAGAGAGGAGTATTTTTCCCCGGTCGGGTAGACGGGCGCCATGACGTTTTCCAGGGCGGTGATTCCGGCAATCAGGTTCAGGCGCTGGAAGATGAAGCCGAAGGTGCGCCGTCGTATCTCGGTGAGGAAACGCTCCGGCAGGCTGGTTATCTCCCTCTCGTCCAGGAATATCCTGCCCGACGTTGGTCTGGCCATGCAGCCCAGCACCGTCAGCAGCGTCGTCTTCCCCGAGCCGCTCGGGCCCTTCAGCACACAGACAGCCCCCCGCTTCACGGCAAGATCGACACCGTCGACGGCCGTGAATTCGTTGGCCCTCCCCTGGTTGAAAACCTTTCGCACACTTCTGATATCAATCATCAGCTCCGCCTCTCCTATCTCATCACCGAATCCGGGTCGATGGTGGCTGCGCGCCAGGCCGGAACGATGGTGGTAATGGTGTACGGGACAACGGTAAGGAAGAAGAGCGTCATCAGGTGATTGAGGTTGATGAACGGAACGAGACGGAACTCGGGGTAGAGGGTGGACCACCCCTTCAGCACCGGGAGGAACAGGGCGGAAGAGGCAAGGAATACATGCACGTACGCCAGCAGGATGCCGGCGAGAAAGGCGGTCAGGGAGATGGCGACGCCCTCCCAGAATTTCATCACCAGGACGTCCGATGTCTCCCAGCCCACGGCCTTCAGGATCCCGATCTCCCTCCTCTCCTCCGCGCTGAGGCCGGTGGCCCTGTCCCAGGCAAAAATGGCGAAGGAAAGCAACGCCGTGCACAGGATAACGATCATGATGCCGCTGCGCCAGTTGAACACCGCATCATAGGTGCGCACGATTTCGTCCCGCACGATGGGACGGCTGTCGGGAAGAATCTTCCTCACCTTTTCCGCGACCGTCGGGATCTCCCTGCTGTTGCGCACCTTCAGCACCAGGTCCGTGGCAAGGCCCGGCGGGATGCCGGACAGCAGCCGGTAGTCTTCCGCTGACAGGAGAACGAGATCCGCGGATATCAGCTGGGATTCATCGGACAGGATCGACGCAACCGTAAAATTGCGCACCACACCGTCGAAACCCGTAAAACCGAGGGTATCGCCCTTATAGACGCCGCGCGTGGCCGATATCCCCGCGCCGATGGCGACGGACCCTTTTTCGTACAGGAACTTCTCCGGCACGACAAGGGTATAGTTGGCCCTGCTCTCCGGGTCGTAGTAGTAGCCCCACAGCCGCTCGCTCACCGATACGACCCCCCGGATACCGCTGATCCTGGCGGCATAGTCGGACGGTATCGGCGCATAGCGTCCCGTCAGGGTGCGCTGCACGATGATCTCCGGCGCGCCCCGCAGGATGATGGCGGCCTCGCGCTTCAGGGCATTGGTAAAGAACATCACCGAGCCGAGCAGAAAGACTATCAGGGTATACACGAAGAGGAGGGAGAAGTTTTTTCCCTTTCTGCGCAGGAGAGAAGAAAGGGTGAAGTCGATGAGAAGCCT
>CAYSPF010000227.1:0-3239 GCA_964432775.1 uncultured Geobacter sp.
GTTATCGTCGGCCACGTGGACCACGGCAAGTCCACCCTTATCGGCCGCCTCTTCTATGATACCGGCAGTATCCCGGAGGTGCGCTACCGGGAGATTGCCGCCACCTGCAAGGCCCAGGGGAGGGAATTCGAATTCGCCTACCTGATGGACGCCCTGGAGGAGGAGCGGGACCAGAACATCACCATCGACACCGCATCCACCTTCTTCAAGACCGCACAGCGGCCCTACGTCATCATCGACGCGCCGGGCCACAAGCAGTTCCTGAAAAACATGATAACCGGGGCCTCCAGCGCTGACGCGGCCATCCTGCTGGTTGACGGAGCCGAAGGGGTGCGGGAGCAGACCAAGCGCCACGCCTATGTCCTGTCGCTTCTCGGTATCCGCCAAGTGGTGGTGACCGTCAACAAGCTGGACATGGTCGACTATGACCGGAAGGTTTTCCGGAGCGTGGAGAACGACATCCGGACATTCCTTCATTCGGTGGGTATCGTCCCGTCCCACGTGATCCCCGTTTCAGCCAGGGAAGGGGAGAACATGGCGAAAAGGCTCGGACATACCCCGTGGTACACCGGACCGACGGTGCTTGAGGCCCTGGACACCTTCGAGAACGTCCATGCGGACAGGACCCTGCCGCTTCGCTTCCCGGTGCAGGATGTCTACAAGTGGGATGGAAAGCGAATCTACGTGGGGCGGGTGGAATCAGGCGAGGTCCGGAAAGGCGACGAGGTGATCTTCCTCCCATCCGGCAAGATAACCAGGGTGAAGAGCGTTGAGAAGTGGGAGAAGCCCGACCTGTTTTCGGCCGTTGCCGGGGAGAGCATCGGCATCACCACCGAGGACGAACTGTTCGTGGAACGGGGAGAGATAGTCTCCCGTCGTGACAACACCCCGGTCAGAACCCGCGAGGTCAGGGCAAGCATCTTCTGGCTTGCCGACCAGCCGTTCCAGGCGGGGAAGAGCTATACCCTGAAACTGGCTACCGCAAAGGTGACCGCAACCGCAGCCGTCATCGAGGAGCGGCTCGACTCCTCCACCCTGGAGGTGACCGAGCGGCATGCGCGGGAACTCCTCGCCAGCGAGGTGGGGAACGTGGTCTTTACCCTGAAAAACGATATCGCCGCAGACCTGTACAGCGAGAACAGTGCGCTTGGCCGTTTCGTCATCGAGGACGGCACTCTCATCTCCGGCGGCGGCATCATCCGCAGCCTCGCGGCTGAGACCGGCAGCTCCGCCCGGACCATCCATCTGGATGATAAATTCATTATCGGTGACGAAGGAAGCCTGGTGGATCTTACCCGCGAACGGGGAAAAATAGATTTCTACGTCACCACTCACTTTCTCGACTATCTGGACGCCGGCAACCTGGTATTGTTCCGGCTTCGCGACCTGCGTCAGATTGACCCCGTGGCCAACATGGCCTTCGAGCATAACCTGAATTTCGTCTTCGAGAGGGAACTGGATCGGGTCAATCTTATTCTTTACCAAAACGATGTGAAAGAAAAGCATGCGGAAATTGAATATGGAGGGTTGTAGAGAGATATAATCAGCAGACGGAAAACCGAAGGCCGTGATGGAGCTTAACCCTTGTGGTAGGCTTTATCACGGCCTTTTATATTTCAAGACGGACGCGTGCGACGGCCGGAGATTTTCAGCCTTGAAGCGGCAACGTTTCAGGCGGAAAGGTCCCGGCTATTCTGTTTTAAAAAAAATGACGAAGATAATACTTGACATATATTATAGATAATACTATTTGTATAAAAACGTATTTTACAGGTAATTATATGTACTATTATCTACACTTATATAGTGTGTATATTGTGTGAAGTTCAATACGTCAATGAAACCAACGGCGAAGCAGAATAATTTAAAGAACAAAGGAGAAAAGAATGAAACTGAACTCGATTGTAAAACACCTGGCGGCACTGGCGCTGGCACTGGGAATCGCACTGCCGGCGCAGGCCGGGGCCGACGTAAACCTGCTGAACGTTTCCTATGACCCGACCAGGGAATTGTACCAGGATTTTAACGCAGCCTTTGCCAAGCACTGGAAGGCGAAGACCGGTCAAAATGTGATTATCAAGCAGTCCCACGGCGGCGCCGGGAAACAGGCGCGTGCCGTCATTGATGGTCTCGAAGCGGATGTGGTGACTCTGGCCCTGGCATACGATGTGGACGCAATCCATGAGAAGGCCGGGCTCCTGCCGAAGAACTGGCAGAGCCGTCTACCGCACAACAGCGCACCCTACACCTCGACCATCGTCTTCCTGGTGCGTAAGGGGAACCCGAAAAAGATCAAGGACTGGAACGACCTGGTGAAGCCGGGCATCTCGGTGATTACTCCTAATCCGAAGACCTCGGGCGGGGCTCGCTGGAACTACCTGGCGGCATGGGGCTATGCGTTAAAGAAATACGGCAGGAATGACGCCAAAGCGCGGGATTTCGTCGGACGCCTCTTCAGGAATGTTCCGGTGCTCGACTCAGGCGCCCGGGGTTCAACCACCACCTTTGTTCAGCGCGGTATCGGCGATGTGTTGCTGGCGTGGGAAAACGAGGCATACCTGGCCATCAATGAACTGGGCCCGGACAAGTTCGAGATCGTGACGCCGTCTCTCAGTATCCTGGCCGAGCCCACGGTAGCCCTGGTGGACAAGGTAGTGGCCAAGCATGGCACCCGCGCCGTTGCCCAGGCATATCTCGAATATCTCTATACCCCTGAAGGGCAGGATATTGCGGCAAAGAACTATTACCGGCCGACTCTGAAGTCCGTGGCAGCCAGATACGGCAAACAGTTCGGCAAAGTGAATCTCTTCACCATCGACAAGGAGTTCGGCGGCTGGCAGAAGGCGCAGAAGACGCATTTTGCCGATGGCGGCGTATTCGACCAGATATATCAACCGAAAAAGTAGGCTGAGCGGGGAGGGGTATTTCCCTCCCCCGAGCTTCAGGAGGTGTGGCATGACGGCTCTCATTGTCGGCGGCGATTATATCAAGCCCATCGAGAAGGTAATCACTGATCGGGGTGTACGTACCATCCGACACTGGACAGGACGCAAGCCGGGTGACCTGAGAAAAACCGTGCCCAAAGACACCCGTCTCGTGGTCCTTCTGCTGGACTACCTGAGCCACGGCCTGGCGAAAAAGGTGCGCGGCGACGCCGATCGTCTCGGACTACCGGTGATCTACTGCCGCCGTTCCCTGGGGGAGTTCTGCGAGAAGCTGGATGTGCTCCTGGAAACCGG
>CAYSPF010000228.1:0-3220 GCA_964432775.1 uncultured Geobacter sp.
GTGGAATCGATGGGCCCGGTGCACGGCATGCAGCCCAGCGAGCGGAATCTCTTGCCGTCCTTTGCGAAATAGAGCGGGCAGATCTCGATGTTCTCGCGCTTGATGTATTCCCAGATGTTCAACTCGGTCCAGCCGAGGATCGGATGCACCCGGATATGGGTGCCCGGCTCGAAATTGGTGTTGAACTGGTCCCACAGTTCGGGCGGCTGGTCCTTGTAGGGCCACTCGAAGTTCTTGTCGCGGGGCGAGAACACCCGTTCCTTGGCCCGGCTCCCCTCTTCGTCGCGGCGGATGCCGAGGAACAGTCCGTGGAAATCGTATTTCTCGATGACCCGGGAGAGCCCGTCGGTCTTCAGCTTTTCGCAGCAGACCAGGCGCCCCTGTTCCGGCCCCATACCGGCGGCCACGGCCGCCTCGTTCCTGCCCACGATCAGATTGGCGTCCCACTCCCGCGCCATCCTGTCCCGGTACTCGATCATCTCCGGGTACTTGTAGGTGGTGTCGATATGCACCAGGGGAAACGGGATCCTGCCGAAAAAGGCCTTGCGGGCCAGGTGGATCATGGTGGTCGAGTCCTTGCCGATGGAGTAGAGCATGGCAAGGTTTTCGAACCTGCGATATGCCTCGCGGAAGATGTAGATGCTTTGCGCTTCGAGTTCGTCGAGATGGTCGTACATGAAAATCTCCAGGTATTTATTGAGGGCCATCCGGCCACTTCGAAAAAATGCTTCCAGGATGGGTTGGGGCTTTCACGCAGCCTCTCGTGCGGCTTCAGTGAAAGAAGGCGGTTCAAGGGAAAACGCCGAATCCGGCACGTGGTCTGGTACATGTGAGTGATGGTGACCGATTACGAGAGGCTGCGGGGAAGTTCCAACCCAGCCGCTGCCGATACTTTCCGAAAGAAAAACAATCCGTGTTTACCGTCTGTGCAGGCCGCACTCCTTGTGTTCCGGGTCCTCCCACCACCACCTGCCGGACCTGGCGTGCTCGCCGACGGCCACGGGTCTGGTGCAGGGGGCGCAGCCGATGGAGCGGTACCCCTGCCCGTAGAGGCGGCTGACCGGCACCTTGTACTGTTTCGCGTATTCGAGTACCTGCTCCTCGCTCCACTCAAGGAGGGGGTTGATCTTGAGGATGCCGCCGTTGTTCCGGTCGATCTCCAGGGGGGCCAGGTCAGACCGCGTGACACTCTGCTCGCGCCGAAGGCCCGTTACCCATCCCGCAAGACCGCCGAGTGCCCGGCCAAGCGGCTCCACCTTGCGGATTCCGCAGCATGTGTGGCGGTTTTCCAGCGACTCGCGGAAGGAGAAGAGCCCCTTTTCCCGCTCCAGCTTCTCAACCGCCTCGGTTCGCGGGAAGTACCAGTCAATGCTGATGCCGTAGCGTTCCACGATCAAATCCGCTACCTCGTAGGTTTCCTCGTTCAGTCTGCCGGTATCGAGGGCAAAGACGCCGATTAGAAGGCCGCCCTTGTGCATGAGGTCAATAATGACGGCGTCTTCCACGGAGAAGGAGCAGGCAAGCTTGACCGGGCCGCCGGCCATGGCGAACCCGGCTGCGAGAATCTCCGACGAGGTGGCGTCGGCAGGGATAGGGAATATGGTTTTGCTCATGGTATTTCCTTTTTGTGGTGGAAACGTGTGGGAACTTCTCCAGGGATTTATGCCGTTTCCACGGTCAGCACGTAAAACCCTTCCTTCTCTTCCAGGCCCAGCAGCTTGTGCCCTTCCGCCTCAAGGCTGCGGGGCACATTCTTGATTGCCTCGCCGTCATCCAGAAAGAACTCCACAACCTCACCGGCATCGATCATCTCCAGGGCCAGCTTGGCTTTCACGAAATTTGTCGGGCAAGAGACGCCGCGCAGGTCTACGGTATTCATTCGACCCCCTGAACAATACTCGACAAAAACAGGGTGTCATACTGTATTTTATCTGTCAAGTACAATTATGCAAAAATCTATTTATTCTTGAGTTTTTTGTTGTATTTAATTATCGTCATCATCAATGGATTCTACGGAAATACTGCCATGGACTATCCTGAAGCCGCCCACTACCGGGGCTTGCGGGCTTTCAAGGGAAACAATGACGGTGACCGCTTCGGGATAGAAGGCCAGGCGAACATCCTCAGCGGAGGGGTATGCGGGGCCGGCGGGATGGGAATGGTAGAAGGCGAGAACCTCCAGCCCCTGAAGGCGGAGGGACTCCATTGCTGCGATCTGCTCACGGGGATCCATAAGGAAGTGGCTGCCGCTTTCCTTGAGATTTCGGGTCGGATGAATACTTGACACGAGAGTTCCTCTGCCGCCAAGGATACCGCAGACCTCGAAAGGAAGGCCTTCCAGGGCGTGGGCAATCATGGCTTCCCGTATCGTGCGCGGAATCCTCATCGTCTTACGCCCCCGATACCCCTTTCATTTCATCAAGATCGCAGACATTCAGGGCTTCGACTTCGTCCCTGAGCTCGGTTATGACGGGATTCTCACCGCACAGTGGACATCGCTTTTGCCGGGACAGTTCAGAGGTGTAGAAATCCAGGTCTTCCGCGTCGTACACGAGGAGCCTTCCGGCCAGGAGTTTCCCCACCCCCAGCAGATATTTTATCGCTTCCGTGGCCTGGATGGTTCCGATGACTCCGGGCACCACCCCCAGCACGCCAGCCTGGGAACAGGTCGGGATGGCGCCGGGCGGTGGTGGAGAGGGGAATATGCAGCGGTAGCAGGGGGACTCCCCCGGCAGGATGGTCATGGTCTGGCCGATGAAGTGAAGGATACCGCCGTGGGAAAAGGGTTTGCCCGCCATGACGCAAGCGTCATTGATCAGGAACTTGGAGGCGAAGTTGTCGGTTCCGTCAATGACGAAGTCGTAGTCACGGATGATGTCCATGATATTGTCGGCGCGGATCCAGGAATGGTAGGTGATTACGTTCACATCCGGATTGATTGCCTCCATCTTTTCCCTGGCGGACAGCACCTTGGGTTTACCTATGTCGGCGGTATGGTGGATTACCTGACGTTGCAGGTTGGAAATCTCCACCACATCCGCATCGGCGATCCCGATGGTGCCGACACCGGCCGCCGCCAGGTAGAGAGCTGCCGGAGAACCAAGCGCCCCTGCGCCGATGATGAGCACTTTGCCGTCCAGCAGCTTCTTCTGGCCCTTGCCCCCCACCTCCTTGAGGATGATGTGACGGGAATAGCGTTCAATCTGTTCGTCGGTAAACA
>CAYSPF010000229.1:0-1643 GCA_964432775.1 uncultured Geobacter sp.
AACGTTCATAGCGCCGCTCCAGCGGAACGACATCCTGCAGCGGCAGGTCTGCCGCGAAGGTTATGGTACGGAAGTCACGGAGAGTATCCCGTAGACGGTGCACGGATTGGCCGAAGCTGTTCTGGCGCATCCGCTCCTGGGCGAGACGGTCAAGATCGATATCACCGGTAACGAGCTGGTCCCCATAGGCAAAACGCTTCGATTCCGCCACGTGGGAGCCGTTTTCGTAAATCATGCAGTGCCCGTCCCATGCCACGTCGGTTGTCGACTCTCCGGTCCCGGCCGCGCTGTACAGGTAGGCGGACAGACATCTACCGGACTGGTTCGCCACCAGTTGGCGCCGATAGTCGGCCTTTCCCACGGTGATATTGGATGCGGAGAGATTGACGAGAACGGTTGCTCCGGCCAGGGCGGCATAGGATGAGGGGGGAATCGGCACCCACAGGTCCTCGCATATTTCCACGAAGAACGTGAGGAGCCTCTGGTTCTCGACCTGAAACAGCAGCCGATTGCCGAACGGTATATCAGCCTGTCCCAGCAGGTCGACACTATCCCGCAGGGCATAGTCTGCCGGAGCGAACTGGCGTAATTCGTAAAACTCCCGATAGTTGGGCAGATAGGTCTTGGGGGCGAGACCGAGCAGCCTGCCCCGATAAAAAACGGCAGCACAGTTGAAAAGCAGTCCGTCAATGCGCAGCGGCAGCCCCACAATACCGATGACGGGAATGGTGCGTGATGCGTCGAGGATTGCGCCGAGCGCGGCAAGACACCCGTCCAGAAGGGTCTGCTGATGAAACAGGTCCTCGCAGGAGTATGCCGATAGCCCCAGTTCGGGGAAGGCAGCCAGGAGTACCTTCCGCTCTCCGGCCTGCTCCAGAAGAGAAACTGTCTTGAGGGCGTTGAAGGCAGGGTCAGCGATCTTTACTTCCGGCAAGGCGACCGCGGTCCGGACAAAGTTGTGGGAATACAGATTGAAGAATTCATGCTGCAGGTTCATGGGTTTCTCCCCTTCCAGAAGGTCTGCCTTGCGGAAATGCCCGTGGAAACCGGATTTCCGCACTCTTTCTACACCTTTCCAAAGCGGGGTGTCAACGCTTTTCACCCATGTGTATACAACCTGGCTCCGCAGCGGTGCGGCACATCGGTAGTATAAAATCTTCAGATCATTTCCGCAGCAACCGCAATCCGTTGAACACTACCAGCAGGCTTGCGCCAACGTCGGCAAACACTGCCATCCACATCGTTCCCATTCCAATCAGGGTGAGCACCAGGAACACTGCCTTGATACCGAGGGCTGCAACGATGTTCTGGATCAGCACCGCCCGCGTGGCGTGCGACAACCGGACAAAGGTCGGGATCTTGCGCAGATCGTCGTCCATCAAGGCGACGTCGGCCGTTTCTATCGCAGTGTCGGTCCCCATGGCGCCCATGGCGAAACCAATGTCGGCACGAGCCAGCGCAGGGGCGTCATTGATGCCGTCACCGACCATGCCCACCGTCGTTCCTTCGGAGCAAAGCATCTCGACCGCTTTCAGCTTGTCCTCGGGCAACAGGTTGCCGCGAGCCTGGTCAATCCCGACCTGTCCGGCGATGGCTTCGGCGGTATGAGGGTTGTCACCTGTCAGCATCACGGTCTTGACGCC
>CAYSPF010000229.1:1743-3195 GCA_964432775.1 uncultured Geobacter sp.
CGCGACGGCGAAAACGATCGGCGTATAGACACGGGCAAACTGATCGATGAAGCGTTGCGTCGGTGCTTTTGCGCCTTGCGCTTCCTCAACTGCATGGATGATACGCGCCAGGGTGGTATTGCCTGCAACTGCCGTTACCCGGTAGTCGAAGGAACCGGATTCGTTGATAGTTCCCGCAAACACGGCGTCGCCTTCGGCTTTGTCCACCGGCAGGCTTTCCCCGGTGATCGGCGCCTGGTTCACCGTCGAACGGCCAGTGACGACCAGCCCGTCCAGCCCGATACGCTCGCCCGGTTTCACCCGCACCACGCTGCCCACCGCGACGGTTTTGGCTTCCACTACCTGCCAGGAGCCATCGGCCAGTTGCACGGCAACCTTTTCCGGCGCCAATTGCAAGAGCCCCTCGATGGCTTTGCGCGCCCGGTCCAGTGACTTGACCTCAATCAGCTCGGCAATGGTAAACAACACCATGACCATCGCCGCTTCCGGCCACTGGCCCAGCACCATGGCGCCGGTGACGGCAATGCTCATCAACGCGTTGATGTTCAGGTTGCCGTTGCGCAGGGCCACCCACCCCTTCTTATACGTGGTCAAACCGCAGGCGACGACGGCGAGAATAGCAAGTGCGGCAGAAAACCCGTCAGGCAGGCCAATCCAGCTTACAACCTCTGACGCGATTGCGGCGCTGCCTGCCAGGGCCAACGGCCACCACGGTTTCATCGGCTCTTCAGCTACAGCGGCGAGTTGACCGGCGGCGTCAGGCACTTCCGGTTGGAACCCGAGCGAACGCACCGCCTCCAGAATCGGTTCAAGGGCATCCGGAGTATGCACCACCGTCAGCACGCGCTGCAGCAAATTGAACTCCATGCTTATCACCGAGGACATTCCCCCGAGCTTGGTGCGGATTAGGGCCTCTTCGGTGGGGCAATCCATCTGCATGATGCGAATCGGGGTTCGGATGCCGTCCTCGACTACTTCCTGCATAGAAAGGCTCGTTAATGAGATCGGAGAAGAAGAACAACAGTGACCGCCGACATGGTCGTGCTCATGAACATGATTCGCATGATCGTCCCGATGTTGCTGTCGTTTTTCGTGATCGTGATTGCAATTGCTTGCCATTGTGGACTCCTCGTTACCTGTATGATCCAGTAAACACCGTGAAGCCGTGCAAGGTCAAGAGCTTTGCGGAGATGCACACATGAAGACAGACGTTCCCCCCTGCGCAGAAATACATATACATATGCCGCGCAAGAGCCGTGCCCTTCCTTTCCTGCTTCATGATGCAGCAAGCGCTTCGTTTGTCAGGTGAGGATCTGGTAAGGAAATGATTTGACGGGCGATCTGCCGGTAAGAAGTCGAACGGTTCGCATACAAGAAGAGGAGGGGTTTCCGGAAAACTGCCGACATTGATCGGATGCGCGGTCAATGTCGGCGGGGTTATTTGCATGGAGA
>CAYSPF010000230.1:0-3182 GCA_964432775.1 uncultured Geobacter sp.
GCATCGTGAATCACCTGTCGGGCGGCGATCTGGAAATGGAGTGGCCGGACAGCGGACCGGTGTACATGACCGGGCCCGCGGTGGAGGTTTTTTCGGGTGAGATTGATGTCTGACGGGACCGTGAAAGGAAATTCAGATGATTTCCTGGGCGCGCACATGTCCATTGCGGGCGGATTGCACAAGGCCGTGGAGCGGGGCCGGGCGGCAGGCTGCGGCGTAATCCAGGTCTTCACCCAGAACTCCAACCAGTGGCGGGGCAAAAGGATAAGCGACTCGGACGTGGCCCTGTTCCGGGAGAAACGGCAGGAATCCGGGGTGCGGGACATCGTCTCCCACGATATCTACCTGATCAACCTGGCCTCCGCGCCTGGCGAGGTGCGGGAGAAGAGCCTGGCCGGGTTCCTGGAGGAGATGGAACGCTGCGCCCGGCTCGGCATCGACAAAATTGTCATGCACCCGGGCTCCCACCTGGGCGAGGGAGAGGAGACCGGCATCAAGCGCATCGTCGATGCCTTCGACACCCTCTTCGAGCAGGGCAGGGAGTTCACCGGAACGGTGCTTCTGGAAACCACTGCCGGGCAGGGAACGAACATCGGCTGCCGCTTCGAGCACCTGCGGGAGATCCGCGACCGCTCGGCCTTTCCCGGCCGTTTCGGCATCTGCTTCGACACCTGCCACACCTTTGCCGCCGGGTACGACATCACCACGCGGGAAGGGTACGGGAAGGTGTTCGAGGAGTTCGACCGGGTACTGGGCCTGAATAACCTGCGGGTATTTCACTTCAACGATTCGAAAAAGGGACTGAACTGCCGGGTGGACCGCCATGAGCATATTGGCCGGGGCGCCATGGGGCTCGACGGTTTCCGTTTTCTCATGAATGACGAACGGTTCAGCCGCATACCCAAGATACTGGAAACCCCCAAGGGGGACAACGACGAGATGGATGCAATCAACCTGAAGACGCTGCGGGATCTGGTGGATAGTTCGGATGCAAGAAAACATCACCGGTAGGGGCTAGGCGTGCCTCGCCCAATCGGGGCACGGCTCGACGTGCGCCTATATCAGGATTGCGATGTTTGGTTGCCGGAGTAATACGGAGGTCGTCCATGAAAGAGAAGATAGAGATACTTCAGGGGGACATCACGAAGCTGGAGGTGGATGCCATCGTCAACGCCGCCAACAACAGCCTCCTCGGGGGAGGGGGTGTGGACGGGGCCATCCATCGCGCCGCAGGGATGAAGCTGGTGGCGGAGTGCGCCACCCTCGGCGGGTGCCGCACCGGCGACGCCAAGATTACCCGAGGCTACAAACTTCCTGCCGGGCACGTCATCCACACCGTGGGTCCGGTGTGGCACGGCGGTTTGAAAGGCGAACCCGACCTGCTGCGGAGTGCCTATCGCCGCTGCTTTCAGGTGGCCCATGAAAACGGCCTGAAATCCATCGCCTTCCCTGCCATCAGCGCCGGGGTCTACGGCTACCCCATGGATCAGGCGTGCGAGATAGCCATGTCAGAGGCAAAGGCGGCGTTGGGAAACTATCCGGAACTGGAGCGGGTGATTTTCGTCCCCTTCAGCGAGAGCGCGCTCCGCATCTACCGGGACACTTTCGCCAGGATATTTTCGTAACAAGAAAGGGGGCGACGCCGTCCGGCTCCGCCCCCTTTCTTCCACCATTACCACTAGTATCTGTTGTGCTTCATCCGCCAGATATGGCGGCTCGCCCTGTTCTGTTCCCGTTCCAGCCGCACCCGCTCCCGAGGGCTGAGCCAGCCGTCATAGCTCATTCGCGCCTCCATATGGCTGATGCGGGCCTGCTCCCGTCCCAGTGCCCGTGTCTCCCACGGTGTGAGCCGACCGCTTGCAACCCCATGATTAATCCTGGCGTCCTGTCTCACTTCCCTCTGGTGATACCGGGGATTATGCGAGTAGTCGGCATTCGCGATGCCTGCGCCCATAACCACCAGAATTCCCCCCATGAGTCCCATCACGATTCCTTTTTTCATTGTGCTGCCTCCTGTTTTTGTATCATGGTTTACTTTCCGACAGAGCTTTCCGCGTCGGCGCCTTTGACCCTTTCAACGACGTGACTCCCCATACGTTGACACCTTTTCTCCAAAGGATAATGCCGTCATCTTGACGGAAGGTCCTCCCCTTGGTATGGTTTTCTTCGAAGAGAGTGCAATTCCTGTTGAATAATTCCGGAGGTAAAACTATGAAAACAAAAGTCATGTCGGTCTTTCTCGCGGCCCTCTTTACCGCAGGTACCGTATCTGCCCAGGAGTCGGTAATGCAGCCCCGAAACGAAGGGGGCATCACCTTCATCAGCGGCGGGGTTGGCATGGAAGAGCGTGACGCCCTGAAAAAAGTCGAAGGCGACTACAACCTTCGACTCCTGTTCGCGGCCCGGGATTCAGGAGAGTTTGTCGCCGACGTAAAGGTGACGATACGGGATGCGAAAGGAAAAACCGTTCTGGAGGCAGCTTCCGTCGGCCCCCGGTTTTTCGCGAAGCTGTCGCCCGGCAGTTACAAAATCACTGCGGAGAATAACGGAACAGCCATGACCCGGGCAGTCAGGATATCGCCGAATCGTGCGGTCTCCCAGGCCTTCTACTGGAAGGTCGTCAACAAGCAAAAACCCCTCGAGTAGCGACTGCGGAGGGTCGTGCCCCTCGTTGCCCGCGCTGACGCGACCCCCCTCCTTCCCTCCTTCCACAGCCGTTTCCCGGCAGCCCACGTCTTTTTTCTGATGCGCCTGTGTGTGAACAAAAAAAATGGCGATCATTTTTCCTCATGTATTTCCATTTTCTGACGATACTAACCATATCCCTCCGGGTCTGGCTATGTGTACTTGCTTGGATACGTATGCTCTCGCAAATTTTCAAAACTATCCCCTCCCGTCAAGGGAGAGGGAAGATTTATTTGCGAGTACGTCAAACGTGTCTCTGGCGAGCGTAGCCGTCCGGTATCGGGAAAGAGAATCACTTCCTTCAGAGGAGCGGGTAATGGCCGGAAATACGAATATTCTGCTGGAAAGCGGCACCAATGAGCTGGAGATTGTCGAATTCTGCGTTAATGATGGGGACAACGTCAGCTACTACGGTGTCAACGTTGCAAAGGTACGGGAGATCATCCGCACTCCGAAGCTCACGCCGGTCCTCTCCTCACCGGAGATGGTCGCCGGCA
>CAYSPF010000231.1:0-3179 GCA_964432775.1 uncultured Geobacter sp.
CCTGCTGCGCGGAAACGAGATCCGGGGAATAGACTTCCGCCACCGGCCTTCCCTTGGAAACAAAGGCGCCTACAGTATTCACATACAACCTGTCGATGCGGCCCGCCACCCAGGCGGTCACTTTAGCCTGTCGCGACTGGTCGTACTGGACGATGCCCACCGCGCTTATCTCCTTGGCAAGCGGCGCCCTGTCCACCTTTACGGTGGCAACGTTGGCCATCACCATCTGGCTTGGCGAGAGGGATACATGTTCCTTCATCTCCAGCTTATTTTCACCGGGCTGTCCGGAATCGGCTTTTTTTACCGGCACCAGGGACATTCCACAGATGGGGCAGGCTCCCGGCTTGTCCTTGATGATGAAGGGATGCATGGGGCAGGTGTATTGCAGCGGCCCATGCTCATGCTTTTCTCCTGCCCCGTGTCCTGCGGAACGACTGTACCACAGGTACGCGCCCCCGGCTCCAACGGTGAGGAGAATTGCCAGGGAAAGGAGTATTGCGGTTCTTCTCGAAATGTTCATAGCATCACCCTGATGTTGGATTTTGTCCAGCCCTGCTCTCTGTTCGCTGCACCCTGTACCCTGCCGCTACAATTCCTTCCCCACCAGGGCCTCCAGCTGTGCGCGATTCATCTGGTATTCCGCCAGGGAGTCGTAATACTCCCGCTCGAAGTTGAACAGGGTGATCCTGCTGTCCTGCAAGTTCAGGAAATCGACTTTGTTGACCCTGTAGCCGATGACAGCGGACTCAAGGGATTGGGCGGCCTGGGGTATGATGCCGGTTTTATAGAGATCGACCAGTTTTCTTCTTCTTTCCATTTGGGCACGGAGGTCTTCAATCCCGGAATCGATGGTGTTTTTAAGCGCTTTCAGCTCTTCGGTCGCCATGGTCGTCTCGGCGTTGGCCTCGGCCACCATGGCCCGGCGCCGGGCCCTCTGGACCGGCAGGTTGAAGGTTATCCCGGCCGAATACATGTCATTTCCCTTCTCGCCCCCGACAGGGTCCCGCTGCATGTACTCGAAAGAGAGGTTGAAATCGGGATAGTTTTCCTTCCCGGCCAGCTTGAGCCCCGCCTCTCCCTTGCCGATGAGTGCATGAAGACCCTTGATCAGCGGGCGGTTCTCAAGGGCAGTCTCCCGCAATTCCTTGCCGGAAAGAGGCACAGGTTTGATGTCGAAATCCGGGATGCTGCCGACCGGGGTTTCCGCCGGCCGGTAGAGGAGGGCGTTGAGGTTCGACTGAAGGGTTTTCCGCTGCTGCTCCAGGGTTATCCGCATGTCAAACATCTTGGATCGCTCCACCTGGGCCTTGAAGACGTCCTGTTGCACTCCCTGGCCCACGGAATACTTCGTTTCGGCAAGCGTGATAAAGTCGTCGAGAATCCGTATGTTCCTCTCCACTATCTCCCGCGACTTGTCGGCATAGTAGAGCCGGTACCAGGTCTCCTTGACCATGCGGCTAAGCTCCAGCTTGCGCTCTTCCACGGCCCACCGGTACGACTCGGCTTCCCTGGATGCAATTTCCCCGCGCAGGTCCCGCTTCCCCCAGAAGGGAATCTGCTGGGTGATGCCGATCACCCGCTGGGTCATCGGGTCCATGCGGGAATTGAACGGTTCCTCCACGACCCAGTTCTGGAGCTTCAGCATCAGCATCGGGTCTTCCAGGGATCGGGCCTGGTCAATCCTGCTCCGGAACATATCCCAGCGGGCCCGGGAGGCCTTCAGCTCAGGGTTGTTCGCAAGGGCGGTCGCAACCAGGCCGGGCAGGTCCTCGGCGGGCCTGCCTTGTGCGGCCGGAACGGTCGCCGGATAGAAGAGCAACAGAAAAAAGAAAACCCCGACAAAGAGCGCTCCTCCTGTTGTCCGTCTGTCAAATTCCACATCTGATATCTTCTCGGTCATGGCCTTTCTCCGGTAGCATGGTGAGATCCATTTTTCGCTGAAGCGCTTGTGTATAACATAGCAGCAATTCGTGAGTTAACAATTCTTTCCGTGCAGCTACCGGATGTCGCAGCCCGGGTTCTGACCACCGCGACCGAATCGGAGCGAGTTCCTGTCCTGTCGGAAAACACGTATGCAGCCGGAACCGGAGCTCCCTCTGGAGCTTGATGTTTACAAACAGCATGCCAACACAAGCCAACCTTATAACCATTCAATAACATTGAAGATTTATCCAACTTACGACACACCGGTCACACGGCATGAAGAATATCCCTCATTACACTGAAGAATATTCTTCAGGAACGTCGACGCAAACCGGAATGCTTATTTTCGCCTGGCAACCGTTCTGTTCAGCCTCCATCGCATTTGCTCTTCGGAATAACACGTCTATACTCAATCTCTATGACGAGTTCAACGGAGCTCATTCACACCATGTCGGATTCGGCAGGAATGCTTCCGATATTAACAGGCTCTATGCGCTTGCCTGGCTTATGTAGTAATCCGTGAGGTTTATGAACTAATGAAAGGAGACCGTACGATGAGTTATTACTTCAGCAAAATAGTGAACGTTACATTTGATGAGGCTGTCGCAAAGGTTACCGTTGAATTGAAAGGAGAAGGCTTCGGTATCCTGACCGAAATTGATGTCAAAGAGACACTGAAGAAAAAATTGAATGTGGATTTTAAACGATACAGAATCCTGGGAGCCTGCAACCCCCCGTTTGCGTACAAGGCATTACTCGCAGAGGACAAAATCGGCACCATGCTTCCCTGCAACGTAATTGTGCAAGAGATTTCGGATGGACAGGTCGAGGTCACGGCCATCGATCCTCTCGCTTCCATGCAGGCCGTCGAAAACCCTGCGTTAAAGGAGATTGCTTCCGAAATCAGCGATAAGCTGAAAACAGTTATCGACAGAGTATAAAGAACGGTGACTATTCAGTTCACCTTCCGCACGACCGGCAGCAGCACGGAAGAATTTATGCGGGCGTTATGAACGGAGGCTATTTTCCGACGGATTTCAGATAATTCGGCGGACCACGTTTGCTTTGTCGTTTTTCTCATGCTTTGCTTGCCCGAGGAAGGGCATACGGGCGCCGGCATACTCACTCACTACTCACTTCCTTGCCGCATTTCCCCGGCGGGGCGATCCCGTACTTCTCCATGCGGTAGATAAGCACATGGCGCGGGATGCTGAGGAATCGCGCAGCAGCGGTCTGGTTCCAGCCGTTACGCTCCA
>CAYSPF010000232.1:0-3173 GCA_964432775.1 uncultured Geobacter sp.
CTGTCCGCGGCGGTGGAGAATACCTGACTCTTGCGACACGGGATGGTGGTGTTCTTGTCGATGAGCTTGGTCATCACACCACCGAGGGTCTCGATGCCGAGGGAGAGCGGGGTAACGTCCAGCAGCAGCACGTCCTTCACATCGCCGCGGAGCACGCCGCCCTGGATGGCCGCGCCGATGGCGACCACCTCATCCGGGTTGACGCCTCGGTTCGGAACCTTGCCGAAGATATCCTGCACCTTTTTCTGCACGATGGGCATGCGGGTCATGCCGCCCACCAGGATTACCTCGTCGATTTCGCTGGGGGAAAGACCGGCGTCCTTGAGAGCCGTCCTGCAGGGACCCTCCAGCTTGTCGATCAGTTCGGCGCAGAGGGACTCGAGCTTGGCCCGGGAGAGCTTCAGGGTCAGGTGCTTCGGGCCGGTGGCATCCGCGGTGATGAACGGCAGGTTGATGTCGGTCTCCATGGAAGTGGAAAGCTCGCACTTGGCCTTCTCTGCAGCCTCCTTGAGACGCTGCAGCGCCATTTTGTCGGAGCGCAGGTCGATGCCCTGGTCCTTCTTGAACTCGTCGGCAATCCAGTCGATAACCTTCTGGTCGAAGTCCTCGCCGCCGAGGAAGGTGTCGCCGTTGGTGGACTTCACCTCGAACACCCCTTCGCCCAGTTCCAGGATGGAGATATCGAAGGTTCCGCCACCCAGGTCGAAGACTGCTATCTTTTCGTCCTTCTTCTTGTCGAGGCCGTAGGCGAGGGCCGCGGCGGTCGGCTCGTTGATGATGCGCAGGACATTCAGACCGGCAATCTTGCCTGCGTCCTTGGTTGCCTGCCGTTGGGAATCGTCGAAGTAGGCCGGAACAGTGATGACCGCGTCGGTCACCGTCTCTCCCAGGTAGTCTTCAGCGGTTTTTTTCATTTTCTGCAGCACCATGGCGGAGATCTCCGGCGGCGAATACTGCTTGCCCCGCACATCCACCCATGCGTCGCCGTTGTCCGCCTTCACGATCTTGAAGGGTGAGATGGCGATGTCGCGACGAACCGCGTCCGTGTCGAACTTTCGGCCGATGAGGCGCTTGATGGAAAACAGGGTGTTCTCCGGATTGGTAACCGCCTGCCGCTTGGCCTGCTGGCCCACCGGCCTCTCACCGCTGTCGGTGAAGGCAACCATGGACGGCGTGGTGCGGCTTCCTTCCGCGTTCGCTATGACAACAGGCTCTCCCCCCTCCATGATTGCTACACAGGAGTTCGTAGTACCCAGGTCGATTCCTATTACCTTACTCATATATGTATTCCTCCTTTTGGTGTCTCTGCATGGTAAAGCTAGTAACTGCGTCCGTAAAAAACAAGGGAATCGGCGTAAATTTTATGCGTCCCCGTTTTTCGGCGCGGCCGACACCGACACCATGGCGGGTCGCAGCAGGCGGTCGTTGAGCACATACCCCTTCTGGAACTCCTCGACGACGGTGTTCGGCGCGGCGTCGGCGCTCTCCACCCGGTACATGGCCTGGTGGAAGGCCGGGTCGAAGGTGGAACCCTTCGCGTTGACCGGCTCGACACCGAACTTCTTGAGGACCGCCAGCAGCATGGATCGGGTGAGGTTCACCCCCTCGATGACCGCCGAAAGGCTCTCTTCCGAGACGTGGTCCAGCGCACGCTCCATGTTGTCCATCACGGGAAGGATCTCCACGAGCAGGCATTCGTTGCCGTACTTCTGCAGGTCCTCCTTGTCCTTCTGGACCCGGCGGCGGTAGTTTTCCAGATCCGCCCGCTCCCGCAGGTACTTGTCCCAGTTTGTTGCCGCCTCCGCCTCTTTTGCCGCAAGGGCTTCTTCAAGCTGAAGGACCCGCTCAACCGGATCCGTCACGACTCCTTCACCGGCAGGGGATATCTCCGCCGTTTTCGTTTCCCGTTCCGTATGTTCCGCACCGGACTTTTCGGTGTCATGTTTTTTCATTGTTTCCGTTGCTCCTTTCGGTTCTTCATTCCCTGCCAAGAAGTTCACTCAGAATTCGCGCCGTATAATCGACAATGGGAATCACCTTGTCATACCCCATGCGGGTGGGACCGATAACACCGAGGATTCCCAGGGTATTCGGACCGCTCGCATAGGGGGCGGTAATGACGCTCATGCGGCTCATCCGGCTCAGGAAGTTCTCGGCGCCGATGAAGATATTCACCCGCTCCGCGTCCATGCAGCGGTCCAGGAGAGTAATAAGCTGGCTCTTCTCCTCGAAGGCGCGGAATATATCCTTCATTTTCTCCACGTCGGCGAATTCCGGCTGTTCGAGGATATTCACCTGCCCTTCGATGAACACCTCCGCGGAGGAATCGTCCAATGTCTGCTCGGAAAGCATCAGGGCGCGGCTGAGGAGGACGTCGTAGCGTACCTTCTCATCTTCCATTTCCTTCACCAACCGTTTTTTTACCTCGGAGATGGCCAGACCCTTCAGCAGGTTGTTCAGATAGTTGGACATCCTGACAAGGTCCTCGGAATTCAGCTTCTCCTCCGATTCGATGATCCGGTTCTGCACCACCCCGCTTTCCGAGACGAGAATCGCCAGGATCCTCCTGTCGCAGAGCTGTACGAACTCGATCTGGCGGAATGCGTCGGCGGCGAAGCGCGGGGCGATGACGATGCCGATATAGTGAGAGATGGACGACAGGATCCTGCTGGTGTCCTTGAGGATCTCCCCCACGTCACGAGAACGGCCCCGGTAGCGGCTCCGTATCTCGTCCTGCTGGTCCTGATCGATGGCGCGCACCTGGAGGAGCGAATCCACGTAAAAGCGGAACGCCTTGTCGGTGGGCACCCGGCCCGCCGAGGTATGGGGAGAAGCGAGAAAACCCATCTCCTCCAAATCGGACATGACGTTGCGCACCGTGGCCGGCGACAGGGACAGTCCGTGGTGCCGAGTCACGGTGCGGCTTCCCACCGGCTCAGCGGTCCGTATGTAATCGTCAATGATTGCTTCGAGGATCTGTCTGCTTCGTTCCGAAAGCGTATCGTTCATGGCTGACCCCGTACAACAGGGTTAGCACTCATTTAAAGAGAGTGCTAACCCCAACAAAAGTAACAACCGACCCTCTGTTTGTCAAGGAATTTTCCCCTCTAGAGAAATCTCACGAAAACTTGGTTCGACACCACCCGCGCCTTTGGCGGAAGCCGCAGAAAGCC
>CAYSPF010000233.1:0-3171 GCA_964432775.1 uncultured Geobacter sp.
CGTTGTCATTCTTGAGGAACCCTCTGACGTCCAACCCTGCCTCCAGATGCGAAGTGAAAGCATGGGTCGCCTTGAATCCCAGGGAATACTTCTCGCGGCTGCCGATGAATCGAGACCAGTTTTCCGGGTAGTCGTTTTTCGTGTACCAGCGACCCTGGAAAAAAGAGCCCAGAGCAGTCTTGTCGTCCAGCAGGTAACGAACGGCCAGATCGGCGATCCATTCGTCGCCGTGGATATTGTCCGGCTCGGTAGACAGAACACCCGGCGCAGACTGGAAATTACTTTTCTCCCGGAAAATCCCCCGGAAGGCGGCCTCCACGTTCCATTGTGCGGTCGGTGAGTAGTTTGCTCCGATGCCCGCAAGCGTGAAGCCCCCTTCCTGATAGAAATCCTCTCCCTTCATCCTGTCATTTCCGTACCAGGAATGCCCGGCGAAGAGCCGTGAAAAGAGGTTTGGCGAAAAGTAGTAGCGGACCTCGCCGTTGATGGTGACGATGTCACCGGGACTGTAGTCCGTGGCCCCTATCTTGCTGCTGTAATCGTATTCTCCTCTCCACAGATACCCGAATCCCAATCCCGCTACCCAATTCCCCCATTCCTTGGCCAGGGTGATGGTCGGGTTGATGTTGAACTCCTCGCCGAAGTTGTTGATCGAGATCAGGTCGGGATCCATGATCAGACCCAACTCATTGCGGGTCAGGTTTGTTTTGCCGGTTGGCAGATTGAAGTCGAGCCCGAGGATAATATCCACGGGCAGCTTGCCGATGATCTGGTAGGAGGTGACGAGCTTCGTATCCAGGAGGTGGCCGAGGGATACGCTGTCCCTGCCCGAAGGATCGAGTCGGGTATCGGTATACGCCGTCAGCAGGGCGGCGGAAAAGTCTCCGGCCCGCCCTTCTATCCTGAAAGGCACGGAAAACTGCCGGGCGTCATTATCCTTGTTGTCGCTCCACCAGTCGAAATTGAACCCCGTCTGCATCCGGATCCCGGCGGCCTGGCCGACGGTGGCGCACATGGCAATGAGGGCAAGAGAAAACAGGAAGGTAGATATTTTCATGGTATACGATCCTTTTCTGTTCAGTATGGATGCCTCCGTCCCCTATCGGCGGCAGGGCGGAGAGGCCATGTGTCATGGTGGGAATGCCCGGCCTAGGGGAACGTTGTCCCGGACTCTTTTCTCTGAAAATCCTTCGGGGTTATTTCCTTTCTCAATTCTTCCTTCGGTGTCAGTTGATTCGTCAGCGATGTTCCCTCCCGGAGAGAGCGCAGCAGTTCGCCGCTTTTCTTTTTCGCGGGACTGAGCCCTAGATCGTGCAGTTCAGTCAGTGCATCACCCGCCAGGCATATCTGTGGATCCTCCCGCAGCGCCTTTTCATACAGTTCCGCCGCGTTCTGGTACTCACCCCTGTCACTGGCGTCAACGCCCTTGAAGAGATAGAGGAGAGCGCTCCATCTGCTGGAACAGGGCTTCATGAGCCGTGCCCTTTCATTCGGCGTAACGTCTATCTTTACCAGTTTCAGGATCTCGAACAGCAGATCCTTTTCCACGCGAAACAACTCCTCCATCTGACCTTCGGATGCCGGGCGGCCGAGAACGCGGTCTGCCGGGACTTCCAGGATGTCGGACTGAACACGGAGATTCTGTTGTCCGCCGTTAATGTCTCCCCCCACCAGCCAGCGCGCCCCCAGAAGTTTTCCGACACGGGGGGCCGTGCCCTGCTCCACGATACCGGAACTCCCGAGGCCAAGTTCTTCAACCAGCGCCTGGAGCCTGACGCGCTCCACCACCTGGAGATCCTGCACCGTGGAGAGGTCGGTTATCAGCATGAGGGCAAGTCCCTTGCGCAGGGGATCCAGATCTTCGAGCCCCGACCGGTTCCGGAAGTAAAGCACAGCAAGGGTGTTTTTCGCGGTCACGGCGCCCAGTGTTTTTTCTTCCAGGATCAGTTTCTTTGCCTGGTCGCGGAGATCCTGCGTGACGACCTGACCGGCGCCCGCGCCGCCGGCAAACGCAAGCAGCAGGGCAAGAAAGATGGAAACGGAGAAAAACCTTGCAGGTATCATGGGTTCACCTCGTAGGTATTTGGTTGTGAGCTAATAATAATACCATTCATTATCAATTCAACTGTTTTTTACAGGAGTATTCAGCTTCTCCCGAATTCGTCAGCGGGATGCGCCGGCCATCTGGTAGAAACGAATGTAATTATTTCTTATGCGTCACATACAGAGTCTCGCATCTATTCCCGGTGAGTCTGGTTTGCCCTATTATCTCACGGGAACTTCAAGCAGCGGCGAAGGATTGCCCTCGCTGGTCAGATAGATGGTCTTGCCGTCAGGACCATAACAGACAGATTCACCCTGTGCCCGCTCGGGCATCCTGATAAGTCGTGGGGACCGGGAGAATCCTTGCGCCCAGGTTTCTTCAGGCCCGCGGACAAACTCGACTGCGTCGCCATAGGTCAGCACAATGGCTCGCAGACCGTCGGGCGAGATGTCCATGGCAGTCGCGGCAGGGATGTCGAGGGTTGCAATAGCCCTTGCAACCAGAAGGGTTGAGCTTTCCCGCTCCGGCCATGGCAAGGAGTAGACCTTGCACCTGTCTCCATACACCTTGGACACCAGGTAGATAGTGCGCGTTTGCGGGTCAATCGCCACCGATTCACAATTATGAGAGCCGTCTTCGTAACGAAAATGAATGGTCTGCAGGGGAGCAACAGATAGTGATAGTGGTACACTTCTTTTCCCGGCATCCAATTCGGGCTCGGGAACGACATACAAGGTGTAGTCTTTTCTTCTGGCCCTATTATCCCCCACATCACCGACCAGCAGGAAATGTCGTCCTTCGTGCGAGAAGGATGCCATATCCTCCCAATCGATGTTCTGAGCCTTCAGCAAGGTAACAACGGCACGGTCTTTCCCATGAAGGCCGAAGGCGAAAAGTTGAGGCCGGCCTCCACTATCGTTGTGAGTCCAGAGAACATCCTTATTGGCTCGCCCGCATGCGAGTCCGCTGCTTTCGTCAATTGCCCTGTTGGCCAATTCCGCTATTTTGCGGCCCTCGCCATAGACAATTGCATGCTCTTCCGCGAAGGATGGGAAAGCTTGAAGCAACAGAACCATAACGGCAATCGCCAAGCAGAGATACTTTATCATTAGGATTCCTTTCCAACG
>CAYSPF010000234.1:0-3158 GCA_964432775.1 uncultured Geobacter sp.
AAGAGGGAGTTCCACAACCCGGACAACGATTCGGCCCTCACCGGCGATCTGTCCCTGATCGGCGACCTTTCCGGGGTTGACGCCGGGGATCACCATGCAAGCGGCCTCCATGCCTTCAACCTGGGGTGGGGGATCAACCTTACGGACAAGCTGAATTTTTCCGCCACCGGCCGCTACTTCTACGCCAATGCAGTGGAAGACGGTTTCAGCCGCAGGATAGGACTTGAAACCGACTTCACCCTCACCTATGCCGTGAATGACACATTCTCGCGTCTGGTGGGGTATGACCGTTTCTTTACCGGCAAGTTCTTCCGCGATGCCGGCGGGAGCGGCAAGGACATAGACTGCGGATATGTCCAGGCCCAGTTCGATCTGTCATGGTCGAAGCCAAGGGTTGCCGCGAAGAAGTAGCTTTTTTTCATTCAATTCTTTCTCAGTGCCCGGCAGTGGTTTCGCCCTCTGCCGGGCACTCCCCGCCTCTTTCGCATCCCAGCACGCCGCCCTTGTTTCCCGTGATGACGGTTTTACAAGAAAAAACATATATTGTGATATGGTGTGCTGATAGACACCATATATTGTGTTTTTGTCCCATTATTTCGTTGACACACCATGCGCGTTGGTGATAGAAGTAGCGCATCCAATCTCAACGGATGGAAGCGAGGAAGAGGGGTGCCGCTCGTAGCTGGAGCCATTCCCCCGCTGCCGCGCAGCCGTGATGGGAACGAAAGCCCGTTCGCCGCAAGGTGATACAGCCACTGGGAACATACCCGGGAAGGCGGGCAAGTAGGTCAAGCAGTTCGCCCTCAGCCGGAATACCGCTCCATTCGCGCGCTTCGCGGGAGGCATCCATGCCACGGTTCATTCCAGTCTTTTTGTCTCAGCATCTTCTTTGCTCAATCGGTCTCGCCTCGAATAACCACCTGATTCAGCGGTTGTCCCGGAACCTTTCGCATCCGCTGCCGTAAACTGCTTTCCCCCGTTTTTCAAAGATACTAACGGGTTTCAGCGCGGAAGTCCGGTTGTGCGTGACCGTTATGCCGTTACTGCGCTTGCCGGTAGATCGGTGCTCATTGATTCTTTCAGGAGGTAGTGAATGATGATCCAGTCGACAGTAGTCCGGGAAGCACCGGCGCTTTTCCCGGACATGGTAGTAAAGCGCGACGGTTCCACCGTCCCGTTCGAGGCGGATAAGATCCGTTCCGCCATCAGGCGGGCCGGGGAGGCCACCGGCGAGTTCGACGGGGACGAGGCCGCTCTGCTGACTACCCAGGTGTTGAAGGTGCTGCGCCACAAGTTCGGCGCCACACCACCGCAGATCGAGCAGATCCAGGACGTGGTGGAACAGTCGCTGATCTCCGCCAACCACCTGAAGACCGCCCGCGCCTACATCGTCTACCGCGAACAGCGCCTGAAACTGCGCCGGGACCGCAAGACCCTGGTGGACGTGGCCTCGTCGGTGAACGAGTACCTGGAGCAGTCCGACTGGAGGGTCAACGCCAACGCCAACCAGGGCTATTCCCTGGGCGGCCTGATCCTCAACGTCTCCGGCAAGGTGATCGCCAACTACTGGCTTAACCACGTCTACCCGCCCGAGGTGGGAGAGGCGCACCGGGACGGGAGCATCCATATCCACGACCTGGACATGCTGTCCGGATACTGCGCCGGCTGGTCCCTGCGCACCCTGCTGGCGGAAGGCTTCAACGGGGTGGCGGGCAAGGTGGAGGCGGGTCCGCCCAGGCACATGTCCAGCGCCGTGGGGCAGATCGTCAACTTCCTCGGTACCCTGCAGAACGAGTGGGCCGGGGCCCAGGCCTTCAGCTCCTTCGACACCTACATGGCGCCCTTTGTGCGCAAGGACGGGCTCTGCTACGAGGAGGTCAGGCAGCACATCCAGGAACTGGTGTTCAACCTGAACGTGCCGTCCCGCTGGGGCACCCAGACCCCCTTCACCAACCTGACCTTCGACTGGGTCTGTCCCGAGGACCTGCGGGAGCAGGTTCCGGTGGTCGGCGGGGAAGAGATGCCGTTCCGCTACGGCGAGTTGCAGGCCGAGATGGACCTCATCAACCGGGCCTACATCGAGGTCATGACCGCGGGCGACGAAAGGGGGCGGGTGTTCACCTTCCCCATCCCCACCTACAACATCACCCCCGACTTCCCCTGGGAGAGCGACAACGCGGACCTGCTGTTCGCCATGACCGCCCGCTACGGGCTCCCCTATTTCCAGAATTTCCTCAACTCCGAGCTCTCCCCCAACATGGTCCGCTCCATGTGCTGCCGTCTGCAGCTGGACCTGCGCGAGCTCTTGAAGCGGGGCAACGGCCTGTTCGGCTCCGCGGAGCAGACCGGCTCCATCGGCGTGGTGACTCTCAACTGCGCACGGCTCGGCCATCAGCACCGGGGAGACGAGGCTGCCCTGTTCCGCCGCATGGACCAGCTGCTGGAGTTGGCACGCACCAGCCTGGAGATCAAGCGCAAGGAGATTCAGCGTCACATGGACGGCGGCCTCTTCCCCTACACGCGGCGCTACCTGGGCACCCTGCGCAACCATTTTTCCACCATCGGCGTCAACGGCATCAACGAGATGGTGCGCAACTTCTCCGGCAACGCCCATGACGTTACCACGGATGAAGGCCGGGCACTGGCGTCACGCTGCCTGGACCACGTCCGGGAACGGCTGCTCCTCTTCCAGGAGGAAACCGGACACATGTACAACCTGGAAGCGACGCCCGCCGAGGGTACCACGTACCGATTCGCCCGGGAGGATCGGAAGCGGTTCCCCGGCATCCTTCAGGCAGGGACTCCCGAAGCGCCCTACTACACCAACTCTTCCCAACTGCCGGTGGGATACACGGACGACCCGTTCGAGGCGCTGGAGCAGCAGGAAGAGCTCCAGCGCAAATACACGGGCGGCACGGTGTTCCACCTCTACCTGGGAGAGCCGATGTCCGGCGCGGAGGCCTGCCGGAAGTTGGTGCGCCGGGTGCTGGAGAACTACCGCATCCCGTACCTGACCATCACACCGACCTTTTCCATCTGCCCGAAGCACGGCTACCTGCCGGGAGAACACCCGTTCTGTCCGTTGTGCGACCCTACCCCCCAACCCTGCGAGGTCTGGACGCGGGTGATGGGCTACCATCGGCCGGTTGACTCCTTCA
>CAYSPF010000235.1:0-3128 GCA_964432775.1 uncultured Geobacter sp.
CAGGCTTGTGGACCTGAGCCGGGATGTCATCCTTGACCCCATGTGGGTGGACACATTCTGCGGGAAGCTGCGTGAGACCCTGCATGCCATCGGCAACCCCCCGCGGGCACAGAACAACCCGATAGTGCGCCGTGCCGTGGGCCTGGCCCAGCATCGCAACAGCCGCGAAACGGAAGGGAGCCCGGTGGCGGACGTCCTGTGGGAAGGGAAACGACTGGCTTCAACCGTGGTTCACAGGGACCTGCACGGGGTGAGACAGTATATCGAGGGCAACGGGATATCGCTGAACGAGTCACAGTGGGAAGCATGGGAGGCGTCGCTCAGCCGCCGTCTCCAGACGATCTGGGGACCGCCCGGGACCGGGAAGAGCCGGACCCTCACAGCCGTCGTCACGGCTGCCGTCATTGATGCTGCCCGCCGCAAGGTGTCCCTGCGCATGCTTGTCTGCGCGCCCACGTACCGTGCCATGGACAACATCCTTCTGGATTCGGTCTCGTACATCGAACAGATGGTCAGCCATCCCGACCTCACGTGTGTGCGCATCCGTTCGAGCTATCGTCCCCCCGATGGCAACATCCCGCGGGATCTCGACGTGGAGCTGAACAGGTCGAAACCCTCACCGCGGGTGCTGCAGCTGTACCGGCGG
Organism: uncultured Geobacter sp.; assembly: GCA_964432775.1. Classification (GTDB taxonomy): domain Bacteria; phylum Desulfobacterota; class Desulfuromonadia; order Geobacterales; family Geobacteraceae; genus RPRC01. The sequence continues at coordinate 647 of CAYSPF010000235.1, forward strand.
CTCGAGGACAGGAAGGGGATCACCGTCGTGGGCGCCACACCGGAACAGGTACACAATCTTCTCATGACCGGCAACAACGTCGCACGCCAGGAGATGTTCGACTTTATCATTCTCGACGAAGCCTCTCAGGTCGACGTCGGCCACGCGACGCTCGCTTTCGCTTCGATCGCCGAGGGAGGCACGGTTGTCGTCGCCGGGGACCCGAAACAGCTGCCTCCGATCCACCAGGCGAAGGCCCCCGCAGGCCTGGAAAACATGGTGGGTTCCGTCTACGAGTTCTTTGAGAAGGTACACGGTGTCACCCCGGCGGTTCTCAGGAAGAACTACCGCTCCAGCCGCGTGATCGTGGACCTGGCCTATGAGGCCGGGTATGACCGGTCTCTGACGAGCTTCTCCCCGGATATGAGGGTCAATATCGTTGCGCCGTTCCCGACCGGTGCAGCGCCTCCCGAGGGATGGCCCCGGGGGATCCTCTGGACCCCGAAGTGGTCGTGGCTGCTCGACCCCGACGCCCCCGTGTCCTGTTTTCTGTACCACGAAGGCAGGTGCAGCCAGTGGAACACATTCGAAGCGTCCTCGGTTGCCGCCCTGGTCTTCCTGCTGTACGGGCGCCTCGCCAACCAGGTCCTGAACGAAAGGGACCCCGTTTCCGGCGCGGTTATCCCTGCCTCCCGTACACCGTACACCATGGAGGAATTCTGGCGGAAAGGCATCGGGATCGTCACCCCCCACCGGGCCCAGCAGGCCCTCATCATCTCCAGGCTCCAGCAGGCCTTCGGGCCCTTTGGCATACCACCCCGGCTGATCCGGGATGCCGTGGACACCGTCGAACGCTTCCAGGGCCAGCAGCGCGACGTGGTAATCGCATCGTACGCCATGGGAGACCAGGATGCTATTCAGAATGAAGACGAGTTCCTGATGAGTCTCAACAGGTTCAATGTCATGGCATCCCGTGCACGGGCGAAGCTGATCGTTTTCGCGACCCGGGAGCTGGTCAACCATCTTTCCGGAGACCTGGACGTACTTTACCAGAGCCGCCTGCTGAAGGTCTTCGTGGAGTCTTTCTGCAACCGCTCGCAGCCGGCAACGCTGGGAGAGATTACGGAGGAAGGGAAAACGCGTATAGTGGAAGGTATATTAAGGTGGAGAGAACGATGACATTGTTAAAATCCGGGGACATTTCCTGGTATGTATGGGATTTCTGTGTCATTTGGTGACCTGTTCCCGCTTTTCCCCGGAATCAGGCATGATAACCTGTCTGTTACCAGTTCCGCAGCTTCTGCAATATTGAAGCTGAAACCGTTGCCTTCAGCGATTAATGGCTTCACATCACTAACAAAGTTTACGTCACGGAGTTTATCCTGGAGGTTTGTCTCAAATTCGGAACGAGACACTTTTTGCCCCCCATGTTTCATATATTGCAGGAAACAGCCAACGACACGCTCAGGGTGTACGTCTCTCGTGGTAAGCGCAGCCCATAAGTCGAAAAGATCCCGGCCTTTTTTGCGTTGATATAGCGCACGCATTTTTGTACCCAGCAATTCGTCAAGATGGTAGGTTAACACGTTCGCGGTGCCCGAAAACCAGCTTGAGTTGACATCGAAACGATGCTTGCTATAACCAAGCACGGAGAAATTTTCAACAGTGTTGATCTCAACCTTGAGCTTTAAAGGTATCCCATCTTCGGCAGACATTCGGTATATAAGTGTCACTCTGTCTTCTTTTCTTTTCCGGGAAGGTGATCCGAGCCAGTGGTTGAGCCGATCCTGCAACATATCCATCGTGGAGCCGACAGGACCGGGTGAATTCACCATGACAAGGTCTATGTCTTCGGAATAACGCATGGGTCCAAGATGAAACTTAAAAAGCGCTGTTCCACCCCGAAAGGCAAGGGTTTCTGCCAATTGCGGGTGCCCATAAATCTCTTTCAACGCCCTGCTGATGATCAGATCCTGTTCTACCTGGGCTTCTGCGTTCCACGGTGCGCGCCCTTTCCACTCTTGCACATAAACTTTCGGTATCATACCTCGTCAGCCTCCACATCGGTATTGACCAGAAGCCTCCAGCGGCTGCTGGATTTTGCCCCCTTTATCGTGCCCCAGGGCGCCAGGAGCTTACGGTTCGGATTCTTCTCAATGATGTACTCAGCAAGCCTGTTAGCGACATCTTTCGCATCCAGCATATCGAGTAAATAGCCAAGCCTCTGGGCCCAGGCGACAGGTGAACCCCCCGCAGCTTCAATAAGACGTTCTGCGTCAATGTTTTTCACAAGTTCGGACAAAACAGTAGCTACGTTGCCGAGGCCGCCACAATGTCTGTAATAACCCACAAGGTCCAGGGCAGTTGCTTCGGGTGTGGATACCCTCATGACGCCTGTACGGGTATTTCTTGTACGTGTAGGAATGTCGCTCAGGTTTTCGCGGAAGGTAAACCAGACCCGCACCTTACCACAGTGAATCTGCCGTCTTGTTTTTGATACCAT
>CAYSPF010000236.1:0-3126 GCA_964432775.1 uncultured Geobacter sp.
GGTAATGATTTGGGTGACTATTCGGGTTGATAGACTGAAGGCTTACGGGTTACGTACGCGAAGGGGCTGGTGTGAAGTATGAAGGTGGTGCAGAAGGTTATGGCCTGAAAGACCGGGAAAGATAGATCTGAGTATTTCGTTTATTGACGCCGGATGCCGTATTTCCGAATCCGGGCGCGAAGGGTGCTGGGGTTGAGCTCAAGGAGTACCGCCGCACCGTTTTTCCCCTCGATTCGCCAGCCGGTTTTCTGGAGCGCCTGCAGGATGTGGTCGCGTTCCAGGTCGGCGAGGGCCTTGATGTCCTGCGTTGCCGGTTCACCTGTATTCCGGAAAGTATCGAGCCGGTCCACTACCTGTAGTGCGGTTCCCGGGCTGGTGATTACCGCCCGTTCGATGACACTTTCCAGCTCCCGCACGTTGCCGGGCCAGCGGTATTCCTGGAGGGCGTTCAGGGTCTCTTTCGAAACGGAGTCTATCTTCCTGCCTATTTTTTTGTTGAATTTGGCAGCAAAATAATTGACGAGCAGCGGGATGTCTTCCCTGCGCTGCCGGAGCGGCGGGATGGTGATGGGGAAAACATTGAGCCGGTAGAAGAGATCCTCCCGGAACCTGCCCGCGCGGATCTCTTCCTCCAGGTTCCGGTTGCTGGCAGCGATGATCCGTACGTCGACCTTGATGGTGCGGGGGTTGCCCAGTCGCTCGAACTCACCGTCCTGAATGACCCGCAGCAGCTTGGACTGCAACTCCAGGGGCATCTCGCCGATCTCGTCGAGAAAAATGGTGCCGTTGTCGGCAAGCTCGAAGCGTCCAATCTGCCGGGTATCAGCTCCGGTGAACGCGCCCTTTTCCCGGCCGAAGAGCTCGCTTTCAATGAGGTTAGCCGGCAGTGACGTGCAGTTGACCGTTATCATCGGCCGGTCCTTACGGGAACTCCTGGCGTGGATGGCGCGCGCCACCATTCCCTTGCCGGTGCCTGTCTCGCCAAGGAGAAGAACCGTCGCATCCTGGGGCGCCACCTGCTCGACCCGGAAGAATACATAGGAGATAGCGGTGCTTTGCCCAATGATATCACCGAAGTTGTACTCCCGCGCAACGTCCTGCTGCAGGTACATGTTCTCGGCCTGGAGCCGGTCCTTCAACTGCTTGATTTGCGACAACGCGCCATTGAGTGACTCTTCGGCACTCTTGCGCTCATCGACTTCCTGCGTGAGCCGGACATTCGCCCTGGTCAGCTCTGCAGTCCGCTCCTGTACGGTCAGCTCCAACTGGTCATGTGCAATTCGCAGCTTCTCTTCCAACTGCTTGCGGACCGTGACGTCAACAATCGAACTGAGGATATAATCGGACTTATTTTCGATTGTGACCGCTACGCTCTGAAGTTGGCAAAAGATCTCGATGCCGTCGACTCTCTTGAGTCTGATTTCGCATCTGAGCATGACACGTCGCTGCAAAACCAGGGCGAGGTGATTGGAAAAAATCTCCCGCCCCTCCGCATCGGCAATCTGGCCGGCAAAGGGTGTATTTGGAAGCAGCAGCCGCTCGATTCCCAGCAGTCCGGCGCCGGCAAGATTAACCTCGCGTATCAGTCCATGCGCATCAAAGGTGAAATAGCCGACGGGCGCAAAGTCGTAGAGTTCGGCATACTTGTTCCGCGAAACCTCCAACTCCTCCCGGCCTCGGCGCAGTTCTTCGTTCTGCATCTCCAGTTCGACCTGGTGGACCTGCAGTTCGTGGAGGAGACGGCGCATATCGTCCTCTGTCCGGGGAAGAATTTCCCCTGCTGATTCCGAGCTCAACCGCGCTTCAGCGCAGTGGAGCAGATCCGCAGCTTCAGCCGATGTGCTTTCATGATTTCTCATACGTGAGGTCATTTTATAAGTCTACACGGATTGCCGGCGCCCGCAATGTCCACGATAAGGATTGATTGCGCAGGGTCGCAGCATACCAGACAGGGTACGACCCCGCGTACGGAACGCTTACCATCTCCTCATCCCAGGTCCTCCTCGATTTTCAGTTCCAGGTCATCGATATAAACACGGATAACCTCGCCGTTCTCTTCCTCGCTCCGCACTATGCCTTCCGTCACCCACTGCAGGACAAGGTCCCTGCTCACGCCGTATTTTGATTCGACTTCCTCAATGGGGCACCAGCTTTCTCCTACCATGGACATAATGGACACCTCTTTCCTGATTTTGTCTTCTCGTGAAAGTATAACACACAAAGCGCGGTGCTCTTTTCAGGGACCTGGAATAAACGGATATGTTTGTTCCGAGTCACTACGGATAGATTGCTGCTTTGGTCTGCCGCACCGAATAGGAGGGGTTGAACAACCCCGTTTTTTCCTTTCCCTCTTGCCGCACAACCACCGGAAGTCCGTTGATGATTGCGGTCCACCGCCTGCATTCCGAGTTTTTATCAGTGAAATCAGCCACAATGATACGGGTAGTCCGGCCGCCGATCTCCGCCTGCTCTTCGGCAACATACCGATATTCCCGCTCGACAATCTCGGCGTTCTCCAGATCGAGAACCGGCATTCTTCTTACCTCCCCGGGCGCCAGCAGCACTTCCGGATACTCCATATTGGTGGCCTGGTAGTCCGTCGTCGAGAACGCCTTGCGTTCTATCTTCTCCCCGTCACGGACCACTACGGTGAAGATGCCGCCGTCAAGGTCTCCCGCTATCTCCCGGCGCTTCCCTCCGCTGTCGATCGTTTTGCTGTAGACTACCACCTGTCCGCCACGGATGCTGGTAGTCTCGGTGCTCCTGAGGGAGAAGCCAAAGAACAACAGCCTGACTTTAACATCGACATCGGCACGCAAATCATTGTCGGCAGGCGAGCCGGACATCGTCGCGTTCACCGTGCCGATAGCCGAGCCTAAACTGCGGATGGCGTAGGTTGACGCGACTGCGCAACGCTTCCCTCTCTCGGCTGCGAAGGCAGTGTCACCATCAAGGGAACAGAAGAGTACGATTAGGAGAGAAAAAAAGGCCCATTTCATATACAGACCGACCTGCCTTTCCTGACTTTCCGGACTCAACGGTACAGAGTGACCACTACCGTCATTTGCCCGCTTCTTTCTGAAGCATGAGCTGATTGTCATGCTCCCGCCTCTTATCGGCAAGGTA
>CAYSPF010000237.1:0-3124 GCA_964432775.1 uncultured Geobacter sp.
CCCCAGTGTTGTCACGATCAGATCGTAGGCTTTGGCCACACTTGCCACCTCCAGCCGCTCATCCGGGGAGTGGGCATTCCGAACCGTGGGGCCGATGGAAATCATATCCATACCGGGATATTTTGCCCCAGCCACGCTGGTCTCCAGACCGGCATGGATGGCAGCAACCGTGGGCGCCGCACCGTACAAATCCGTGTACACCTCCCGCATCAGCGTCAACAAGAGCGAATTCGGGTCGGGCGGCCAACTGGAGTAGGCCCCGCTGAGCGTTACCGTGGCGCCTGCGTTTTCAAAGACCATGACGAAACGCCGGGCCTCGGCGTCCCGCTCCGAGTCCAGGGCGCTCCGCACGTAGGTGCTTGCGGCAAACTGCCCGTTGCCGATGGAGAGCATGCCCATGTTGCTGGATGTCTCCACCAGTCCGGGTATGTCGTCACTCATGCGGAACACCCCCTGCGGAGCGGCAGAGACAGCGGCGATGAGCGCCTGCTGTGCCGCCGGCTCCATCACCTTTGGCGGGAGGCCGGTCGACGTGAGGGTCACGGTAAAGCCTGGATCGGTAGCCGCAAGTTCTCTCGCTACCATGGTCTTGAAATCGTTCACGTAGGCGCCGAAGACAGCGGCCTTGTCAGCGGGAAGAGCCACAACCACGCCTGCCATGCGCGGGATAGCATTGCGCGCGTCACCGCCGGCAAGGCCGGCCAGACGCAGGCCGCACTCGGCCGGGGCATGTACCAGCAGTCGCGCCAAAAGTTGAATGGCGCTGCCCCGTCCTTTGTCGATGTCCGTCCCGGAATGGCCGCCGAGCAGGCCGTCAATGGTGATCCGGAGTCCGGTCATACCGGCCGGCGTTGCCACCTCGCTGTATGTTGCACCGGCATCTCCATAGACGCCGCCCGCGCTGCTGATAACGAACTGGCCTTCATCCTCGTTGTCCACGTTGATATAATACTTTCCATGCAGGGCATCGGCTGAAAGGGCGTTGATGCCGGTGAATCCGTCTTCTTCATCGACGGTAAAGAGCGCTTCGAGGGGGCCGTGAACGACATCGTCCGCTTGCAGCAGCGTCATGATGATGGCCACGCCGATACCGTCATCCGCCCCCAGCGTCGTACCGTTTGCATACACCCAACCATTCTCCACAAAGGCGTTGATGGGATCGGTCTCGAAATTATGGGTGGAAGTGGATGTTTTTTGCGGCACCATATCCAGATGAGCCTGGAGAATTACGCCGGGGCGCTGCTCCATACCCTTTGTCGCCGGTTTGCGGATGATGACGTTGCCGACAGCGTCAACGGTGGTCTCCAGCCCCAGAGAACGACCGAAGTTTGCGATAAAAGCGGTCGCTTTCTCCTCATGGTGAGAAGGACGAGGGACTTGGGTGAGAGCATGGAAGTTCTTCCAGAGTTTTGCCGGCTGCAATGTCGCCAACGCATCGGCCAGCGGAACTGCGCCTGTAGCCTGCGTCCGGGCCGACCCACAGCCGGCGATCAATAACACGATCAACAATACAGCGGAAACAACCTGAATCGTTCTGAGGAACTGTCGAGATTTATTCACATCTACCGGTATCATTTATGCGCAGACTCCCGCCATGGCCACGGCAACCGCAACGGATGCTCCAACCATGGGATTGTTGCCCATGCCGAGAAAACCCATCATTTCAACGTGTGCCGGGACGGACGAGGAACCGGCGAACTGAGCGTCGGAATGCATCCGGCCCATGGTGTCGGTCATGCCGTAGGAGGCCGGTCCGGCTCCCATGTTGTCCGGGTGCAGGGTGCGACCGGTGCCGCCTCCCGATGCCACGGAGAAGTACTTTTTACCCATTTCCAGGCATTCCTTCTTATAGGTTCCCGCCACCGGGTGCTGAAAGCGGGTCGGATTGGTCGAGTTGCCGGTGATGGAGACATCCACGCCTTCGTGGTGATTGATGGCTACTCCTTCACGGACATCATCGGCGCCGTAGCAACGCACCTTGCCCCTTTCCCCTTTGGAGTATGCAATCTCGCGCACAATGGCCAGGCTGCCCGCGCGGTAATCGAATGCTGTCTGCACATAGGTGAAACCGTTGATGCGGGAGATGATCTGGGCCGCATCCTTGCCCAGACCGTTCAGTATGACCCGCAGCGGCTCGGTGCGGGCCTTGTTGGCCGACCTGGCCAGCCCGATTGCGCCCTCGGCCGCGGCAAAGGATTCATGCCCGGCCAGAAAAGCGAAGCATCGAGTCTCCTCTGAAAGGAGCATGGAGGCCAGATTGCCGTGCCCGAGTCCCACCTTGCGATCCTCTGCAACGGAACCGGGAATGCAGAAGGCCTGGAGACCTTCCCCCAACGTCCGGGCAATATCCACGGCTTTGACTTCGCCCTTTTTCAGGGCGATAGCCGCCCCCAGGATGTAGGCCCAACAGGCGTTCTCGAAACAAATGGGCTGTATACCCCTGACGATGCCATAGACATCCGCGCCCCTGGCCTCGCACATGGATCTCGCCTCCTCCAGGGAAGAAATGCCATGCTGCTTCAGGACAGTATCAATCTTCTCTATTCTGCGTTCGTATCCTTCAAAAAGCGCCATTATTCGACTCCTTATTCGTGCCGCGGGTTGATGATCCGGACCGCTTCGTCGAAACGGCCGTACCGAGAGGTTGCCTTGACCAGGGCGTCGTTTGCGCTTGTGCCCTGCTGGATCATTTCCATCATCTTGCCGAGATGGACGAACTCGTAGCCGATAACCTCACTGTTCTCATCCAGGCCCATCTTGGTCACGTAACCTTCCGCCATGTCCAGGTAACGCACACCCTTTGCCCTGGTGCCGTACATGGTTCCAACCTGGCTGCGCAAGCCTTTCCCCAAATCTTCAAGTCCGGCGCCGATGGGCAGGCCGCCCTCGGAGAACGCGGTCTGGGACCGGCCATAGACTATCTGCAGAAACAACTCCCGCATGGCCGTATTGATGGCATCACACACCAGGTCGGTATTCAATGCCTCCAGAATGGTCTTCCCGGGCAGTATCTCCGCCGCCATGGCTGCCGAATGAGTCATGCCGGAGCAGCCGATCGCCTCAACCAAAGCCTCCTCGATGATCCCCTCCTTGACATTGAGGGTCAATTTGCAGGCCCCCTGCT
>CAYSPF010000238.1:0-3121 GCA_964432775.1 uncultured Geobacter sp.
TCGAACTGTCGGCTCCGCATTTAGGGCATATCTTTGGTGGTTCCGGGCCGTCGTGTACATATGCGCAGACAACGCACTGCCATCTGTCGGCTTTTTGCATACTGTGTACCTCCACTATTTCTCCCATCCGGGGAGAAGGAATTCTCTTTCCCCCTCCAATCGAAGGGGGAAAGAGAGCCGTTAGTTACCCCTGTCTCTACCCGAGGATCTGCTTGAGGTCCTGGTCGGGAGTGGTAATCGGTGCGATGTTGAAGTTCTCCACCAGGAAGTTCAGCACGTTGGGGGTGATGAAGGCAGGCAGGCTGGGTCCCAGCTTGATGTTTTTGATGCCCAGGTGGAGCAGCGTCAGCAGGATGACTACCGCCTTCTGCTCGTACCAGGAAAGGACCATGGAGAGCGGTAGGTCGTTCACGCCGCACTCGAAGGCCCCCGCCAGGGCAACGGCTATCTGGATGGCGGAGTAGGCGTCGTTGCACTGGCCAACATCCAAGAGCCTGGGTATGCCGCCGATGTCGCCGAAATCCAGCTTGTTGAAGCGGTACTTGCCGCAGGCAAGGGTCAGGATGACGCAGTCCTTGGGCACCTTTTCGGCGAATTCGGTGTAGTAGTTGCGGCCCGGCTTGGCGCCGTCGCAGCCGCCGATGAGGAAGAAGTGCTTCACCGCCCCGCCCTTCACCGCCTCGATGACCTTGTCGGCCACGCCGAGCACCGCGTTGTGGCCGAAGCCCACCAGGATCTCCTTGCCCGGCGCGTCTTCGAAGCCGGGGAGAGACAATGCCTTGTCAATCACCGGAGAGAAGTCCCAGCCTTCAATGTGCCGGATGCCGGGCCAGGCCACCAGGCCCCAGGTGAAGAGTCGGCCGGTGTACGAATCGGCCGGTTTCTGGATGCAGTTGGTGTTGAAGATGATGGCGCCGGGGAATTCGGGGAATTCCTTGTGCTGGTCCTGCCAGGCCCCGCCGAAGTTGCCGACCAGGTGGGCGTACTTCTTCAGGCCCGGATAGCCGTGTGCCGGCAGCATCTCTCCGTGGGTGTAGATATTAATTCCCTTCCCTTCGGTCTGTTTCAGGAGTTCTTCGAGCATGAGGAGGTCGTGGCCGGAGACGAGTATCGCCTTGCCCGCCTTGGTTCCCAGTTGCACCGGTGTCGGTACCGGGTGGCCGTAGCGCTCCACGTGCCCTTCATTGAGCATGCCCATCACCGTCAGGTTGTGCTTGCCGCATTCCATGGCAAGGCCCACGTAGTCCATGAGGCCGAGCGTCGGGTCGGCGGTGGCGGCAAGGGCCTTGTGGAAGAAGGCGTAGACCTCGTCGTTGTGCTTGCCGAGGATCTGACAGTGGTCGGCATAGGCAGCCATCCCTTTGAGTCCGTACGTGAGGATCTCAATGGCGGAACGGACGTCTTCATTCTCGTGCAGGGCAAGGATTCCGTATTGCTCGCCCTGCTTCACCAGGTCGGCCGCAGGAACCCAGGCCGCAGGGGCGGCAACTTCCTGTGCCGGCGTTGCCTCATCGCCGGTAAAAAACGCCTTCAGCTTCTCGAAGAACCCGCCTTCAACCTCAGCGCCGCCGGATGCTTTCAGGTACAGGGCCTTTGCTTTCTCCTTCATCTCGAAGCATTTTTTTATTGTTGCTTCGAGGCGGGCCGGATCAAAGTCCACATTGGTTACTGTTGCGAAGAGACCTTCAAGCAAGAAGACATCAATCGCCTGATCCTTGGCGCCAAGCTTCCGGGCCTCGTTTGCATATATGGCCAGACCCTTCAGTCCATACAACAGGTTGTCCTGCAGGGCGGCTACCTCCGGTTTCTTCCCGCATACCCCCAACACGTCGCAACCGATTCCTTTTGCTGCCTGCTCACACTGATGACAAAACATAATGAACCCTCCTTTTTCCCTTGTTTATTAGACATATGGGACAGCTTCCAGTATACCCTGCTTTTTCAGATTTTCTTTATTGGGGAGTTTTATACCAGCTTGACGGTATAACGACATTGACCTGTATCAAGTTTTCAGGGAAATGTTACAGCGCGCTAGAGCAATTCACGAAAAGAGAAGCTCCTCTCTATTGTTCCCCGTCGCAGAAGCTTCAGACTTCTCCCGTCAGAGGACAGAGCGTCGCAGGAATCCTTCACTTTCAACTCCTTTCTGCCGGTAAAGCCGAACCCGTTCCAGCGGTAGCTCATGAGGAGACGACCCTTGACGTGGCGATCCCTGGCCAGGAACGAATCGGCTGAATGGAGGCCGACAAGGAGCGGTTTTCCATGCTTTCCCCGGATAAAAACCGCGTCCAGCAGCGGCCTGCTCAGGGCGCTTCCCCTCCAGAGGGCGTGGAACGTGCCATCCAGGCTGTAGAGGTACACCCGTGCGGCGATTTCCTTGTCGAGGCTGGAGTAGATGTTCTGTTGCAGCATGATTTCGCGGATTCCGTCACCGTTCAGATCGACGGACTGCATTTTCCGGATCGGCATCGGGGGAGTCCGCGCCTCCCTCCTGCCGGTTTTCGCATCATACATCTCCATGCGGGAGAGGTCGGCATTACCCGGCTCCTTTTTCAGAAGCAGCCGTTTCTCACGTCTGTTCCGGGTAAACACACCTGTCCAGGTTGGCGTCAGGGTGGGCGCGCATGCGGCCAGCGACGCGTTTTCCGCCTGGAACGGATCCGCGACGGAGGCATGGGGGAGATAGCTGCCCATGGGCGTCTCGTGGCCGGAAAGGGCGCACCGCAGCCTGTCGTCTTCCCCGATACGGCACTGGAGAATCGCCCCCTTTTTGGTCGACGGGTATTTCTGATCGAAGAGGAAATTCCCCAGTGACCAGACCACCGGTTTTCCCTGAATACAGGAAACGTCTCCCGCTACATGGGGGTGGGTCCCGACGATGATATCCGCTCCTGCGTCCAGGTAGATCCTGGCCAGCGCCTGCATCCGCTCCGTGGCAACCGGCAGGAGCTCCCGTCCCCAGTGCACGTACACGGCCACCACCGTCGATCTCTGCCTGAGCCGCCGGATCTCTTTCACTACTTCGGGAGAGTCGGCCATGGCGAGGCGCGCGCGGTCGCCGGGAGAGTTCACGACATCGGTGACCGCCACGATGGCCATGTTCCCTTTGTCGGTGACGATG
>CAYSPF010000239.1:0-3121 GCA_964432775.1 uncultured Geobacter sp.
CCCCGGTCATGGCGTGGGAGGAGTAATACCAGTGAGAACCTGCCCCGGCAAGTGAGTGCAGATCCTCGTTTTCCTGAACCAATCGGGTGAGAAGCACCGTTATGTCGTCGCCTGTCGTGTCCGTATCCGGGGGTGTCAGGCGTTCTTCCAACAATAACAAGATATCGGATTCAGAAACGAGCTGTGCTGCCGCGCTCCTTTCCCGAATCACGCCGGCTGCCATTTCCGCCACGGCATCCCCTTTTTCCTTCCCGTCATCCCTGACCGTGCCATCCGTTATTGTCGGTTCTTTCATGCCGGAACCAGCTTTCTTTTGGCCAAGGTGTCGGAAACGTCGTCCAGGCCGAATTTCCGGTACGTTCCCCGTGTCGGCGCACCGGTTGCCCTGTCCCAACCAAGCTCTTCATAAAACATGTCCATGGCAAGCCGGACGTCGTCTTTGTCCATATGGGTAGCGCCTTTTGTGAAAGGCTGCTTGCCCGACTTGTCAGTAAAGACCCATTCGGGGATCGTGTCATGACGAGTTCGCATCTCCTTTGTCCCCATGCCGCGGATGGTCAAAGCCCGGTGGAGGAGAAAGATCCGCTCCGCAACCGCATCCAGTTCCTCCCGGTTCTTGTTGTCCCCCGTCGCCAGACTGTAGAGCATGGATTCAAGAGAATCATCCCCGGAATAGCCGCGCTCCATGAGAGGAGACGCCGCCAGGGGTCCCATCCAGTTGCACAGGGAGAGCGAATCATGAAGCTCCTTGCGCAGGAGAGACCATTTGGCCATGCGCGCCTTTGAGCGGTGCATGGGCTTGTAGTCTCCCATGCTGTCAACGGCTTCGGGCGCCCCCCAGATCTCGGCAGCCAGTTTTTTCTGCACCGGCAACGGCAGTCCGTTCTGGATGAAATTGGTATGGGAGTGACACTGGGAGTCGCGGTTGTACATCAGATTGATGAGCAATCCGCACTGACCCGCATCTTCCGTGGCATGGTGTTTCGGATGCCCCATTTTCCAGTAGCCGAGGCCCTTGTCCTTTCTCCACTGCTCCTCGGAGAGGTTCCAGCGCTCCAGCATATAACCCGTGCCGAGACCCAGGACCGTCCCGAGTTCCCCTTCTTTCCCGGCAATCCGCGGCAACAGTTCAAACAGGAATGCGGGGTCTCCCTTTTCATAGGTACTCCAGGAATAGCTCCTGAATTCCTTGCTTCCCAACCTCTTTTCAATGACGCCGTCATAGTAGAGTTTGACGAAGTCGCGTTGCAGTTGGCCGTAATTACACCAGAGACCGAGGTCGTCGGCCAGGTGCATGCCGACCATGCACGCCTCCAGACTGGCCATCCCCTTCGGACCTCCCGGCAGCTGTTTGAAGAAAGTGCGGCCAAATTTGAGGCCCATACAGGTATTCTGCCCCACCGCCGGGATACCGTATTTCGAGGAAACGGATGGTACCTTCAGGATCGTGTGACAGCGGATGGGGCAACTTGAACAACCATTTCCCCGGACCGTAGACTGCCAAACGCCGTCACCCTGGAAATGAGCGGCGTTGTTCGACCGGTAGGCAATCCGGTTCAAATCCCGGGGATCGCAGGTTCCCGTTTCCACTGTATGCGCCGCGGCGCCCCAGTGCCGTCCCCGGGACGCATTCCACCGCGTCTTCGGATCGTAGAATTCGGCCCAGGGCTGCGGGGATTTGGGCGCCACATGCTGATTGTTCGCGCCCAGGAGAGAGAGATGATACTTGATCATTTTTTCCCAGTCCTCTTTTTTGCCCGCAATCCGGATGCTGCCGGTTCCCCGGACGCCGATGGCCTTCAGGTTCTTGGACCCCATGACCGATCCGATGCCGCCGGCGGAGTGGGAAACGTCATTCATCACGACCGACATGGGCACCAGGTTTTCACCTGCCTGGCCGATAGCGGCCACAGCCGAGTCCGTGCCCATGATCTCGGAGATGGCGTACGTTGCCCCGCGAATGCCCTTTCCCCATATGCCGCGGGCATCGTGGATCTCTACTTTCCGGTCCGCAATCATCAGCCACACGGGACGGTCCGCCTTCCCCTGGATGACCACGGCATCGAAGCCGGCATATTTGAGTTTGGCGGCAAAGTGCCCGCCCATGTGACCCGACGCAACCAGAGGAATGGGCCAGCAGGTGGGCCAGAGGGTCGTGATGGCGGTCCGGCCGCTGCACGGCGCGCTCGTTCCCGCCAGTGGCCCTACGGCAAAAACGATCCTGTTTTCGGAATCGTACGGCCGTGTCCCTGGCGGAACCTCGTCCCACATCACCTTGTAGCCGATCCCCGTGCCTCCCAGGTACTCTTTGTAGCGCTCGATCGTGTCCTCAGCCCAAATCCTGCCGGTTGACAGATCGACACGCAGGACCTTGCCGACCCAGCCCCCATATCTTCTCATTTCCATTTCCTTTTCAGATCAGCTGGATTTTCAGGCATTCTGCTCGGCTCTTCAAAGCCTGTGTTCCCCCTGGCTTTGGACCGCAATACTATCCGCCTCCGGACGCCTCATGAAACTGGCGGTGGCGCTCTCCGCAAACCTCGGGATGAAGGGCGGAAGCAATCACCTTCTGCTTCCGCGCATGTCCAGGTTCAGCGTTGCCAAGTATATATGAACTATGAAGAACAGGACCACAATGTAGGAGAAACCCACATGGACGGCGCCAATGTGCCCCACCAGATTTTCCGAGAGGAGGTAACGCCGCGCGGGTGGAATGTCGAAAAAGAGCAGGCCCGTTACTCCGAGCACAGGCAGAATGAGAAACATAACCGCACCCGAGAAAATCAGATAAAGACGATATCTCGCCTGAACAGGCATGCTTTTCAGATCATTTTTTACGATTCCGTAGCGGCGCAGCGGATTTTTACTACATATGGTGCGGACATGCCATGCAACTGTCGAGATAATCATCACTAAACCCAGGTATTTATGCCATAGCAGGACCGGATCATGGGGTTTGAGGGCCGCGATGCCGTGCTGTCGCAGATAGAAGCCTGTAACGATCAAAATGGTGACGATACCGGCGTTGATCCGATGCCACATCCTTCGCGACAGCGGGTTGAGATGGATACCTTTCATCGTTTCATGACCTTTCGCAGGACAGCATGGACCAGTGCGGATC
>CAYSPF010000240.1:0-3117 GCA_964432775.1 uncultured Geobacter sp.
CCACAAAAAAGGAGCACCATCATGAATGAAGTGGAAAAGTATCTGGAAGCCCTGGAGGCGGCAGTCGAGGCGAAGGACGGAAAAGCAATCGTGTTGCTGGAAGCCTTTGCTACGCATCTGTATAAGGACCTCGATTCACGGGCCGGTAAAGCGTCGGGAAAAGAGCGTGCCGACCTGGACGTGATGCTGCAGCGCATGAAAGCCATTATTTCCGCGATGGCAAAGACGGGCCTCGATCTCTGGTAGCGGACGGCCGGGAAAAATTTCTCCACCACTTTTTTCTGCTGTGGTAGACTGCGAAGGTCCGTGTCCGCGGGGGGTCTCGCCCTGCGGGCCATCACCATTCCAGTGGCAGGGATACGCCGATGAAGTACTACCCCATCAATATCGAGATCCGCGGCAGGACCGTTACCATTGTCGGCGGCGGAGCCGTGGCGGAGCGCAAATGCCGTACTCTCCTGGAGGCGGGCGCCATGGTTCGTATCATCGCGCCGCGTCTTTCCAAGGGATTGTGCGCCATGGTGGAAAAAGGGAAGATCGAGCATCTGGCGCGGGAGTACCGTCGCGGCGATCTGGCAGGGTCCTTCCTGGTGTTTGCGGCCACCGGCAATCGGGCCGTTAGTATGGCGGTGGCCGACGAGGCCGCGGAATGGCGCATTCTGGCCAACATCGCCGACATGCCTGAGCGGAGCGACTTCACCACGCCTGCCTCCGTTGCCCGTGGAGATCTCCTCCTGACCGTTTCCACCGGCGGCAAATGTCCCGGAATGGCCAGTGAGATTCGCGGGGAGTTGGATGAGCGCTACGGTGAGGAATACGCGGTGGCGCTCCGGGTTCTCGGGGCCGTCCGCGAGCGCCTGCTGACAATGAAAATCGGATGTCATGCGACACGGGAGATCCTCTGCTCCCTCATCTCCCGGGGACTTCCGCTTCTGCTGCGCAACGGGCCTCCCGATGAAGTCGACCGCCTCCTCCGGGAGGTTGCAGGCCCCGGTTTCAGTCTCGGCGAGCTGCGAATGGAGAAAAGGGAATCCCCATGAACAGCGTGTTCTTTGCGATCGTTCTCGTGATGTACGGCGCTGCTACCCTCCTCTATCTCGGGTATTTCATGCGTCCCCTGGGAATGCTCGGCCGCGTATCCCGCCTGGTTCTTGCGTCGGGGTTCGGATTCCATTGCCTGTTCACGATCTCCCGCTATCTG
Source organism: uncultured Geobacter sp. (assembly GCA_964432775.1). Taxonomy (GTDB): domain Bacteria; phylum Desulfobacterota; class Desulfuromonadia; order Geobacterales; family Geobacteraceae; genus RPRC01. The sequence goes on from CAYSPF010000240.1 coordinate 1,202, forward strand.
GAATCCGGGCATACGCCCATAACAAACCCGCACGAGTCGCTCTCCTTTTTCAGCCTGGCCGTGGTAGGAGTGTTTCTCGCCTTTCAGTGGAGATACCGCGCCGTTATCCTCGGCGCTTTCGTTGTGCCGGTGGCATTTCTTATCCTGCTGGCGTCCGCCTCGTTTCCGTCGGCAATCACCCCCCTGAGTCCGCTGCTGAAGAGCGGCTGGCTGGCAATCCATGCCGTGGGCGCGTTCGCGGCGTATGCCGCCTTTGCCGTGGCCTTCTGCGCGGGCATCATGTACCTGCTCCAGGAGCATTTCCTGAAAAAGAAGATACTGGGTGTTCTGTTCCACCGGCTTCCCTCCCTGGACACCCTGGACGACATCAACTATCGTTGCCTGACCATCGGTTTTCCCCTGCTGACAATTGCCATCATCTCGGGGTCCGTCTGGGCTCAATCCGTCTGGGGATCTTACTGGAGCTGGGACCCGAAGCAAACCTGGTCGCTCATCACCTGGTTTGTCTACGCGGCGCTCCTTCACGGCAGGCTCACCGCGGGCTGGCGCGGCAGGAGGGCGGCGCACCTGGCCATCGTCGGTTTCTGCCTGCTCCTGTTCACTTTTCTCGGCGTCAACCTCCTGCTGCCGGGACCTCACAGCAACAGGTAGTCAGGATTCATGAATATCATCGTCGTGGGACTTTCCCATCATACGGCCCCCCTGGAAATCCGGGAGAAACTGGCCTTCGAATCGAACGGCATTGAGTCTCCGCTCCGTGAGCTGACGGCCCTCCCCGATATCTCGGAAGGGATTATCGTCTCGACCTGCAACCGTGTCGAGGTGTATGCCGTCACCCATGACATTGCCGGAGGGATCGCCCGCATCAAGCGGTTTCTCGCCGACTTTCACCATATTCCCTTCTCCGAACTGGAAACGCACCTCTACGGTTATCACGGAGAGAAGGCCGTCCGCCATGTATTCCGGGTGGCGGCGAGCCTCGATTCCCTGGTTGTCGGAGAGCCGCAGATCCTCGGGCAGATAAAGGCCGCCTACGGCTATGCCGCCGAATACGGGACCTCGGGTCTCATCCTGAACCGTTTTCTGCACAAGGCGTTCTCCGTGGCCAAGCGTATCCGGACCGAGACCCGCATCGCATCCTCCGCTGTTTCCATCGCCTTTGCCGCCGTGGAACTGGCGAAGAAGATCTTCGACGACCTCTCCGACAAGACCGTGCTCCTCGTGGGCGCAGGCGAGATGGGGGAGCTGTCGGCCAGGCATTTCATCAGCAACGGGGTCCGGGGGGTACTGGTCGCCAACCGGACCTTCGAGCGTGCCGAGCGTCTGGCGGAAGAATTCGACGGTCGGCCCGTCCGCTTCGAAGACCTCTTCGATCACCTGCACAAGGCCGACATCGTCCTGTCCTCCACCGGCGCTCCCTACTTTATTATCGGGCCGAAGGATGTGGTCCAGGTGCTCCGCCGCCGGAAGCAGCGGCCGATGTTTTTCATCGACATCGCCGTTCCCCGGGACATTGATCCGGCGGTGAACGAGCTGGAGAACGTCTACCTGTACAACACCGACGACCTGCGCGGGGTGGTGGAGTCCAACCTGGAACAGCGCAGGAGGGAGGCGGCGGCCGCGGAAGAGATCGTGAACGGTGAGGTCGACCGTTTCCTCTCCTGGCTTTCCTCCCTGGAGGTGGTTCCGACCATCGTGGCCCTCCGTGCCCGCTTCGACGAGATCCGGCGGGCGGAAGTGGAGCGAACCCTGTCGGCCTGGAAAGGCCTTTCACCGGAACATGAAAAGCGCCTTGAGGCCATGACCTCGGCAATTATTTCCAAGCTCCTCCATACTCCCACCAGCGTCCTGAAGCAGACCGGTCAGGGTAACCGGACCGATCTCTACCTGGATGCCTTGCGGAGTCTGTTCGACCT
>CAYSPF010000241.1:0-3075 GCA_964432775.1 uncultured Geobacter sp.
AGCGCTCCCGTCGGTGGACCCGTCATCAACCACAATAATTTCAACGGAGGGATAATCCTGTGCAAGAACGCTTTCCAAGGCGGCGCCAATAAACTTTTCTCCGTTGTAAACGGGTATGATTACGCTGACAAGGGGACTCGCAAGCATATATTCCCTTCCCGCTGCAGCTACGTGCATCTAAGTGAGCAGCAAGTTTTTCGTGTGCGTCAGCACGCTTTTGGCAGCAAGCCATAGAGCCGGGCCCGTGCGGTCTCAACAGAGAAATGCCGGGTTATGGTGTCGAACCCGTTTGTTGAGAGACGCTGCCAGAGGATCCCGTTTCCATAAAGTTCCACCACGGCGTCGCGGAAATCTCCGGCATTATCCGCCAGAAGAACAGTATGCCCGTTCCGCAGGTACATACCTTCCGCCCCGATGGAAGTCGTCACCACCGGCAGCCCATACTCCATGCTCTGCAGTATTTTCCCTTTCACCCCTGCCCCGAACCGCAAGGGGGCGACTGATAACCTGCATCGGTGAAAATAATGCGACGGGTCCGGAACATAGCCCGTTATCACAACGTCTTCCGCGCCCAGGTCCATGATTTCGGGAGTAGGGTTGCTGCCTATTATATAGAGATGAACTCCGGGAAGGGCCTCCCTGATCAACGGGAAAATATCATTTACCAGATGGAAAACCGCATCGCAGTTTGGTGTATGCTGGAAAGCGCCGATGAACATGATATCTCTGCGTTCGGCAAACCCCCGGTTCGACCCACGGATCTCATGGATATTGGAAATCTCATGAACCCGAACACCCGGGACCTCTTTTTCCAGGATGCTTTTTTCGACATTGCTTACTACCAGCGTGCAGTCGGCGTTTCCGGCAATCTCCAACTCCAGCCGCTTTATTTCCATGGCCCTCTTCAACCGGTGCATGCTTCCTGCGAGCTTTGCTTCACGGAATTCACGGATGAAGTGAAGGTCAACCGTGTCGAATAATAAGAGTGCCTGAGGCGCATACCGCCTGATACTCCGGAAATGCCTGACGGCGGTATACACTCCACCACTCAGCAGAACCGCATCATAGGTCTCGCCGGATTGGCGAACATGCTCTTCGACGGCATCCAATGGTGACGGGACGGAAACTTCAATCCCGGCCTCCTGCAGTCGCAGGGTATCCTCCCCCAATGTCTGGTCAAAGGGAGCCCAGGAAGAAGGAAAACTGGGCACAAACACAACCTGGTACGAGAGACTCTTCAGGATCTTCAAAATACGGAAGATACGCAAAGAGCCCCCGTCCCTGTCGGGTGTCGGCACCCGGCAGGAGACGACCAGTATTCTTTTTCCCTTGAAAGACAAGCGTCTCCTCGCGCGAAACTACAGCGTGCACATCTGGAAAGCAGATACTAGCAGGCTCTTCCGGCCTCAAGCTCATCCAGTAACTTCATGACTGCATCGGGAATTCCCGCAATATCCTCACCGAGCTCCATTCGAAAGCTGGGAACCGTCTTTGCGAAACGGGCCATGAACTGGAAATCGGTCTCATCGGCCCATGCCAACTGGCGAATCGTGGTCGGAGCCAAGGCAGACAAACCTTCCACCGCCGGAATCCGCCGCATAACTGTTTTTCGCCCACCGGTCACCTTTGGTACAAGGATGGCGCGTACGGGAAATCCGCCAAAAAAACCCTCCGGAAAAAGGTCAGGCAGGAACACGAGAGCCTTCTCGGATGAGGGATGTGACGGGTTGGCTACCCCCTTCAGCAGACCGGGAAACCTCTTTACGTGTTCTCTATCCAATTTGCCGGTATTATACAGGCTGTGTACTCTGGGCCCGCCATCAAGGCCCAACAGAACGTAATCGTCACCCGCATACTGCATCCCCGCCTGAAGACAGGCAAGCGCCGCTGTCGACTTCCCCGAGCCGCCTTTTCCCGTCAACAGGACTCCTCCCGCGCGGGTACCGACCGCACCTGCATGGGCCAACTGGATGCCGCGGCTCCGCATCCACCAGTGAAGGATGGTGCGGACGGGCATGGATCTCTCGTAGGTGGAGAGCTGCTCAGCCCGAGCGGCCCAGAGGACTGCAAGATTCTCCCGAAGGTCAAGAACGCTCAGAATGTCCGGGCCAAGCTGAAAGGCGGTATGAATCCGCTGATTAGCATACCCCCGGATCTCCCCCCGGTTACTGTAGTCCTCCCGTGTCCAGGGTGGCGGCGGCATGGGTACCTTGGTTGACGCACTGTCCCAGATGCAGATGGAAAGTGCAGGTGTGGGGGTCGGCTGGGCCGCGAGATGTTCCAAAGCCGGGGTAATGAAGGGGAGAAGATCGGTACCTGCAAACCGCAGACGGATGATATGCCCTGCAATGGCAAAATAGCGCGCTTCAGGGCTGGAAACGGCCTGCTCCGCATTGTGAAATGCTCTCAAGGCTGACGCACAGAACTGAGCAGGCGCCGAATCAGTCGCCCTATCGTCAACCCCCTGAATCTCCAAAGGAACTTTCATTACTTTTCTGCCGGAGACTCGGATTTACTGTTGGGCCAACCAGAGTCGTCGACTTCATGAATCGGGTCCAGCAGAAGCAGGTCCTGCATATCGGTATATTTCGACAAAAGTGGCGTTGTGAAAGCAGGTTTCTCACCACGAAATCCGTATTCCGTCAGCGGCGCAACTCTGCTCCCGGAGGAGGTCTCCGAGGTGTCGATGACGATGAGATTCTCCTCCTGCAATTCCTCCACAAGACGGTTTATACCCGCTTTCATATCATCGTGGTCTCCATTGTAGCTACCCGCGATGGCCGAAACCGTTTCCTGCAGGGAAGCGCCACTTTCCAGAAGACCCCAGATATCCGCGCCGACCTTGTCCAGGCTGTAGTAGTTCCCGCTGTCAAGATTGACGATCACAACCTCATCATCAAAAGTCTCAAGAATGACCTTTGGCGCATTGATCAGAAAACGCATGGATGTATTCATCTCACCTTCCTCCTCAGCAGCGTGAATATGCCGCGAATTCCGGCAAAGCTCGGCAAGAAGGTGTGCCCCCTTCCGCATCCGGTTCGCCCCGCTCACAAGCGCCATATCCTAACAGGAACG
>CAYSPF010000242.1:0-3057 GCA_964432775.1 uncultured Geobacter sp.
AGATCGCCCATCGCGGCTATGTCCTGGCGAACGGCCGCATCGTGCTGGAAGGTCCGGCGGACGACTTGGCCCGGGGCGAGCGGGTGAAGGAAGCGTATCCGGGCCATTGAGAAGGGTGAGGTCTCAGGCGTCGTCACCGTAATAAACGCTTCTGAAGTTATGCCAGGCTGCCGCCAATGGCAAGGCGAATTTGCTGCTTTCGGGGCTGAAATTTCCCCCTGCCCGGATAGCAGTCATCCTGGTAATTTGGAAGTTTGAACCCCGGGTACAGTTACAGGCTACAGACAGTTCCGTTTTTCTGGTACAATGCTCTTCCCGTTCTCCTTCACTAAAACTGCCAATCTTTTCAGCAAAGATAGCCGCCGAGGATAATTCATGAGAAAACCGTCACTGTATGTCTCAATCGTAGTCATCGCCATTATCGGCCTCATTGCATTCTATTTTCTGGGGACCCCGGCGCCAAAGGTGTCCCTGTCCCCCGCGGCAGGCGATATCGCCGCCAAGCGGGAACTTGTCCTGAGGCTTGACGCACAGGGGGCGATTCTGGAAAAGCTGAGCGTTACCGCCGTACAGGCGGAGAAGACGGTCACTGTCCTGGTTAAAGGGTATCCTCCCGGCAGCCATCAGGCTACGGAGAGCTTCACCCTGTCGCAGGCCGGACTCAAGGAAGGCGCATTCACTCTGCAGGTACATGCGACAAGCGTTCCCGCCCGTTTCGGCGCAAAGAGGACCACAACCGGGGTCCACTCCTTCACCTTCGAGAATAAACCCCCGGTAGTGGCGGTAATGAGCGTTGCCCATAATATCACTCAGGGTGGGGCGGGGCTGATCGTCTATACCGTTTCCAAAGAGGTTGAGAGGACCGGGGTAGTATTCGGTGATCGGTTTTTCCCGGGCTACCGGCAGGGGGGGAATCTCTACGCATGTCTCTTCGCCTTTCCCTATGATATGGACTCCGCCACGTACCTGCCGAGGGTGATGGCGGTTGACAGGGCAGGTAACGAGCGCATTATGGACTTCAGCTATCACCGGATTGCAAAAAACTTTTCAAGCGACCGGATCGATCTGGCCGGTCCCTTTCTGGATAAGATTGCCGCCGAGTTCAAGAGCAAATTTCCGCAAGCGGCGACCCCGCTGGAGATATTCCTCAAGGCCAACAGGGAAGAACGACAGATGGACCGCAAGATGATTTGCGAATACGGCCGGAAGACCTCCCCGACGCCGCTCTGGCAGGGGACTTTTCTGCGGATGCCGAACACCGCCCCTCTTGGCGGCTTCGCCCAGGCCCGCACCTATAGTTACCAGGGGAAAGAAGTTGACCGGCAGACCCATCTCGGTTTCGATCTGGCCTCGCTGGCACACGCTTCGGTGCCTGCAGCCAACCGCGGCAAGGTCGTCCTTGCCGGCGACTTCGGCATCTACGGCCAGTGCATCATTATCGACCACGGGCTGGGGTTACAGACCATTTACGGGCATCTGAGCCGGATCGGGGTCAAGGCTGGAGACACTGTGGAAAAGGGACAGATTATCGGCAGCACCGGCGCCACCGGCATGGCCGGCGGGGACCACCTCCATTTCGAAGTAGTCGTCTCCGGACAGTCGGTCAATCCGATCGAATGGTGGGACGCGCACTGGCTGCAGGATAACGTTACCGGTAAGCTTGAAATGGGCAAACCGGCCGGCGCCAAGTGAATGGAGGAGAGACAGCAGGGTCATGGCCGAATTGATGAAGGGGCGGAGAGGGAGGACCAGCGGAAGGACTTGCATGAAATCCCGAACTTTGCAAAAAACCGGGGAGATAAGCGCGGAGTTCGACAGGGGGCGGCGGGTTTTCGCAGTCGGGCTTGTAGGCTTCTGTGCCTTCCTGTCCTTGTACTCAACGCAGCCCCTGCTGCCCCTCTTCCATCGGATTTTCAACGCCTCGAAGCTTGCCGTCAGCCTGACGGTTTCCGCGGCCACGCTGGCAGTGGCTTTGGCCGCGCCTTTCGTGGGGATGATTGCGGACCGTCGGGGGCGCAAGAAAGTCATAATTCCAGCCATATACCTGCTGGCCGTCTCGAATTTGCTTATCGCTACCTCGTCCGGCCTTTCAGCAATCATCTTCTGGCGTTTCATACAGGGGCTGCTTACCCCCGCGGTATTCGCGGTTGCCGTTGCCTACATAAACGAAGAATGGGAAACCTGCGAGACCGGCTTTGTAACCTCCGTTTACGTCACGGGCACAGTCCTCGGCGGCTTCTGCGGCAGGTTTTTGTCCGGGTTGGTGTCAGCCCACTGGAGCTGGCCCCGGGTTTATGTGCTGCTGGGCCTGCTGAACCTGGCGCTGGCCGCAACCGTTACTGCCTGGCTTCCTCCGGCGAAAAGTTTTAAGCGGGTTAAGGATTACGGGGTCGGCCTGCGCAATATGCTGGGGCATTTCAGGAACAAACCGCTGCTGGCAATTTACGCGGTCGGTTTTACCATACTGTTTTCACTGGTCGGCACGTTTACCTACATAACCTTCTATCTGGCGGATCCGCCATTCAGCCTTAGTCCTGCGCTGCTTGGCGCCATCTTCGCCGTTTACCTTGTCGGCGCGGTAATAACCCCGCTGGCCGGCAAATGGTCCAACCGGCTGCCGGGGTGGATGATATTGTCCTCGGCGCTGTTCGTCTCCATGGCCGGTGTGCTTTTGACCCTCTCGCATGATCTGTGGCTGGTGATACCGGGGCTTACCCTCTGTTCCTCCGGCGTGTTTGTCTGCCAGATAATAACCAACCGCAGCATCGGGGAGGTGGCGGGCACGTCGCGGGCCTCGGCCGTGGGACTTTACGTCGCGTTCTATTATTGCGGCGGCTTCGTGGGCTCGGTGGTGCCGGGCTACCTGTGGGAACTGGGCGGCTGGCCTTACTGCGCGGTCTTCATAGCGTTGGTGCTGCTGGCGGCACTGCTGTTCACGCTGTGCGTCTGGAAACGCCTTGAGCCAACCCACGGTTCACACGACTATGACGCCCTTGAAGTGGTAAGTTAGTTTTCATCCGGAAACGGTTCTTTTCCGCCCTGGCTGTGTCAATCCGC
>CAYSPF010000243.1:0-3033 GCA_964432775.1 uncultured Geobacter sp.
ACCGCCATCTGCATGGCGCGGGAGGGCGGGATGGGGATCATCCACAAGAACCTTTCCATCGAGGCCCAGGCCCTGGAGGTTGACAAGGTAAAGAAGAGCGAATCGGGCATGATCGTTGACCCCATCACCATGCGGCCGAACCAGAAGATCCGCGAGGCCCTCGACATGATGGAGCAGTACCGGATCTCGGGCGTGCCCATCATCAAGAGCAACGGCAAACTGGTGGGGATTCTGACCAACCGCGACCTCCGTTTCGAGACCGATCTGGACCTTCCCATCTCCGCGCGGATGACGAAGCGGAACCTGGTCACCGTCCCCGTCGGGACCACCCTGGAAGAGGCCAAGGAGCTTCTGAAGCATACCCGTGTGGAAAAGCTCCTGGTGGTGGATGATGAACGGAACCTGAAGGGACTGATAACCATCAAGGATATCGAGAAGGTCAGGAAGTACCCCAACGCCTGCAAGGACAGCCTGGGCCGCCTCCGGGTGGGTGGGGCCGTCGGGCCGTCCTGGGATATGGAGGCACGGGTAGATGCCCTGTGCAAGGCGGGAGTCGACCTGATCGTCATCGATACTGCCCACGGTTTCTCCCAGATGGTGATCGATGCCGTCAAGAACGTCCGCCAGAAATTCCCCACGGTTGATCTGATGGCAGGCAACATCGCCACGGCCGAGGCCGCCGAGGCTCTCATCACGGCCGGCGTCGACGCAATCAAGGTCGGCATCGGGCCCGGTTCCATCTGCACCACGCGGGTGGTGGCCGGTGTCGGGGTGCCGCAGATTACCGCCATCAGCGAATGCGCGCGGGTGGCCAGGCAATACAATATTCCCCTTATCGCCGACGGCGGGGTGAAGTACTCCGGCGACATCACCAAGGCCATCGCCGCCGGGGCCGACGTGGTAATGATCGGCTCACTGTTTGCCGGAACCGAGGAATCTCCGGGCGACACCATCCTGTTCCAGGGGCGCGCCTACAAGACCTATCGCGGCATGGGCTCCATCGGCGCCATGAAAGAGGGGAGCAAGGACCGCTACTTCCAGACCGAGGTGGAGGTGGAAACCAAGCTGGTCCCCGAAGGGATCGAAGGGCGCGTCCCCATGCGCGGCCCCCTTTCCTCCACCATTCACCAGCTGATGGGCGGCCTGCGCGCCGGCATGGGGTACACCGGCTGCCGCACCATAAAGGAGCTGCAGCAGAAGAGGCGTTTCGTCCGGATTACCGGCGCAGGCCTGAAGGAGTCTCACGTCCACGACGTCATTATTACCAAGGAAGCCCCCAATTACCGGGTTGAGAACTGATCATGACCGAAGATATCCATAGCGAAAAAATACTCATCCTCGATTTCGGCTCCCAGGTGACCCAGCTCATCGCGCGCCGCGTCCGTGAGCAGAGCGTCTACAGCGAGATCCACCCCTACAACATCTCCCTGGAGAGAATCCGGGAATACAATCCCAAGGGAATCATCCTCTCCGGCGGACCTTCCAGCGTCTATGACACTGACGCTCCCCACTCGGATCCGGGCATCTACAACCTCGGTGTTCCCATCCTCGGCATCTGCTACGGGATGCAGCTCATGACCCATCAGCTGGGCGGCAAGGTGGAACTCTCGGAAAAACGGGAATACGGCCGTGCAATGATGGAGCTTGATGATGTGGAAGACCTGTTTTCCGGTTTCGGCGAGCGGACGGAAGTCTGGATGTCCCACGGCGATCGCATTGAGGCCATGCCCGACGGTTTTAACCGCATCGCCCATACGGAACATTGCCCGGTGGCTGCCATGAAGAACGGGAACCGACGCTTCTACGGTGTCCAGTTCCACCCAGAGGTGGTCCACACGCCCCGCGGCGAGGAGATGCTGGGCAACTTCCTCTTTACCGTCTGCGACTGTCGACCCACGTGGACCATGGCCGGCTTCATTGAAACCGAGATCGAGGACATCCGCCGCAAGGTGGGTGACGGCCGGGTTATCTGCGGCCTGTCCGGAGGGGTTGATTCCTCGGTGGTGGCGGTGCTCATCCATCGGGCCATCGGCGACCAGCTTACCTGCGTCTTCGTCAACAACGGCCTGCTGAGGAAGGACGAGGCGGAGAAGGTGGTAAACCTGTTCAGCAAGCACTTCAAAATCAACCTGAAGTACGTGGACGCCACCGACCGTTTTCTCGACAAGCTGGCCGGGATCTCCGACCCGGAACAGAAGCGGAAGATCATCGGCAACGAGTTCATCTACCTGTTTGAGGAAGAGGCGAAAAAGCTCGGCAGGGTTGATTACCTGGCACAGGGAACCCTCTACCCGGATGTCATCGAATCCGTTTCCACCAAGGGTCCGTCGGCGGTCATCAAGAGCCACCACAACGTGGGGGGGCTCCCGGAAAAGATGAACCTGAAGCTGCTGGAGCCGGTGCGCGAACTGTTCAAGGACGAGGTGCGGCTCCTGGGCCGCGAACTGGGGATGCCCGACGAGGTAATCCACCGCCAGCCGTTCCCCGGTCCCGGTCTCGCCATCCGCTGCATCGGCGAGATAGACGCCGAGCGGCTGGAGATCCTCCGCGAGGCGGATGCCATCGTTCTGGACGAGATCCGTAAGGCCGGTCTCTACCGGGAGATCTGGCAATCATTCGCCGTGCTCCTGCCGATCAGGACGGTCGGGGTCATGGGGGATGCCCGCACCTATGACTTCACCATCGCACTGCGCGCCGTCAACTCCCTGGACGGCATGACCGCCGACTGGGTCAAGCTACCCTACGAGCTGCTGGGCTCCATCTCGTCCCGCATCATCAACGAGGTGAAGGGAGTGAACCGGGTGGTGTACGACATCAGCCAGAAACCGCCTTCAACCATTGAATGGGAGTGATGAAGGCAGGGTACAGGGGACAGGGGACAGGGGACAGGGGACAGAAACATCGCTACTCACACGCTATTACCTATTGATATCATTGACCTCATAATTTTTGATCTCGACGGTACCCTGATTGACTCCCTCGACGATCTCGCAGACGCAACCAATCACATGCTTATCTCCTTGGGGAGAAAGC
>CAYSPF010000244.1:0-2999 GCA_964432775.1 uncultured Geobacter sp.
GCCTTTGCCGGTTGCGCCCCCCGGGCGGTCGTCTTTGTTGACGGCGCCTGTTTGCGACTCGGCCGCGCTTCCCGCGGCGGACGGGCAAATTCGGCGTCGCGATGGGGCGCCGGCACGGAATAGTCGAACCCTTGAATGGTGCGGCGCTCAAGCGGCGCCTTCAGGAGCCGTTCAATGGAGCGAACCATGGGGGTGTCTTCACCGGTTATCAGGGTGAACGCATCCCCGGTCCGCGCGGCTCGACCGGTTCTGCCGATACGGTGGGTGTATGCCTCTGCGGTACTCGGCATGTCATAGTTGATGACATGGGATATCTGGGAGACGTCAATGCCGCGCGCGGCGATATCGGTGGCGACCAGTATCTGGAACGTCCCGTCACGGAAGCCGTCCAGCGCTGCCTGTCGCCGGTTCTGGGAAAGGTTCCCCTGGAGAGAGGCGGCCTTGAAGCCGGCCTTTTCCAGTTGCTCCCCGACGCGTTTTGCGCGGTGCTTGGTGCGGGTGAATACCAGCACGGAATCCGTGTCGGTGTGGCGCAGCAGTTCCAGGAGCAGGGGCGTTTTCAGGTGCTGCTCGACCGGGTAGAGGGCATGGCTGACCGTGATCGCGGTACCCGGTGTGCCTGCCTGTACCGTGACCGGGTTCGTGAGTATTTCACCTGCCAGGGTGCGTATATCCGCGGGCATGGTGGCGGAAAACAGAAGGGTCTGACGCTTCGCAGGGACGTGGCGCAGCAGGCGGCGGATGTCGGGGAGAAACCCCATGTCGAACATCTGGTCCGCCTCGTCCAGCACCAGCACTTCCAGATGGGAGAGGTTGATGGTTCCCTGGTTGAGGTGGTCAAGGAGCCTGCCGGGACAAGCCACGACAATCTCCGCGCCGCGCCGGATCTTCTCTATCTGGGGATTGATTTTAACGCCGCCGTAGACCGTCACGCTCCGTAAACGGGTCTTCTCGCCAAGGCTTTCGATGGATTGATGGATCTGTTCCGCCAGTTCGCGGGTGGGCGCCACGACCAGCGCCCGTACCCGGCCTCGCTCGCCTTCCATGAGCCGCTGCAGAATCGGCAGGGCAAAGGCAGCGGTCTTACCGGTTCCGGTCTGTGCCAGTCCCATCACATCCCGGCCCTGTAAGACCGGTGGAATCGCCTGATTCTGGATGGGGGTGGGGGTTACGTAGCCCGCGGCAGTTACCCCGGCCGCGATGTGGGGATGAAACTCGAATGTCTGAAAACTCATGAAACTCCTTCTTCTTGTGTGAGAGATTACAAAAAAAGCCCCGGAGAATTCCGGGGCCTACAAGTACTGTTGTTTTCCGGCTGCTTCGTTTGTTGGGATTGACCGTAGCAGTTTGGATTGACCATGTCAAGCTTTTCGTTCGACAGTATCCTCAACCTCAGGTGTCGAGAGTCATGGTCCCGGCAGCGGGCGGGGAGCCTGAGCGGTTTGGAGGGAGTTTTTTTGCAGCCGGATGGGCGGCGTCTATGCTGATAAAATTTATTATAAAGAAAAATATAGATTGGTGAAGAAATGGCGCGCCGCAAGTATCTTCGTTACAGTAATTTAGTAAAAGTTAAATTATTGATATGGGTTGGAAAAAAATGGATAAAATGAACGCGCAGTGTATTGCAGTACACTTTTTAAACTATCTGATATAATGAACAATATTGTGCGGCAAGGGTCGTTCGATATAAAGTGACAGTTATATTGAAAATATATGCCCCTAATCTTGAGTGCACAAAATTCAATATAAATAAAATATCGCTTGCAAGTACGTTAGGTAATATGGTAAATAACGCTTGTTGAAAAGTACGAAATATTCATTTAAGGTAAAAATAACTCCGGTGTCTATACCGTGTGCTCCGGGGCTGAAGTAACAGGTACGTCACAATAGAGAAATAAAATCAATACAAGCGCTTATTTCGTCCTCTGCCGTTGGCGGATATAACGAAACCCGCATTGATACTGGAACATATCCAGTATTGGTGCGGGTTTTTCAGTTTCAACCACTTGGTCCAACGAATTCCAGGCAATTGATTAACAAAGGCGAGAGTCCCGTGCTCACGTTTCCGAAAAGCGGTTTTTGTCGCCCATGGGGAAGGCGGGCTCCCATGGAACGCGCGTTTAACCGGGCAATGCCCGTCTAAACATACCAAAAGGAGGAGAATTGTATGATTAAGAAGGTACTCAATGTCAACGGCGTAGAACGGACGCTTATCGTTGACCAGGAAGCCCTCCTGTCCGATGTCCTGCGCAAGCAGCTCCATCTGACCGGAACCAAAGTCGGCTGCGGCACCGGCCAGTGCGGCGCCTGCAACGTGATCGTGAACGGCAAGCTGATCCGCTCCTGCGTCACGAAGATGAAGAAGATCGACAACTGGTCCACGATTACCACGATTGAAGGGATCGGCTCGCCGCTCAATCTCCATCCGCTGCAGAAGGCCTTTATCTTCCATCACGCCATCCAGTGCGGTTTCTGTACCCCCGGTTTCATCGTTTCCGCCAAGGCGCTCCTGGACGAAAACCCCACTCCGACCCGTGAAGACGTTCGCGACTGGTTCCAGAAGTATCGGAACGCCTGCCGCTGCACCGGGTACCTCATGATCGTCGATGCGGTCATGGATGCCGCCAAGGTGCTTCGCGGCGAGATGTCGGAATCCGCTCTTGAATACAAGCAGCCGGCCGACGGCAAGGTATACGGAACCCGCATGCCGCGCCCCACCTTCGTGGCCAAGGCCTGCGGCCTGTGGGACTTCGGCGAGGACATGGGCACCCAGCTTCCCGAAAATACCCTGCAGTGCGCCCTGGTGCAGCCCAAGGTTTCCCATGCCGTCATCAAGGGCATCGACACCACGGAAGCGGAAAAAATGCCGGGCGTCTTCAAGGTCGTTACCCACAAGGACGTGAAGGGCAAGAACCGCATCACCGGTCTGATCACCTTCCCGACAAACAAGGGTGACGGCTGGGATCGTCCTATCCTGAACGACGACAAGATCTATCAGT
>CAYSPF010000245.1:0-2969 GCA_964432775.1 uncultured Geobacter sp.
ATGGAAGAGAAGTACGGCATCCCCTGGCTGGAATTCAACTTTTTCGGCCCGACCAAGATAAAAGAGAGCCTGCGCAAGATCGCCGCGCAGTTCGACGACACCATCAAGGAGAACGTGGAAAGGGTCATCGCCAAGTACGACCCCATGATGCAGGCGGTCATCGACGAGTACCGTCCCCGCCTGGAAGGCAAGAAAGTCATGCTGTATGTCGGCGGACTGCGCCCCCGTCACACGGTCAATGCCTATGAAGACCTGGGTATGCATGTCGTCGGCTCGGGTTATGAATTCGCGCACAGTGATGACTACGAGCGTACCAGCGCCGAGATGCCCGACGCCACGGTCATCTATGACGACGTATCCGAATATGAGCTGGAGGAGTTCGTCCACACGCTCCGTCCCGACCTGGTGGGCAGCGGCATCAAGGAAAAATACCTCTTCCAGAAGATGGGAGTGCCCTTCCGCCAGATGCACAGCTGGGATTATTCCGGCCCGTACCACGCCATCATGGGTTTCCCGGTCTTTGCCCGGGACGTGGACATGGCCATCAACAGCCCGACCTGGAAATTCGTGAAGTCGCCGTTTTAACCCCCCTCGCTCCCCCCTTATCAGGGGGGATGTCAGAGAATCGAGATTCTGCCCCTCCCCTGATAAGGGGAGGTCGGGAGGGGTTCGAAAATTATCCGGACCGTGGAACGGATTGGTTCCCGGCCGTACAAGGAGAGATTTATGAGCGCAGATACCGCCGTCAAATATGTCACCGAAATAACAGCAGCGGATGAAGAACGAGTGTCCGCGTGGATCAATACCGAGGAGTACAAGGAAAAGAACTTTGCCCGCCAGGCCCTGGTGATAAACCCGGCGCACACCTGCCAGCCCCTGGGGGCGGAGCTGGTGGCCCATGCCTTTGAAGGGACCCTGCCGTTTGTCCACGGTTCCCAGGGATGCGCATCCTACTATCGCAGTACCCTGAACCGCCACTTCCGCGAGCCGGCGCCGGCCGTTTCCGACTCCATGACCGAGGACGGCGCCGTGTTCGGCGGCCAGAACAACCTGCACGAGGCCCTGGAGAACGCCCTTGCCCTGTACAAGCCGAAGATGATAGGGATCTTCACCTCCTGCATGCCGGAGATCATCGGCGACGACCTGACCGCCTTTATCAAGAACGCCCGGAGCAAGGGGCACGTTCCCAAGGATTTTCCCATTGCCTATGCCAATACCCCGAGCTTCAACGGTTCCCACATCCACGGCTACGACGCCATGCTCCTCTCCATGCTCCAGACCCTGACCGAAGGAAAACAGCTGGAAGGCCGTTGCACCGGCAAGCTCAACTTGATCCCGGGCTTCGACTGCAACACCGGCAACTACCGTGAATACAAGCGGATCCTAGAGGCGTTCGGCATCCCCTACACCCTGCTCGCCGACATCTCCGACGTGTTCGACTCGCCCCTGGACGGCACCTACCGGACCTACCCCGGAGGCACCAGGCTTGACGATGCCGCCGACTCCATCAACGGCAAGGTGACCATGACCCTCGGGCAGTACGCCACACCCAAGACCTTCGGCTGGATCAAGGACACCTACTCGGGCAAGCATGTCTCCATGCCCGCACCGTTCGGTATCGAGAAGACCGACGCCTTCATCATGAAGCTCTCCGAGCTGTTCGGCAAGCCGGTGCCGGAATCGCTCAGGAATGAACGGGGTCGTGCGGTGGATGCAATGACCGATGCTCACCAGTACATGCACGGCAAAAAGTTCGCGGTATACGGCGACCCCGATTACCTGCTGGGCTATGTTTCCTTCCTGCTGGAAATGGGCGCCAGACCGTACCACATCCTGTGCAGCAAGGGGAGCAAGAAGCTGGAGAAGGAAATCCAGGCGCTCCTCGATGCCTCCCTGTACGGCAGAGATGCCAAGATTTACATCAACAAGGACCTCTGGCACCTGCGCAGCCTGGTGATGACCGATCCGGTTGATGCAATCATCGGCGACACCCATGGCAAGTTCATTGCACGTGATGCGAAGATTCCCCTGTTCCGCTTCGGCTTCCCCATCTTCGACCGGGTAAACCTGCACCGCTACCCGCTGATCGGTTACCAGGGGGTGATCAACATGGTCTCCGCCATCTGCAACAAGTTCATCGATATCGTGGATGAGACGTGCGATGACAGGCACTTCGAGATGATGCGCTGAGGTAACGACAAAGAAAGCTCAGGGGTGAAATCATGCTCCACATAATCCAGAACGATCCTGACGTGCCGCCCGGCAACATCCTGGAAAACCTGGCCGTTCTTCCCCCGGTACATCACCTGTACCGGGGGGACCGGTTACCTGAACTCCGCGACCTGTCCGCCATGATCGTTCTGGGCGGGGCCATGGGTGCCAACGACGATGACCGGCACCCGTTTCTCTCCGGGCTGAAAACTCTCATCGGTCACGTTGTCGAGGCCGGCATCCCGTTCCTGGGAATCTGCCTGGGGGGACAACTGCTGGCAGCAACCCTGGGTGGCCGGGTCGCATCAGGACGCTGGGAAGAACTCGGATCTCAGCGGGTGACCCTGACCGATGAAGGGAGACGGGATCGGCTGTTCCGGGGCATACCGGATGAGTTCGCCTCCTTCCAGTGGCACCACGACAGTTTCGATCTCCCACCGGATGGGATCCTGCTGGCATCATCGGCGGGCTGCCCCCACCAGGCCTTTCGTATCGGCGAATCCGCCTGGGGTCTCCAGTTTCATCCCGAGGTAACGGAACAGATTATCCGCGACTGGTGCGCCTGGGACGGCGCCGCGTCATCACGGACCGAGGAAATGATTACCGCATTCAATGCCGGAGCAGATGAGTACCGCGCAACCGCCGCAACCCTGCTGAACAATTTTCTCGCCGTGGCGGGACTCCGGTAAAGAATCGCAACACAAGAAAGAACGAGGGATACCATGGCACGACCCGACTATTACGATGCGCCCGAATGC
>CAYSPF010000246.1:0-2933 GCA_964432775.1 uncultured Geobacter sp.
AGGCCGGGGAGGTCTATTCCCTTGTCATTACGACAGCGGGTGGATTGTACCGCTATCGTCTCCACGACCTGGTTCGGGTGGAGGGATTCCATCACACTGCGCCGCTCCTGCGGTTTGTCGGCAAGACTGACAATATTTCCGACCATTTCGGCGAAAAACTCCATGAAGAACATGTGAGCCGGGCACTCCGGACAGCAACCGAACGAGCCGCCGTGCATCCCGATTTTGCCATGCTCGCCTTGGACGAACAAAGCACTCCCGCCTATACGCTCTACATCGAAGCGCCGGAAACAGCCGATGCCCAACTGCGGCGCCTGGGGGAAATGCTGGATGAGCTGCTGGGAGAGAGCTACCACTATCGCTATTGCCGGGATCTGGGACAACTGTCACCGTTACGGGTATTCCGTATTACTGAAAACGGACGGGAATCCTATCTGCGCCGCTGCAACGCCCTTGGCCAGAGGCTGGGCGACGTGAAGCCCCGGGCGTTGCACCGGCTTACCGGCTGGACCGAGGTTTTTTGCGGACGGATGGTGTTATGACAGGCTTAAACTTTTCACATCATACCGTTGACTTGTTTTGCTCCTTCGCGTAGGATTCGCGCAAATAGAAACACCCCATGTGATAAACGATACTACTCAACCATCCGCGAGGATGGGGCGGAAAGCCTACAGGGTCTCGCCGAGACAGCCGGGTTGCCGAAATATCATCCATATTTCAGCCCCGGCTTTTCTGTTTCCGTCGGCCTGAAACCCTGGACAAAAGGGGAAAATCCACAAGACGGTTTTCACCGTATCGGGAGGTTGCCATGCGTGGTGGAACATGTACAGTCGCCGTTCTTTTCCTGATGAGCCTGTTGTTCGGATGCAGCAGCGGGGGAGGCGGCAGCGGCAGCGGCAGCACTGGCAGCAGTAACAGCAGTGGCAGTGACAATACCGGCAGCGGCAGTGGCAATGACACCCCTTCTCCGGGAGGCGGCGGCAGCAGCACCGGAGGGCAGATCACTACGGTATGCGCGGCAGGGATCAGTGCCGGTGATGTTCAGCAGCCTGTCTTTGTTCGCAACCTGTCAGGCCAGACCGGCTGGTTTGCCTCGCCGGTCGTGGCCGACCTGGATGGCGACGGCGCCAAAGAGCTGATTTCAGCCTATTACACGCTGTATGTGCATGACTCCGCCGGCAGACTCCTCGACAGCGCCCCGGGCAACGGCAGTCGTATCTATGCGCCCCATGTGGTGACCGACCTGGAGGGGGACGGAATATACGAGATCGTCGTCGGCCAAGGCAGTAAGGTGTATGCCTATGAGTGGCGCAACAAGAAGTTGCTGATAAAGCCCGGCTGGCCCGCCGATACCACCTCGGCCGGTGAATCCCCGGAAGTGAGGGGCTTGGCAGCGGCCGACCTGAATGGTGACGGCAGGATCGAGGTGGTCGCCACCACCACGCAGACCCAATCAAGTGGCGCACAGGTATTTGTTTTTTCCGCCAACGGCTCTCTGTTTCAACCTGCCGGGGTGACCTACCCGGCGTGGCCGCGCTACAATAACCGCAGCGGGGTAGGTGGGGATGCCGACCGGAACGGGGCAGGGCTGCACGGTTATGGTTGCTACGGCCTGAATGTGGGGATCGGCAATATCGATGACGACCCGAACCTGGAGATCATCGTCACCTACGACAATCACTCCATCGAGGCGTTCAAGATGGACGGGCAGGCCATCGATGCCTCGCCGTGGTTTACCAATCGGGCCTCCGCCTACGCGGGAATGCCCCTGGCCTGGGGCCAGTTCATCCGCTGGGCGGATCCAATCGTGGAGGAGAACCACTATCATCTGCACACCGGAGATTGGCCCAATCCCGGAACCGGCCAGGAGTGGCTGCAATGGACCGCTTCGCCGCCCAACGTGGTGGATCTGAACGGAGACGGACGCAACGAGGTGCTGGGTGTGCCCAATGTGGAAAAGAACGAACCGTACCAGACCCGGGCTTACGCCGTCATGGCGCTGGAAGGGGCATACGGCGGCGGCTCACGGAGCGCCATGCGCCTTGCCGGATGGGAAACCCTGCCGCGCGGCGGCGCGCCCATCAACGTTGACGGCTGGTACCCGCCCATGGGGGTGCCGGCCGCTACGACCGTAAACATTCAGGGGGATACGCGCCCGGAAATCGTGGTTTCCCTCAACGACGGCTTTGTCCATGCCTTTGACGCCGCTGGGAAACGCCTGTGGAAGTACAACTACACACACGGCAAGGCGATCATGTTCGCCTCGGAGGTCACGGTCGCCGATTTGAACCAGGACGGCTCGCCCGAGCTGGTCTTCAGCACCTATGGCGCCCCGAACGTCCTCGATTCCGGACACCTGATCATCCTCGCGGCCAACGGGACACTGTTGCATGATCTTTCCCTTCCCAATCCCGGCTCCAACGGAAACGGCAACGGCGCGCCTGCCGCCCCCACCATTGCCGACCTGGACGGCGACGGACAGCTGGAGATCCTCGTGCAGACCTTTGAACACGGCCTGGATATCTTCACGGTCCCCGGCTCCGGATGCAAATGCATGCTCTGGACAACCGCCCGCGGCGGGCCTCTGCGCATGGGCTCTCCCAACGGGAATTGAGGTCGTTGCATTGACACCGCGCCCTTCGACAAACTCAGGGCGAGTGGAGGAGAAATATTAGAAATATTGACATATCACATGATGATACGGTACTGAATCCATACTAATGGTGGTTAATGGAGGGTGTTCCGGAGGAAAGCAGTGAAATGCGCCGCTGGATTCATTGGATAGTGAGGAAGCCGCTTTCGTCAGCATTGTGCTGATGGGAGCGGCTTTTGTTTTGCCGCATGTCCGGTTTGATGAGGGAGGCAGGGGAAGATGGCCGAAATCCCGGTAACTACCAGTAACGGAGACAATCTCATGACCACAAAGAGACTTC
>CAYSPF010000247.1:0-2924 GCA_964432775.1 uncultured Geobacter sp.
CAAGTATCGCGAAATGGTAGCCGCCGAAGGTATTCGGCTTTTCCGAATTGAGAGCTACCGTCTGACCGACCATATTCACGTATTCCGTAAGCTTTGCATTCCTGAGAAGGGGGTACGTTGCGAGAATGCGGGCCGCCACGGCGCGCCCCACGTAATATTCCTCGGAATCGGAGATGGGACGGGACGCTGCTGATACCGCCCGCGCCGACTTGGCGGCCAGCGCCACATGCTCCGCATTCAGCCCGGAGGGAAGCGCACCGGAGAGTCCGGCGAGATTGCATCCCGTGAGAACAAAGAGCGCGGCTCCGGCAAGCAGTATGTATTCTGTCACTTTCATGGCGTGGTGAGCCCTCCTTTCCCGAGAAATGCCTGAAGCTTTTCGTCCGGCGCCTGGTACCGCTCCACTTCATCAACCGTACGGAAGCTCAGTCCCGGGTGCTTCCCTTTATAGGCAGCCTCCACCTGGGGATTGAAGCCCTTGCCCGCCAGGGAAACCTCATCCGCCGATGCGCCCCCTCCTTTGCCTCCCAGATTTCCGCTCAGCCTGTACGTACCCGTGGCGACCGCGCTCTTGTGGATGCAGCCGGAAACACCCCGGAACGAGACCTTGTACCAATCGCCGCTGCGTGACAGCAGGGTAAGGGGGTCGTTATACCGTACCTTCGCCGCCACCGGAGCGAAAAACCGGCACTGCTTCCGGACGGCGTTTTCCCTGGTGATCACCCGTGCGGATTCAGCGGCATGGAGCAGTCCCGCAGAAAAAAGGACAACCAGAATTATCGTAATACTTCGCATGTTCATTTCTCCTTCATGGTAATCACCTGCCACTCGTCGGGCAGGCCATCGCATGCCTCCATCGATTCACACCGGCCACGGTACCAAGCGGCCGGACCATCACCGGGGTCGAGCTCCACTATCCGGTCAAACAACCGGACGGCATCCCGCCAGCGCTTTCCGTAGTACAGGGCAAGCGCCTCTCGATGAATGACCGCTTTCTCTTCATTGACGGTGTCATGGGTACCTGCCGCAGCCAGTATTTCAAAAACCTTCACCGGCAGGGACTTCCCCTTGACCGCCACCAAACCCAGTTCCCGCGCCAGAAACGTGTCCCCGGTCCTCTCGAACGTATCGGCGCTCACAAGTATCCTCGTCCGGAACAACTTGTTCGCCGATTCAAGCCGGGACGCCAGATTTACCGTATCGCCGACCACCGTATAGTCAAAGATGCGGTCACTGCCGAGATTGCCCACCACGGCCTCTCCGGAGTGGATGCCGATGCGCACGGCAATTTCCGCGAGCCCTTTCCGGCGGAATTCCCGATTAATCTCGGCAAGCGCGTCCAGGCACTCAAGGGCCGCCCGGCAGGCGTTCTCTTCGTCCCGGTCCGTTTCCAGCGGCGCGCCCCAGAAGGCCATGATGCTGTCGCCGATGTATTTGTCAATCACCCCCTTATTGCGGATCACCACCTCGGTGAATGCATTCAGGAGAGTGTGCAGGATAGCGGCCGTCTCTTCCGCGGGAAGATGTTCGGCGATGGGCGTGAAACCGGCGATATCCAGAAAAAAAACGGTGACGCGTTTCCGCCGGCCGCCCGGCCGGATCAGCTCCGGATTCTTCAGGATGTGCCGGACAATGGTCTCATCCATGTACTGGGAAAAAGTCCGGCGCACGAAGCGTCGCTCCTTTCCCTCGGTCGCGTAACTGTAAGCAGCGGCCATGAGCGCGCTGAAAACCAGCGCCGCAAGGGGAGGAGTAATCTGCAGGTAGGCGCCATGTGCGAAGAGGACGGCGGGACCCCCCAGAGTCACGGCTGCCGCACAGGAGATGAACACAAGATTTGCGGGCAGGGAAAAATGGGTCAGGATGAAGTAGCTGACCGCCAAACAGATCACCAGCATGAACAGTATGACACAGACACGGGGCAGCGGTGTCATCCAGTTCCGGTGGAGCAGGTTGTCGAGGGCGGTGGCGTGGACCAGAACCCCGGTGGAGATGGAGGAAACCGCGGTCGGCTTCAGGTCGTAGAGCCCCGCGGCGGTCAGGCCGACGAAGACCTTTTTCCCCTTGAAAAAGGACCTGTCAAGGGCAGGTTTCCGCCCCTCCTGTTCGTCTATGAAGGACTGGATGAGATTTACCGCCGGGATGACAAGAAACGGCCGCTCGACCCGGTAGAATCTGAGAAGAAGCCTGTCATCCACCAACGGCAGACGGGTTCCGGCGGCCTTGAAACCATCACTGTCAGGAGTAACCGCTCCCTTTGCCAGGAGATACCCGAGAACAAACTGTGGGAGATTCTTCCCATGCACTCCGAAGTTCAGCGGCACTCCCCGATAGACCCCGTCCGCATCAGGTTTGATCATCACATTGCCCGCTCCCCGGCACGAACCGCGGATCTCGGGAATGGGAAGAAGTACGTACGGATAAGAAAGCGTCGGCTGAGGCGCATTCGGCGGCAGAGCGACCTTGGCGAGAAAGTCCTGTGCCGCGCGGTCGGTTTCAGAAGAGTTCTGCGAGAGAAAAAGGGGAAGATAGACGTTGTTCGCCTTTTTCAGTGCCCGGGCAAGCAGTGTATCGTCCTCAACACCGTACTTGGACGGCTCGGTGGTCAGCACATCGAAGAATACCGCGTCAGCCCTGGACAGGTAGTCGAAGATGGGCGCATATACCTGCCTCGGCCAAGGCCACGTGACGGCCTGCCCGCTCAGGGCATCGATGCTCCGCTGGTCGACGGCGACGATAACGATGTCCCCCGCCGACGTCCACGGATTCAGGCTCCGGGAAAAGAGATCATACGCCTTGAACTCGAAGCCGGCGAGCAACCCGGAAAGGTAGAGCACAAGGGAAAGAGCGAACGAGACAGTGGAGAGTACCAGCCACTTCCGCACTCCGTCTCCGATAGCGGTCATATACCGTTTCTCCTCGCA
>CAYSPF010000248.1:0-2879 GCA_964432775.1 uncultured Geobacter sp.
AGCTTCCGCTGGCAGGCGGTTCCCGATATGTGGGAGAAGCGTTTCGGCCCGGTCAGGTGGAAGCGCTGGCTGGTTGCCTTCCTGGGCGGGACAATCGGCATGTTCGGCGCCCGGCTGGCTGACGGCTGTCCCAGCGGCCACGGGCTGAGCGGAAGCATGCAGCTGGCGGTGAGCGGATTCGTTGCTCTGGTCTGCTTCTTCGTGGGCGGCATGATTGTTGCCCGCCTGCTCTACGGGGGAGGTGAGGACAAATGACGACTTTGATCTACGGACTTGTTACCGGTATCCTGTTCGGCTTTCTGCTGCAGAAGGGACGGGTGCTCCGCTACGATAAACAGCTGGGCGCCCTGCGCCTGATGGATATGACCATCGTCAAGTTCATGCTCTCCGCCGTGCTCGTCGGCATGGTCGGCATCTACCTGCTCAATGATTTCGGCCTAGCAAAACTCTCCATCAAGCCGATGATCCTGGGTGGGATAGTGCTCGGCGGGCTGATCTTCGGCATCGGCTGGGGGCTTCTCGGTTATTGCCCGGGCACGTCGCTGGGCGCACTGGGCGAGGGGCGCTGGGATTCGGTCTGGGGAATCCTCGGCATGCTCTGCGGGGCGGCGCTTTATGCCGAGGCATTTCCCACCATGAAGGCAACGGTGCTGACTTGGGGGAATTACGGCAAGATCACCCTGCCGCAGGTTATCGGCGTCAGTCACTGGGTCATCATTCCTCTCTTTATCATTGGGGGATTGGCGCTGTTTCGCTGGTTCGAGAAGAGAGGGTTGTAGAAGCTCCGGCCAGGAAACGCTGTAACCAGCTTATCAAAATGTAAAAATTGCCCGCCGTGACGTAAAAGTCGCGGGGGGCAATTTTTTTTGTTGACAGGTTCTGAAAGGGCTACTATCCTTTATGTGTAACATACACATAGAAGTAAACAAATCGGATAGGAACTCCGCACGTGAGTGCAGGGTAAGGAGGTTTGTCATGCCGAGAGGATCAGGTATGGGCGGCTCTGGAAGAGGTATGGGTGGTTCCGGAAAAGGAATGGGCGGTTCGGGCGGCGGCAGAGGAGGTCGCATGGGAGGACCCGCGGCGGCAGGGCCGAGTGGCGAATGCGTCTGCCCAGCCTGCGGGCACCGGGAGCCCCATGGGCGGGGTGTGCCGTGCGCGGCGATGAAGTGCCCGAAATGCGCTGCGGCGATGACGCGGGAATAAAGAAAGAGTGAAGGGTGCTGATCCGGTGCGAGTTGCCCGGATGATGCGGAGAAAAGGAAAGGAGGTTGTACCATGCCACGAGGAGACGGAACAGGACCAAGGGGAATGGGGCGGATGACAGGTCGTGGAACCGGTTACTGCAAGGGTTATGATGTTCCGGGGTTCGCGAATCAGGCGCCGGGACGCGGATTCGGTATGGGTTTTGGTCGCGGCGGTGGCCGCGGGTGGCGGAACTGCATTTATGCCACGGGTCTGCCGGGTTGGATGCGCCTCGGCGGCTATGGTTTTGGCGGCTTTGCTGCACCGAATCCGGTCATGCGGCCGGACCCCGAGATGGAAAAGCAGGCGCTGAAGGCACAAGCCGACGCGCTTGAAGCGGAGTTGGAAATGATTAAACAGCGCCTCAGCGGGCTGGAAAGCGGAAAGAATGAAGTATGAATTATGAAGGATGAAGGCTGAAGAGTGAAAAGATTTTCCTTTTTACCTTCAGCCTTCAGCCTATCTACCTGAATTATAAAAAAGGAGAACTATCGTGAAAGTAGCCTTCACCACATCAGGAAATACTCTGGATGCGCCCATGGATCCGCGCTTCGGCCGCGCGCAGGGATATATTATCTATGATATGGACAGCGATACATTTGAAGCGGTTGACAACCAGCAGGTTCTCAATTCCGCCCATGGGGCGGGCATACAGGCAACGGAAGCGATTGTGCGCCATGGCGCGAACTGCGTCGTGACCGGCCATTGCGGCCCCAATGCCCACCGGGCGATCTCCGCCGCGGGAATCCTCATCTACACTACCCGGGCGGCAACGGTGGCAGAGGCCCTCGAGGCTTACCGCGCGGGAACTCTGGCTTCTCTGAATTCCGCTGATGTGGATGGGCACTGGTCATGATAATCGCGGTCGCATCCGGCAAAGGTGGAACAGGCAAGACCACGGTGTCCGTCAATCTGGCGCGTACCATCGGCGCCGGCGTGCACCTGCTGGACTGTGATGTGGAGGAGCCCAACGCCCACCTGTTTCTTCGGGGGCGGGACACCGGGAGCGACATCGTCACCATCCCTATTCCGGAGGTTGATGAGTCGTTGTGCACTACCTGCGGCGAATGCGGCAGGCTGTGTCGGTACCATGCCATCGTATCATTTGGATCAACGCCCCTGGTGTTTCCTGATCTGTGTCACGGCTGCGGCGGCTGCGCCCTGGTGTGTCCCCAGGGCGCGATTCGCGAGGTAGGCAAGCGCATCGGCGTTGTGGAGACGCGTGAGGCGGACGGCATCACCCTGATTCAGGGAAGGCTCGACATCGGGATAGCCATGGCGCCTCCCCTGATCCGGGCGGTAAAAGCGCGGCTGAATAAAGAGACGGCCGCGATTCTTGATGCTCCGCCGGGGACCTCGTGCCCGGTCATCGCCACGGTGCGGGGGGCGGATTTCGTGCTGCTGGTGACGGAGCCGACACCGTTCGGCCTCCATGACCTGCGGCTGGCCGCGGACATGATCCGGGATCTCTCCATACCCTTCGGCGTGGTAGTAAACCGCATGGGCGTCGGCGACGATCGGGTCCACCGGTTCTGTCGCGAAGAGGAGATACCGATACTCCTGGAAATACCCGATGACCGGCGCATTGCCGAGGCGTATTCACGGGGGGAACTGGTTGTGGATGCGTTGCCCGA
>CAYSPF010000249.1:0-2878 GCA_964432775.1 uncultured Geobacter sp.
GCGACGGCAAAACCGGACCGCGGTCCGGCCTCCGGCAAGACCCGCACCATAACCGACATGACCGGCAGAAAGATCCGGGTCCCCGATCCCCTGACCAGGGTGGCGCTGTTCGGAGGCCCCACGGGACAGCTTGCTTACATCCTCGGCGCCAGGAACCAGCTCTGCGCGGTGACCAGCTCCCTTAAGGGCTCCGAACTGGTGAACGCCTTCGACCCATCCATCAGGGACCTTCCCGGACCGAGAAGCACCAGCGGCCATGTGAATATCGAGACGCTGCTCCTCTCCAGGCCGCAACTGGTCATCGCCGGCACACTGGACGGGTCCATCGTGGAGAAAAAGACCCGCATACCGGTCGCCTATACGGAAAGCAGCATGAACCACGGGCTGGATCTCCTCAGGAAGGAGATCCGGTTTTACGCCTCGGTGTTCGGCAAGGAGAAGCGCGGAGAAAGGTATCTCGCCTATCTTGACAAGACCATCGCCCTTGTCAAATCCCGGACCAAAGACATTCCGGCGGACAAGCGAAAGAAGGTATTCAACGGCTACGGCCCGAGCCACCTGGTCACGCTGGGCGGCGACACCTTCATGCACGAACGGATCCTGACCGCCGGGTGCATTGATGCCACAGCGGGTATCAGTACGGCCGGGGCAAAGGAGGGGCTCCATTCCGGGCTGTCCGAGATGTCCCTGGAAAAGGTCCTCGGCTGGAATCCGGAAATCCTGGTTATCGATTCCGGGACGCCGGAAGATCTGTACCGGGATCCGAGGTGGAAGAATGTAGCGGCAATCCGCAACCGCCAGGTCTACAAGCAGCCGGTGGGGATCTTCATATGGGACCGGCCCACGGCCGAGGCCGCGGTGCTCAACCCCCTTTGGCTCGCCAAGACCGCCTATCCGGAACGTTTCCGCGACGTGGACATGATGAAGGAAGTGAAGAGGTTCTACCGCGAGATCCTGTCGTTCAACCTGAACGATGCCCAGGCCCGCGCGATTCTTGAGGGAAGGTTCCAGTTGAAGTTCGGCCCGGAACTGGGAAAGAGATAGCAGCGCCGATGCATTCCCAGGGAAAAAGAATCGGCATCGGGGTTGCCCCCGGAAAGCTGATGATTGTACTGGCGCTGCTCCTCGTGATCATCGCTACGGCCGCCCTCATGCTCGGCCAGTTGAGGATTCCGCCGGGGACGATACTGGAAATATTCGCATCCAGAGTCTTCCCCATCGAGCGGACGTGGGAGCCAACCCTGGAATCGGTGCTGTTCGAAGTCCGCCTTCCCCGACTGCTTGCGGGGATCCTCGTGGGCGCCGGGCTCTCCATTTCCGGTGCATCTTTTCAGGGTCTGTTCCGCAACCCCCTCGTCTCGCCCCACATTCTCGGCGTGTCGGCCGGGGCCGGGCTGGGCGCGGCACTGGCCATCCTCTTTTTCAGCAACATCCTTGCCATTCAGATCCTTTCCTTCGTTTTCGGCCTGACCGCGGTACTGATGACTGTCGGGCTCGGCAGGGTCTACCGCACTACGCCGGTACTGATGCTTGTCCTTTCCGGGATCATCGTGGGCGCCCTGTTTTCCTCCTGCACCTCTCTCCTCAAGTATATCGCCGACCCGGTCAACAACATGCCGTCCATCGTCTTCTGGCTCCTGGGATCCCTGAATAACGCATCCAACAAGGACATGGTCGTGGTGGGACCGATCATCCTCACCGGCATCACCATCCTCCTTTTGATCCGCTGGCGGATCAACCTGCTCGCCATGGGAGAAGAAGATGCCAGAGCGCTCGGCGTGGACACGGGACGTCTCCGGGCAACCATCATCATCTGCGCCACCATGATCTCCGCAGCAGCGGTGTCCATCAGCGGCATTATCGGCTGGATAGGTCTGGTAATCCCCCATATCGGCAGGCTGCTGGTGGGTCCGGACAACAAGTACCTCCTTCCGGTGACGGTTCTGGTGGGAGCGTCCTATCTCGTGGCGGTGGATACCATTGCCAGGACCGCCCTGGAGTCGGAGATCCCCATCGGCATCCTTACCGCCATGGTCGGCGCCCCCATCTTCGCCTATCTCCTGAAAAAATCCCGGGCCGGGTGGTAAGCGATGACGGCGCGTATTGATGTCCAGGAACTTGCCTTCAGCTACACCGGAGAGGCGCCTCACCCCGTCTTTCACGGGGTGACCTTTTCAGTGGGATCAGGAGATATCTTCTGCCTGCTCGGTCCCAACGGCACCGGGAAATCGACGCTGCTCAAATGCGTCAGCAACGTACTGCAAGGCTGGCAGGGCGCCATCCGCCTCGACGGCAACGACATATCCCGGATGAAACCGGCCGAGGTAGCCAAGGGCATCGGCTATGTGCCCCAGAACCAGACCTCCGCCTTTCCTTTCCAGGTACGGGATATCGTGGTCATGGGGCGGGCGCCCCACCTGGCGGTGTTTGCCTCACCCGGCACAAAGGATCGGGAAATCGCACGGACCGCCATGGAAACGGTCGGCATCCTCTCCCTGGCCGACCGCCCCTGCACCACCCTCAGCGGCGGGGAGTGGCAGCTTACCCTCATAGCGCGGGCGCTGGCCCAGGAGCCGCGGGTGCTGGTGCTGGATGAGCCTACCTCCCATCTTGACCTGGGGAATCAGGTACGAATCCTGCGGGTAGTGAAATCCCTTGCAGAGAAAGGTCTCGGCATCGTCATGGCCACCCATTTCCCCGACCACGCCTTTATCGCCGCGACCGAGGTGGCGATCATGAACCGTGGAAGTATCTCGCAAAAGGGTCCGCCGGATGCGGTTATCACCGACGAGAACATGCGGGACGCCTACGGTGTGGAAGTGAAGGTGCTCCATGTGGGGGAAGGAATTGAGCGGAAGGCGTGTTTTCCTTCGCTGTA
>CAYSPF010000250.1:0-2859 GCA_964432775.1 uncultured Geobacter sp.
AAACCGGTCGGGGAGACGGTAAGCAAGTACTATCTCCGCTTCAGCGTGCCGGACAGGCCGGGGATGCTGGCGAAGATTGCAGGCGCACTGGGAGGAAACGGGGTCAGCATCAAATCCGTGATCCAGACCGCACAGAGGCAAGGAGAGGCTGTACCCGTTGTCATCGTCACCCATGAGGCCCGTGAAATGGACGTGCGAAGGGCGCTGGAGATGATCGAGGCACTGGAAATTACGGCTGAAAAAACCAGGCTGCTGCGAATCGAAGATGATTTGGCGTGATGCCGGACAGTGTTGAACCAGATGGGTTATTTTGACTGTATCGTAAGTGGCATACTGATTGCTTCTTTGAACTCCGTATTCCCTGGCTTGCCTGAGCCCCAATCTTTTCCGGTTACATAATGAACGCTCAACCAATCTTTGATACCGGCAGCACCCTCTTTCCCCACCCTTCCCCTGTCAAGGAGGGTCAGCGTGGAGCAGCGGGCACGTTCGGCACGGTCCTGGATGCATCACTATCCCGGGATAGGGTGAAGGCGGCCGGGCTTCCCTCTGATTCGCTCCCGGCGGGCATACGGAGCGCCGTCTTCGGTCCGTCAAATACTATCCTGAGTAGCTACCCATCGCCTCCTTCTCGCAAGCAAGTGGCAACGGCCTATGCACAGCCGACCGCATCGGAAAAGGATGGTGCGGCAGTTCGTGAAAATAGCAAGCCTCCGACGATTCAAGCACCCACAGGAGACCAGGGCGCCGGCATCACGCCATCTCCCCCCGTCCAGAGCCGGGCGTCATCTGCACCGCCGACACGAAAGGAGCTCCCGGGGGCCAATCTGCAACAGGCTGCCCCGGCAAAAGACTCGGCCCGGGGTAGCGGCTGGCAACAATACAAGGATGATCAGCTCCTGCGCAATCCGGGCGGCGATCATTACTACCTCAAGGAGAACAGGGTGTCGGAAGACCCCGGGGACAGGGAATCGTTTCTGGCGCGGCTGGGAAAGGATGTGTCCGATTCTTTCGGGAATGTCAAAAATTTCTTCGGTAACCTGTTCATGGGGTCAAAATTCCGCTATCGGGATGAAAACAACGAGATCAAGGAAGCAACGCAGCGGGGTCTCGTCGGTACCTGTGTCGATTTCTTCAAGGACCTGGGAAGTGCTCTGACGTTAGGACTATGGCACCCCGGGGAGGAGAAGGGGCCGCAGGGCGCCATGGAACGGCTTACCTATGTTGGTTTAAAACTGAAGAAAGCCCTCCTGGATGACCTGGTGGAGGGGATCCCGCAGAGTGTCAATCATATGGCAAAGAACGTCGTCCTTGCGGGTCTGAATCTCGTTCAGGTGCTTCCGGATGCTACTATCGGGAATCTTGAGGGAGGGAGGAAGCTGACCACTACCATCTTTGATAATGGTCAGGTGATGGTGGAGTATCTGACGGACATCATCCCGTCGGGTGATGCCTGGTTCAGGGTCCATGCGTCGAGTCTGCTGGAAGGGAAAGTCCCGATTCTGTATAATCTGCAGATGCCCGAGAATGCAAAGGGTGATGCCAGGTGGCAGTACGTGAGAAATACCCCGTTTCGCAAGACCATTGAAACCGTCGGCACTCTCCTTGCCGATATTGCCACCATCGGCATGGCCGGGCAAACCGGCCTTTCCACCAATCAGAACGGCGACAAGCAGAGACTGTTGAACAGCCTGATTAAGTGAAAATCTTTGGTACGGGGGGCGTTTTCAGGACCTACCGCGGAACGGTGTCTTTTAATCAGAAGAAGTGCTTTCTTCAATCAATCCTCTCCGGAGCGGAGAAAACCTTGAATTTTTCGCTTGTCGCGTAACAGCACAGCGTGATGTTCGACCGGAGCGCACTGTCGACTCCGGAGCTGATGGGCGCCGACTTGGAGATGATTAGAGGGATTCCGGCCCTGGCGGCCTTCATGACCATGCCCGCCGGCTGTCTGCCCGAGGATATCAGGAACATCTTCGAAAGGTCGTCACCGTTCAGGACCGCCATGCCTACCACCTTGTCGATGGCGTTGTGCCGGCCGATGTCCAGCGCCTTATACTTCAGATTGCCGTCCGCGTCCACCAGGCTTGCGCTGTGAGCGCCTCCCGTCCGGTTCTGGGTTACGTCATACAGGTTTTTCACGCTATCCAGGAGGACATCGACCCTGAAGGTCTGTTTTACCGGAATGTGTAAATCATCATCCCTCTTCTCCCAGTTGACGCCGATACAGCCCGACGATCTGAGCTCATACCAGAGGTCGAAGTGCTCGAACGACCTGATCGTCAGGTATACCCAGCCATCCTTTTCCGATATCTCTTCAATGTCTTTCCCGTCTTTTACCGCCCCCTCGGTCACCATGTATCCGACCGCGAGTTCCTTGTGCAGATCGGGAGTCGTGACGATTGAGGACAGCTTCGTACCGTTGATGATCAGCTCGATGGTCTCCTCAACCATGACCGGATCGGTTGCCGGTTCCCTGCCCTCGCGCGTTATCTTTGTTGACGAATATTCCCTGACCGGCCCGCTGGACCTTTCTTCCGGAGACGAGACTTCCAGAGTCAGGATGTAATAACCGTCTTTTTCTTCCAGCCCCAGCAGCGTATGGCCCTCGGCCTTGAGACTTCGGGGAACATTCTTGACCGGCTCCCCGTCATCCAGCAGGAATTGGACGGTTTCTCCGGTATCTATCATTTCCAGTGCCAGTCTGGCTTTTACGAAATTTGTCGGACAGCGGACGCCGCGCAAATCAACGGTATGCATGTCTCCTCCATGGAAAGGGGTGGCTCTTCTGGTACGCGAAAGGGATCCGCGTCGAAGATTTGGGGATAGACGCTTTTCAGCAAGAAGCGTATCATCACG
>CAYSPF010000251.1:0-2849 GCA_964432775.1 uncultured Geobacter sp.
GCCGGCGTCCTCACCATGGGACTCTCCACCGAGAAGGACAGCTGGGACAACAACGGGTTCACCACGACAGCGCCGAACACCTTCAGTTTTGATGACGAAAGCAAGGATGTGTCCCTCTATTCGGCGTCCGTGGAATATGAGGTCTCCCCCCTCACCGACCTTGGTTTCGTCATCGGCTACGGCCATCATTGGCAGGATCGGGATGAGCTCAGCGACAACGACTGGAGCCTCCTGACCGGCGTTCACTATGACGTGGCCAAAGGCACCCGGCTCAAGGCCGCATTCCAGCGCAACATCCGTTTCCCTTCCATTCGCCAGCTGTACGAAAAACCCGGCGACAATCCCTCGCTGCAGCCGGAACGGGCGTATCTCTGGCAGCTGGGAGTCGAGCAGAAGCTCCCCGGAAAGAGCATGGTCAGCCTGACCGGTTTCCACACCACCGCGAAGAACTTCATCCAGAAGGACGACGAGACCCAGAAGAACGAGAACCACGCGGAATACCGATTCCAGGGGATCGAACTGGCAGGGGAGACGAACTTCGTGCCGAAGCTTCTGCTGCGGGCGTCCTACACCTATACGGACTCAGAGGACACGACACCGGGACGTGATGAATTCCAGTACACCCCTGCACACCGGGTCACTCTGGAGGGGAAATACGACTTCGACTTCGGCCTGACCCCGTATGTCTCTTTCCTGTTCACGGGGGACCAGTACACCTACACGAAGAACAGCGTCACCCCGGTTCGGAAGGCATCCATGAGCGATTTTGCCGTGGTGAACGTGAAACTGACCCAGAAGCTCCTGAAAGACAAGCTTTCGGTGTATATCGGGGCCGACAACCTCTTTGACGCAAACTACGAGACCAGCTACGGGTTTCCCCAGCCGGGGCGGTTTGTCTTCGGCGGTTTGGAATTCCGGATATAACCATCTCCCACCCGGTTTCTTCGGAAATTCAGGATATAACGGAGGGGCCACTCCCCTCCGTTCCTTTTTCCGGACGGCAAAACCGGAAAAGGTCCCACGCCATCCCATGCTCGAAGTCGCCAACATCAGCTATACCTATTCAGGAGAGCAGCACCCGGCCCTTCAGGATGTCTCCTTCCGGGTTGCCGCCGGTGAGTGCGTCTGCTTCTGCGGCCATTCGGGCTGCGGCAAGACGACCCTCCTCCTGGCGTTGAAAGGTCTGCTCCATGAAGGAGACCTGAGCGGAAGCATCACCTTCGATGACGGAGTATCCGACCGTGACGAGAGCCTCTCCGTGGTAGGCCTGGTCTTCCAGAACGCCGAATCGCAACTGCTCTGCGCCACCGCCTTCGACGAGGTTGCCTTCGGACCGGAAAACCTGCTGCTGCCTCCAGCCGACATCAACGAGCGTATTGTCGAGGCATTAACGGCGGTTGACCTGCTGGACTTCGGCAACCGTAACGTGGAACACTTTTCCGCCGGGCAGAAACAACGCCTGTGCATCGCCGCCGTGCTCTCCATGCACCCCCGTGTGCTCCTGCTGGACGAGCCGACATCCCAACTGGATCGGAAGGGAAGGAACGACCTGCTGGACGTCCTGCGACGGCTGAAGAAACAGGGGATCTCCATCATGATCGCCGAACACAACATCGCGCCGTTTACGGGGATCATCGATCGTTACTATCTCATGTCCGGAGGCATGCTCAGCGGGGTGGTTGACCATCCCCCCGAACAGTATCGCAACGACCACCCGCGCGTCTCAACCGCCACCCGCCGCGGCGGTTCATCAGCCGAACCGGTGGTTACGGCGGAGAATCTCTCGGTTTCCTATCCGGGCAGCGGCACGATCCTCAACGACGTAACGCTTGACGTGACACCGGGGCAACTCGTTCATCTCTACGGAGAAAACGGCTGCGGCAAGTCGACCCTCCTGAAGACCCTTGCCGGGGCCATCCATCCCGACGCGGGGCGACTCCGTGTCGGGAACGAAAACTACCCGAAGGCGGGCGGCCTGCTGGGAACCGTGGCCCTGCTCTTCCAGAATCCGCAACGCCAGCTGTTCGAGGACACCGTGTTCGAAGAGGTCGCCTTTACCCTCAAACGTCTGAACCTGCCGGAAGAAGAGATTGCCCGCCGGGTGAAATCCGCCCTGGCGTCCTGCGAGGCCACCCACCTTACGGACAGACTGCCGCTCACCCTCAGTTTCGGCGAGCAGCACCGGGTTGCCCTCGCCTCGGTGATTGCGCCGGATCCACGGCTACTCCTGCTGGACGAACCCTTTGCCGGCCTTGACCCGACCCAGCGCCTCCGCCTTCTGAAGATACTTTCCGCGCTTCGGGAGGAGCGGGGCGCTTCCATTGTCATCGCATCCCACGACCCGCTTCCCGACCCGGAGTGGGCCGACAGGGTTATCGTCATGGAAGGCGGCAGGGTTGTTTCCGGGGAGACATGTCCGCAATGATGAAGAGAAGAGGGATACGAAGCGATTACGCCTGCCAGTACCGGCCGATCGACTCGCCGGTTCACCGGCTGCCGTCGGGCTGGAAGATGCTGCTCAGCGTCGCCTTGAGCGTGGGAATCGTGGTTGTGCGGGAACCCGCGCCCCTTCTCATCGTTACTGTTTTCTGCTTTTCATACTACTTCCTTGCCCGGCTGACCCTTGCGGACCTGTGGCGGGACATCCGCTTCTTTCTCATCCAGTTCTGTATCCTGATGTCCTTATTTCTTTACAAATTCGGTTACCCGGCCGGGATCTGGCCGGGCGTCCGGACCTCGCTGCAGATCACGCTGTTCTTCATACCCGGCATCGTCTTTCTGCGGACTACCCAGGTCTCGGCCATGATGAAGGGGCTGCGGCGAATCGTCCCCTACCGCATCCTGTTTCT
>CAYSPF010000252.1:0-2815 GCA_964432775.1 uncultured Geobacter sp.
CCGTTTCCGGGGGTTGCCGGGCATCGCAGGGCCAGTCCCTCCGCCGCTCTTGATAAGAAGTCTCGTATTCAGTTTTGTTGAGTATATTAGGCAATAATTTAACTTTTTTCAAGCAATTTTATAACACCGAATTCATATTTTTTCCCTGCCCGACTTATTTGATGAATTCAAATGTATTCTTGACCCAGGTCAATTCTTTATATTTTGTATATGGTTGAAAAGTTTTTTCGTTTACTTTTTCTTGATAAATTTGCTATTTTTCAGGACAAGTCCACGGATATCGTGCGGGCTTTGAAAGATGGTATCATGCATGAGGGGGAGTACCCATGGAGAGACGGGAAATTATCACCTGGTTGAAATGTGAAGACGAAACGAAATTACAGAAACTCTGGCAGCAGGCGGACTCCATTCGGGAAAGCCATGTGGGCAACGCGGTTCATCTCCGCGGACTGCTCGAGATCTCCAATATCTGCGCACGCGATTGCCACTACTGCGGGATCCGTGCGGGAAACACTGAATTGGAGCGCTACCGGATGCACGAGGATGAGATCATGGAGTGTGTCCGTGAGGCGGTGGACTACCACTACGGCACGGTAGTCATGCAGGCAGGCGAGGACTACGGTATCACCCGCGAGTGGATGGCCTCCCTCATCGGTCGCATCAAGAAAGAGACGAAACTGGCCGTTACCCTGAGCCTCGGCGAGCGGAGCGACGCGGATCTGGTCGCATGGAAAGAGGCGGGCGCGGACCGTTACCTTCTTCGCTTTGAAACCTCCAACCGTGCCCTGTACGACCGAATCCACCCACCGCTGCCCGGCAGCGACTCGGACAGGATTGCCCTGCTCCGCAGGCTGCGGGAAATCGGCTACGAGATCGGCAGCGGGGTGATGATCGGCATCCCGGGTCAGACCTGGGAGGATCTTGCCGACGATATCGAGACATTCCGCACCCTCAACCTGGACATGATCGGCGTCGGCCCCTACATTCCCCACAGCGGAACTCCGCTCGGCCACAACGACGCCGTCCCGCAGCCGGCGACGGGAGCGCAGGTACCCAACACGGAGGAGATGACCTACCGGGTGATTGCCCTGGCACGGGTCGCCTGCCCAGACGCCAACATCCCGAGCACCACCGCCCTGGCGACCCTCAACACTGCGACCGGCCGTGAACTCGGCCTGTCGCGCGGCGCCAACATCGTGATGCCGAACCTGACACCGCGGAAATACCGGGCCATGTACGAGATCTACCCGGCAAAGGCCTGCATCGACGAGACCGCCGCCGATTGCCGGGCATGCATGCAGCGCCGCATCCTCTCCATCGGCAGGGAAGTGGGAGCCGGGCGCGGCGATTCACCCAACAGGGGCAAGCGAAAGGCTGCGTGAGATGTAAAAATAGTATTTGACGCCCCTGATGCAGTTGGTATATATTCCCCAGCAAATCATTATGGTTAATGCATCGAAAATTACTACATCAATTGTAAACAACAACAATCCTTCTTAGCGGTTACGCGCCTATTTCGTCCTCTGCTTATGCAGACCCAACGAAACCCGCACCGATTACGACAACCGTCGCTATTGGTGCGGGTTTCGTTGTTTTCAGACAACTGATACAGGTATTCCATAAACAATGGCCAAGAACTCTACGCCGCGAACAAGGAGATGATGATGCGAAAAAACAATCCGGACAAAAGCGCCACGACACCGGCAATCGAAAGGCCCAGGAACGAACGGCGCCTCCCCCTGGCATGAGCAAAGGACACGTACTCTCGTAACAGCTTAAATTCTCTGGATAATTATTTGAGGCAAGAAAGGACTACCATGTTAATCGACTGGCTTGTCGAAGCAGTATGCGGATTGCAGCAGAAGGGCGAGGATCTTGTCCTGGCGACAGTCTTGAAAAAGTCGGGCTCGGCGCCCTGTCTCGCCGGTGCGAAGATGATTGTTCGTTCAGACGGTACGTCAGTCGGCTCCGTCGGAGGCGGGGCGCTTGAGGCCGGAGCGCTGAAAGTCGCGGAGCAGATATTCAAGACCCGGACCGCCAGGATCATGCGGTTCAATCTGACCGGTGCTGATGCCGCGAGCATGCAGATGATCTGCGGCGGGCAGGTGGAGGTTCTCGTGGAGCATATCCCCTGCACCGCGGAAAACATCGAAGTCTTCCGGGCACTACAGAGTGCCCTTGCAGACGGGGAAAAATGTTATCTCATAGCCGATCTGGGGCAGTCGGAAGTTTCCATAGACAGGATCGGACGATGTGTGGCACGGGAAGACGGCTCCATCGCGGGAGAATTTCCCTTTCAGCCGGATTTTCTGGATACGCTGAAAGGGAGGGCCTTTTCCTCCGCCTATCCGGTAGTGGTCGACCTGGCGGACAGGCGGTTCTTCGTGGAACGCTGCTTTACCCCCAGCACCGCTTACCTATTCGGAGCAGGCCATGTCTCCCAGAAAGTCGCTACCCTGGCGGAAATGGCCGACTTTCGGGTAGTGGTCCTCGACGATCGCGCGGAATTCGCCAACCGTGAACGGTTTCCCGCCGCTGCCGAGGTAGTTGTGTTGGACTCATTCGACAGATGCTTCTCCGGTCTGGAGATAGACAACGACAGTTATGTGGTCATCGTAACCAGGGGACACCTCCACGACGGAACGGTTCTGGCGCAGTCTCTCGGGACAAAGGCCCGCTATATCGGCATGATGGGGAGCAAGAGAAAGCGGGACGAAATGTTCAAGACATTTGTAAAGGATGGGTTCGACGAAGAAGAGCTGAAAAGGGTCCACTGCCCCATCGGCCTGCAGATCAAGGCCGAAACGCAGGTTGA
>CAYSPF010000253.1:0-2812 GCA_964432775.1 uncultured Geobacter sp.
TGATTAAACCGAATGTGATGAAGTTGCTGCGATTGATTATCTTTGCCCTGATATCTCTTTTCCTTTCAGATCCATCATTTGCCGATGATCAAAAGAACCTTTCGTCGAACATTCCTCCGGTCAATCAGGAACCTTCCGATTTCAATGAGCAGATTTACTACAAGAACAAACTCGAATTGTCCTTCGATATGGGGTGGCTTCCCTACAACACACCTTTTATTTTCAATCATTTCATGGGTGACGACTGGGAACGCGTCCCTCTCGACTATACCTTGGCGCCGCTCATCCTGTCCCTCAGATGGCAACTGTACGACGTAAACGGCCCCTTGTTTCTTCGGGGAAACTGCGATCTGACGTTCAGCGGTTCCTATACGATCATTACACAGGGCCCGGAATCCGGATATGCCGCCTATATGATGGGTATACGGTACAATTTCGTTCAGCCTAACTGGAGAGTTGCTCCTTACGTCGAAGCCCGGTTCGGGGTGGGGTTCGTTGATGCCAAAGGCCCGGAAGGGGTGAAATATGCACAAGGCCAGGATCTGACTTTCAATATGAACTTCGGCGCCGGACTGCGCTACAACTTCAACCCGCGCTACAGCATCTCGGTCGGTATCATGTACATGCACATATCAAACCTCTATCTGTCCGAACCGAAGACCTATAATTACGGCATAAACGTCTTTGGTCCGACCGTTGGGTTCAACGTCGCACTGTAGCGACTCTCTCGCTATAACGGCGGCAGGTTTGCCGCCGTTATAGCGGTATGCGTGTAATCCTTGCCGTCAGTAGCGAAAGATGACCATTCCGGTTGAAAGGGAATCCATCCACTCTTTCCGGTTGACGGCGCCGTTATTGTCCACGTCGAGCCTCTCGAACAGGGCTCGCTTGTGCTTCTCCGTGGTCGCTGTATCGATATCCTTTCCTTGCGGTCCCTCAGTGCCCAACAGGAAATTGCCATTCTCCCCCTTGCTCACCGACATGTCTCCCTTGAGAAACTCATCCAGGGTAATCTGTTCATCCTTTTCGATATCTATTCGGTTGAAAACCTCATCGCTGCTCTCCGCGGCAATGACCGGAACTGAGAAAACGGAAAGAAACAGACCTACCAATACCATGTGCTTCATTGAACCCTCCGTAAACAATCATGGGTAAAATATTCCTTCCTGAGGGAAGTCTGCTGAAAAATAGCATAAAGTCTCCTTCTTTTGAAATCCTTTTGAAATCCAGAAATTCCGAGGAAGAGCATTGCCCGCATAATCCGGGAGCCGGCCTGATTATCCGGGCAAAAATTGGCTGTATTCAGGTGGTACAAATATTCTCTCAAGTTGTAGGAGGAACGACCGAAAAGAATTCGAGATAAAAATTATGGCTGCTCACTTCCATCCATTGCATACGAAGGAGACTCTCAGATGAAGATCAGGGCGAAATTGGTTTCAGTGAACGTAGTCATCTTGGTCGCGACAATCGCCGTAATTACCGGTGTCTGTCTGTGGCAGTTCAATCAAACGCTTCAGCACCGTTCGGAGATTTCACAGGAGAGCCGACTGAAGACGTTTCGCGAGCTTCTGCGTCAGAAGGGAAGTGATTTCAAGGTCGTCAACGGCGCACTCATGGTGGGGAATTACGTTCTGAACAACAATTTTGAACTGCCGGATCGCCTGAAGGAGCTATGCGGAGGCACCGCCACCATTTTCATGGGCGATATGCGCGTATCAACCAATGTGAAGAAGGATGACGGCTCCCGCGCCGTCGGCACCCGGCTTGACGGGCCGGCCTACGATGCGGTTTTCAAGAAAGGGGTCCCGTTCCGCGGCAATACGAAGATTCTCGGCGTTCCCTACTTCACATCCTATGATCCGATAAAGGATTCCAGCGGGCAGGTCATCGGCGCATTGTATGTGGGTGTTCCGCAGAAGGAATTCTTTGCAGAATATGACAGGTTGAAGCTGCTGTTACTCGGATTGGCACTCGCCCTTCTCGTTGTTGCCCTGTTCGTAAACCGTTTTATCATTCATCGGCTTTTTATACCCCTCAACCGGATGCATGACGTTCTTGAGACCGCACAGAACAAGGGAGACCTGACCAGTCGGCTCGATTATCTGAAAAAGGACGAAGTGGGCGAGATGTGTGTTTCGTTCAATGGTTTCATGGACAGCCTGACTGATATTCTTCACACCATTTCCGAGTCGGCGGAGCGGCTGAACGCGTCGGGCGGGATTCTTTCCACCACCTCGGAAATGATGGCATCCAACTCGGATCACATCGCATCCCAGACTGCCACCGTGGCGGTGGCCAGCGAGGAAATGGCTTCCACGTCAAACGACGTGGCGCAGAACTGCGCACTGGCGGCTGACGCCTCCCAGCGGGCCAACGATTCCGCCATGACCGGGTCATCGGTTGTCAACGAGACGATAACGGTGATGAACACCATAGCCGAACGGGTGAAGGAATCCGCCAGGACCGTGGAAAACCTGGGCTCCCAATCCGACCAGATAGGAGAGATTGTCGGCACCATCGAGGATATTGCCGACCAGACCAACCTGCTGGCGCTGAATGCGGCCATCGAGGCGGCCCGCGCCGGAGAGCAGGGCCGGGGCTTTGCGGTGGTGGCCGACGAGGTGCGTGCGCTTGCGGAGCGGACCACGAAGGCGACGAAAGAGATCGGCGCCATGATCAAGTCAATCCAGCAGCAGACACGTGCGGCGGTAAGCTCCATGGAGGAAGGTGTGCAGGAGGTGGAACGGGGCACCGACGAGGCGTCCAAGTCGGGGCGCGCCCTGGAAGACATCCAGGAGCAGATCAACGCGGT
>CAYSPF010000254.1:0-2803 GCA_964432775.1 uncultured Geobacter sp.
ATATTCACGCTCGGACCGGCCGATATGGACGATCCTCGCATGCTTGGAGATGAATGCTCGCGAATGCGGGAGTCTCCGGATCAACGGACAGCGCCGCGCCTCTGGTTCGAGTGCCTGCGGCATGCCGAGCGTCTGCGAACCGTGCTGCGTGACGACGGCGAACTGGTACGTATCCGGAGACGGATGAGGGAGTTGAATCCGTTCATGTTCGGCAGGTACATG
Source organism: uncultured Geobacter sp. (assembly GCA_964432775.1). Lineage (GTDB taxonomy): Bacteria > Desulfobacterota > Desulfuromonadia > Geobacterales > Geobacteraceae > RPRC01. Next base: position 223 of record CAYSPF010000254.1, read on the forward strand.
GAGAAAATCAGGGGGTAAGCCTGGAGACAAGGAGAGGATTGTATGGATTTACTGCAACAGTACCTGGCCCGTGCCGATGAGATAATCGGCGAGCGAACACCGGACGAAATAAGATATGACAACGAAGTCCTTCGTTATCTGCGGCGAGGGGAAAATATCACTAAGGCCATAGCCAAAGCCAATGAGAAATACCCATCGGAAGCGTTAGCCATACCGGAAGAAACACTTCCCGACATTCAGGCACGGTATGAGTATCTTCTTGAGCATGAAGAGATAATGAAAAAAATGAATATGTTGAAGTAGGCGCACGGCACAGATACACCAACCTCGAAAAGACGCCGGAATCGGGGGGAAAGAATATCATGAGCGAATATCAGTATTGCGGGTTTCTGGCCATCGACCGGGTGCATTATCCTGCCGAGGACAATCCGTGAACAAATCTTCAACAGTGGCGATGACTTCTGGCAGCCGGCAGCGACGCGGCATCAGCCGAGTGCCTGGTCTTTTCAGCAGCAAGTTCAGGCCCCAAGACCCATGATGAAAGATGATCTCTCAATCCTCTACCGTGACGACCACTACCTGGTGGTCAACAAGCCGTCCGGTCTGCTCGTCCACCGCAGCGACCTGGACCGGCACGAGACGCGCTTCGCCCTGCAGATGGCGAGGGACCTGGTGGGCCGCCATGTCTATCCGGTGCATCGCCTGGACCGGCCCACCTCCGGCGCGCTCCTCTTCGCCCTCTCGCCGGAGGCCGCACGACTGGCCGCAGACGCCTTCACCTCGGGCGCGGTCCGCAAGAGGTACCTGGCGGTTGTACGGGGAATCGCGGAAGAAGAGGCCCTCATCGACTATCCGCTCAGGGAGCTTACGGACCGGTTCGAGGGAAACAGGGATATCGACCCCCGGGAAGCGGTCACCGCATTCCGGCGCCTGGCCCTGGTCGAGTTGCCCCTCCCCGTAGGAAACTATCCGACCGCCCGCTATTCACTCCTGGAAGTGAGTCCCCGCACCGGCAGGAGACACCAGATCCGCCGCCATCTGAAACATGTCTTTCATCCGATTATCGGCGACTCCACCTATGGCGACGGCCGCCATAACCGTCTGTTCCGGGACGAGTTTCGCTGCAGCCGTCTCCTGCTGCATGCGGTTGAGATCGCCCTCCCCCACCCCTGGACCGGAGAAACCCTGACCATCAACGCTCCCCCTGATAGAGAATTCGCGGACGTCATCGATCGGCTCGGGTGGAAAGCGGACATGCAGGGGGCCTGCTGCCCGCTGACCTCTCCTTGTGCGCAACCGGGCTGAGATTACCCACCGTTATGGTAACCCCGGTTGACAAAACAGGACATTCCATTACCCTTACGAATCGAGTCATGATTCGATTGTCTCCAGCCGGATCAGGGATAAACAACCGTTGCACATGGCATGATCCGCGGATGACGGCGGTGTACTTTCACGGTTCGGCCCCCGCGAACTCAGAGCCGAACGACAAAAGGAGGAAGCATGAAAAAGGGAATTCTTGGGACTGTGATGATGTTTTCCGTACTCTGTCTTGCAGCGGCTGCTTTCGCCGCGCAGGGCCACGACTGCCCGCTCGGGGAAAAGGCCGCAGGCAGTGCCGATAAGGCCTCCACTGATTGCAGGTATTGCGGGATGAACCTGGAAAAGTTCGCCTTCGCCAGGGTCGTCATCGACTACGACGACGGGAGTTCGGTCGGGTTGTGCAGCGTCCACTGCGCCGCGGTGGACATGGCGAACAATCTCGACAAGGCGCCGAAATCCATCAAGGTGGGCGATTACGGGACACGTGAGCTGATCGATGCCGAAAAGGCTTTCTGGGTGATTGGCGGGTCAAAGCCGGGTGTCATGACGAAACAGGCCAAATGGGCCTTTGCGAAAAAGGACGCCGCGGAGAAATTCATCAAGGAAAACGGCGGCAAGCTTGCGACGTTCGACACGGTGATGAAGGCCGCCTATGAAGACATGTACCAGGATACCAAGATGATCCGGGAAAAGCGGAAGATGAAGCGAATGCAGATGAAGAAAAAATAAGCAGTTTCGACACTGCTTCCGCGAGGGGCGGGTTCATGGCCCGCCCCTCGCCTTAACCCGCCCGCTCCCTCACAACTCTCGCCATGTCGCTGAGAAGGCGACTGTTTTCGTCGCGTCCGCGCACCGCCACGCGGAAGAACCTTCCATCCAATCCCACGAAATTCGAGCAGTCCCGGATAATGATGAGTCTGTGCAGAAGGGCATCCCTCACCTGGCAAGCGGACATTCCGTTCCGTAATTCCACCAGAAGAAAATTAGCCGCCGACGGGTACGGTGTCAGGCCCGGCAGGGCGGTGAGTCCGGCGGCGAGAGTACTCCGTTCAGCGTTAATGTACTCGACAGTCCGTTCCCGGTACCCGGCATCCGCCAGGGAGACGATCCCGGCTATCTGGGCCGGAGTGTTGACGCTCCAGGGCTCCAGATGATCGGCGCAACGCCGGATAAGATCTTCGGCGCCGATTGCATACCCGAGTCGCAGTCCGGGTATTGCATAGAATTTCGTCATGGAGCGAAGCACGATCCCGCCACC
>CAYSPF010000255.1:0-2764 GCA_964432775.1 uncultured Geobacter sp.
ACCCGTCGAATCGGAGGGAGTGGTCGTCGGCAGGCTCGTATTCGTCCATGACATGAGCTTTATCCAACGCCGCAGCGCCGAGACCCGGAAATATTTTTTCTATTTCTTTGCGGCCCTCGGCTGCATCGTTTCGCTTCTTACCGTGATCATCGCGCACATGAGCAGACGGGGGTGGATTGAGGGTACCCGCGCGCTGCTACGGGGCGAGGTCCTTCGGCGGACAGGTGAGAAAAGAGCTGACACGACACCGGAGCTGCAACCCATCGCCCGTGACCTGCGCATGCTGATTCGCGACCTGGAAACCGAGTACCGGCCGCGCGACGAGAACCAGGTCACCTGGACGCCCGAGGCTCTACGCTCCATCCTCAAGGCGGAACTGCGTGGCGAGGAGATTCTTGTCGTTTCCAACCGGGAGCCCTATATTCATGTGAAGCAGGACGACCGGATCGAGGTGCAGCGTCCGGCCAGCGGCCTGGTGACGGCGCTGGAACCGATCATGCGCGCCTGTTCCGGTACCTGGATAGCCCATGGGGCCGGGTCCGCGGATCGTGAGACGGTCGACCGCTATGACCGGGTGGGGGTCCCGCCGGAGCACCCCTCATACAAGATCCGTCGGATCTGGTTGAGCGAAGCAGAGGAATTGGGCTACTACTACGGATTTTCCAATGAAGGGTTGTGGCCGCTCTGCCATATCGCCCACGTACGCCCGACCTTTCGCGCTTCCGACTGGGAACAGTATGAAGCGGTCAACCGGAAGTTCGCAAATGCGGTTGTGGACGAATCGGGAACCGACAGCCCCATCGTGCTGGTCCAGGACTATCACCTTGCGCTGTTGCCGCGCATGATTCGGGACCGGCTGCCCAATGCCACCATCATCACCTTCTGGCATATCCCCTGGCCGAACCCGGAATCCTTCGCCATCTGCCCGTGGCGAGCCCAATTGCTGGACGGCATGCTGGGGAGCAGCATCCTGGGTTTTCATACCCAGTTCCACTGCAACAACTTCTTTGATACCGTTGATCGTCTGATGGAAGCCCGGGTTGATCGGGAGACCTTTACCATCTCCTACGGAGGGCATCAGACCGCCGTGCATCGCTATCCCATATCCATCGACTGGCCTCCTGCCGCCGAATTTACCGCCAAACCGGTGGATGCCTGCCGAAGCGGGATACGTCGACGTCACGGTCTGTCGGACGACCACGCCCTGGGTTTCGGAGTGGACCGGCTTGACTACACAAAGGGGATCCTGGAGCGTTTCATGGCGGTGGAACGGCTGCTTGAGCTGAAACCCGATTGGATTGGGAAGTTTTCGTTCATCCAGGTGGCGGCTCCGAGTCGTTCCAGTATCGGGCAGTACCGGGAGTTTGAGGCGCAGGTGAGAGTGATGGCGGAGAGGATTAACGGGCGTTTCGGCACGGAAGGATACCGGCCGATCATCCTGTTGATTAAGCACCATGATCACGAGGCGGTCTATGAATACTACCGGGGTGTAGACCTCTGCTTTGTGAGCAGCCTCCATGACGGCATGAATCTGGTGGCCAAGGAATTCCTTGCCGCGCGGGACGACGGTCGGGGGGTGCTGATACTCAGCCAGTTCACCGGTGCCTCGCGGGAACTGCCGGAGGCGCTGATAATCAATCCCTACGATATCGACCAGTGCGCCGCCGCGCTTCACTTGGCGCTTGTCATGCCGGCTACGGAGCAGCGTGACAGGGTGCGGGTCATGCGCGGGCTGATCAGCGAGTTCAATGTCTACCGCTGGGCCGGGCGCATGCTGCTGGACGCGGCCGTCATGCGCCGGCGGGGAAGGATTCTGGATCGTGCGCCATCACGGTGAACGTGCAGAGCCGGCCAATCATCACACAAGATCTTTGCCGTGAACCCACGCACCTTTTACATCACTGCTGTTGCTTGTCCCTGCAGGCAAATCCAAGCGAACTGAAGCCTTCCTTCAGGTCCTGCAATGCCGAACCGATGAGTGACTCCAGGGAAGCCCGGTCTGACCCCACCGCGGTCAGGGTTATGTCCAGCTCAGGCGTCTCGCCGGGCATGGTTGCCAGACACTTGATGTATACGCCCGGATTGGCGGGAACAACCCTGCTGAGAACCGGTTCCAGAACAGATTCGTCATTGCAGCAAACGGTAATGGTGTGTAATACGGAGATCCCGCCTCGAAAGGTCTCCTGGAGGAACGGCTGCAAGGAGCTGTTGAAGATTCCTTTCAGTTCCTTCGGGATGCCGGGCAGGCTTATGATGACGGTTTGTTCGGCATGCAGCAGGGCGCAGGGCGCAGTGCCGACGCTGTTGTAAAGCGGGGTGGTCCCCTCGGGCAGCCAGGCCATCTTCTCTCTCGCCGGGGTCAGCCCTCCCTGATCCAGAATTCCTTTGTCAAACAGTGCATCATAGCTGTCCTTGATCATCTGCCGCGCCTTTTCATGCAACCGCAGTTCTTTGCCGACGCATTTGGCAACAGCGGCAAGGGTAAGATCGTCCGCGGTCGGTCCGAGGCCACCCGAGGTAAAGATGACCCTGGTTCCACGAGCCAGCGCAGCCCGCAGTTCCGTGGCGATACTATCGAGATCGTCGCGCAGGACAGTCCCCCGAACCACATGGCCGCCAAGGCCGGTGATTTCCCTGCACAGCCAGTGGGTGTTGGTGTCCTGAATTTTTCCGTTGAGAATTTCATTGCCAATGATGAATATTTCCACGGTTACCGGTTCTTTCATTGTAAACTCCTTTGCAGGCACGGTATGCCTGCCGTTTT
>CAYSPF010000256.1:0-2730 GCA_964432775.1 uncultured Geobacter sp.
TCACAGGGCGGCCAGATCAAGACCAACATTCAGCAGTATTACGATAACCTGCGAAACCTGGGGATGACGGATCCCCAGATTGATGAGTTGGCGAAGAGCAAAAAGTTAACGCAGGACATCGTGATTTCATCTCCCGCCGGCGGTTTCGTCATCGCCCGCAACGTGTCCCCGGACCAGAGGTTTGAAAAGGGCGCGGAGTTGTTCCGCATAGCCGATCTGCGCCGGGTGTGGATCCTCCTCGACACCTACGAGAACGAGGCCCGCTCTTTTCATCCCGGCCAGACCGTGCAGGTCCGCTACCAGGGAAAGGCTCTCCCTGCGCGGGTGAGCAGCACCCTGCCCCAGTTCGACCCCGCTACCAGAACCCTGAAAGTCCGCCTGGAAGCGGACAATCCCGGTTTCCTGCTCCGCCCTGACATGTTCGTGGATGTGGAGTTCCCGGTGCGCATGCCTCCCGCCATAACCGTTCCGGCGGATGCGGTGCTCGATTCGGGACTGAAGAAGACCGTCTTCATTGACCGGGGCAATGGTTTCTTCGAGCCGAGGAAGGTGGAAACCGGCCGCTATTTCGATGACCGGGTGGAAATCGTGAAGGGGCTGATGCCGGGTGAACGGATAGTGATTTCGGGCAACTTCCTCATCGACTCGGAAAGCAGGATGCGGGCCGCATCCTCCGGCATGTCGGGAACGGCGGGAATCGATCCCTCCTGCGGAATGGCGGTGGATCAGGGAACATCAAAGAAAGCGGGCCTGACGAGCGACTACAAGGGCACTACCTACTTCTTCTGTTCCATCGAATGCAAGAAACAATTCGACGCGGCGCCCCAGCGGTATTCGGGAAAGAAGGAAATGCCCGAAGAACACGGGCACACGCCGAAAAGCGGCGGGAAACCCCATGATTAATCGCGTCATCGACTTTTCCGCCAACAACAGGGTCATCATCCTGATCCTGGTTGCCATGGCCGCGCTGGCCGGCTGGTGGTCCATGCACCACCTGACCCTCGACGCCATCCCCGACCTCTCCGACACCCAGGTCATCATCTATTCCCGTTGGGACCGCAGCCCCGACATCATCGAAGACCAGGTCACCTACCCCATCGTGACGGCAATGCTCGGCTCACCCCGGGTGAAGAGCGTACGCGGTTTTTCCGATTTCGGCTATTCCTTCGTCTACGTCATCTTCGAGGAGGGAACGGATATCTACTGGGCCCGTTCACGCACCCAGGAATATCTGTCCGGCGTGCTGCAGCGTCTGCCGCAGGGGGTGCGGACCGAGCTGGGGCCTGATGCCACCGGCCTCGGCTGGATATTCCAGTATGTTCTGGTGGACACATCGGGCAGGCACAGCCTGGCCGATCTCCGCTCCTACCAGGACTGGTACCTGCGCTATTACCTGAAGTCCGTGCCCGGCGTTGCGGAGGTTGCTCCCCTGGGAGGATTCGGCAAGCAGTACCAGGTAAACCTTGATCCCAACCGGCTGCAGGCCTATGGGATTTCGATAAATCAGGTCGTGGAAGCGGTTCGCGGCGGCAACAGCGATTCAGCGGGCCGCCTGATTGAGTTCGGCGGCACCGAATACATGGTACGGGGTCGGGGTTACGCCCGCTCGGTGAAGGATTTCGAGAACATCGTCCTTTCCGTGAGCGGAGACGGGACGCCGATCCGCGTCAAGGATGCGGGAACGGTCGTCATCGGGCCCGACCTGCGCAGGGGCGTCTCGGACCTGGACGGCGCCGGTGAAGCGGTATCGGGGATCGTCGTCATGCGCCAGGGCCGGAATGCGCTGGATGTGATCCAGGGTGTCAAGGCAAAGCTGAAGGAAATAGAACCGGGACTTCCCGCCGGGGTCAAGGTCGTGCCGATCTACGACCGGTCCGAGCTGATCCGGAGGGCCATCGACAACCTCACCTGGACGATCTTCGAGGTAATCATCACGGTAGTGCTGGTGATACTCCTGTTCCTGCGGCATTTCCCCAGCGCCATCGTCCCGATCATCACCATTCCCGTCGCCGTCCTGATTTCCTTTATTCCGCTGCGACTCTTGGGCATCAATGTCAACATCATGTCTCTCGGCGGGATTGCCATTGCCATCGGCGCCCTGGTGGATGCCGCCATTGTCGTGGTCGAGCAGACGCACAAGAAGCTGGAGATATGGGAGCAGAACGGCCGCAGGGGTGATTACCGGGCCGCCGTTATCGAGGCGATAAAGGAAGTGGCGGGGCCGAGCTTCTTTGCCCTGCTGGTCATCGCGGTATCCTTTCTCCCCGTGCTTACCCTGGAGGCCCAGGAAGGGAGGATGTTCAAGCCACTGGCCTATACCAAGACCCTTTCCATGGTGATTGCCGCGGTGCTGGCAATCACCCTCGATCCGGCGCTGCGCCTGCTCTTCACCCATGTACGGAATTTCCGGTTCCGGCCCCGCTGGATCTGCAGGACCGCCAACACGGTCCTCGTCGGCAGGATTCGGTCGGAAAAGGATCATCCGGTCAGCCGCTTCCTCATACGCCTCTATGAACCGGCGGCGACCTGGGCGCTACGCCGGAAAGCGGTGGTGCTGGGAACGGCCCTGGTCCTGGTGCTGGTGACCGTGCCGGTTTTTCTGAAGCTCGGGTCGGAATTCATGCCGCCCCTGGATGAAGGCTCGCTGATGTATATGCCCACAACCATGCCGGGCATTTCCATTACGGAAGCGCAGAAGCTCCTGCAGGTCACCGACCGCATCCTGAAGGG
>CAYSPF010000257.1:0-2717 GCA_964432775.1 uncultured Geobacter sp.
AGGGCCGCGGACAGGGCATGATGGGCCGGGGAGTCCAGGGCAATGCACAGGGCCAAAACTATTTGGACGCGAACAATGACGGCGTGTGCGACAACTTCAACAGCAACACTCAGTGGAACTTCGGCCCGGGCCGCAACCGCAGGTAACTTCCTGCCAACAGCAAAGGCACCTTCGCCATGCGGGGTGCCTTTGTTGATTTCATCGTTCCACAGCAGAGTCATGTCATATATAAATGGGTTGCTCAACAAGTTAAATATGCTATTATTGAAGCGGTAAATATATGTTGCATATAGTGGGTAAACCCCAATGGGGAACGCAGGATCCGGCTTGTTGGATTAAAAAATGAGTGATTGGGTTGAGCGAAACATTTTGGGCTGGCTCTCATTGGTACCCTTCTTTCACTCCGTCATGAAAGAAGAGTACGGAATGTGATTCAAGAAAGTTTGAACATGATAATTTTAACGGATAAGAAGTGAAAAATCCCGCTTTATCTTAAATTCGCTGGAATATTAGAGAGAATAGACATTGGTTTTAGATCTTCTTTTCGTGCGTGATATAGCCTGGCTTCCCTTGACCGCGCATGGTGTTCGGCGCATACTGGTGCTGATGATAAGGCAAGCTCAACCGACGTATCCACCGCACATTTAATCCGATTGACTTTAACTGGTTTTCGAACGACATAAGATTCCTAAAGCCCCGCGGCCGGTGCGGGGCATCCTGGCGACCATTGAGGAGATTGAAATGAAAAAAGCTCTCATCATTCTGGCCGCATTCGCGCTTGCCCTGACCTGGGCGGGCAATGTTGGTGCGGCTCCCTTGCAGGAAAGCGGATTCGAGTACCTGTTGGCAGAGGATGAAACGGCCACCGTCACCCGATACCTCGGGACCGCCGAGGAACTCACGGTTCCTGATGCGCTGGGCGGTTTCCCCGTAAAACGCATCGAGGAGTACGCCTTTGCCAACAACGACAGGCTCAAGGCCGTTTTTCTTCCGGAAGGTCTGGAAACCATCGGACTGCGGGCGTTCGTAGGGTGTTACAATTTAAAGGATATCCGCATTCCCGCCGGCGTGAACAGCATTGGCAACTCCGCGTTTCTGCTGACCGGGATTGCGAAAATCACCGTAGACCCGGCGAACCCCGCCTACCGCGCGGTGGACGGCGTACTGTTCCACCTGCCTACCAGCACCCTGCATACCTACCCGTCCGCGAGGGACGGCAGTGAATACCGCGTACCCGACGGCACGCTGGCTATCGAAAACGGCGCATTCAGCCATGTCCCTGCCCTCGGGAAAGTCATCCTGCCGGATTCGCTGACCAATATCAGCGGGAGCGCGTTCCTTGGCAGTCCCAACCTCATAAGCCTTGCCATCCCAGCCGGCGTCCTCTCCATCGGAAGCGCGGCATTTAAAGGGACTGGACTGGAGGCGATGGAGGTCGCCGACGGCAACCCCGCTTATGAGCAGCGTGACGGCGTGCTGTTCGAGCGGGCGACGGGGAACCTGCACACATACCCACCTCGCAGGCAAGCAATGGATTACCAAATCCCCAGTGACACGCTGGGCATCCTGCCAAATGCCTTTTCAGAGTGCGAGGGGCCCGAACGCCTGGTGTACCCTGAGGGCATGAAGACCACCTTCTACAGCGTCTGCTACTACAATTCCGGCCTTCGGGAAGTCGTCTTGCCGGAGAGCATGGAGACTATCGACGCCTATTCCTTTTACTACTGCAAAAACCTCAGGGACGTCGCCATCCCGTCTGGTGTCACTGCAATAAAGTATTGCGCCTTCGCCGGATGTGAAAACCTGAAGGAACTCGCCCTTCCCGAGGGCCTGACGCAAATCGAGGGAAGCGCATTCAATGGATGCGTTCAGCTGGAAAGCCTGGACCTTCCTGACAGTCTCGAGGCCGTCGGCGAACTGGCTTTCCTGGACTGCCCAAAGCTGATCATCACCGCCGGTGCCGGAACCTTCGCGCAGCAGTACGCCGAAGCAAATGGCATCCCGTACAAGACCCGGTAACTCAACCGGGAAACACTCCCTGCTAAACTAGGTTGCCATGCCGCTTGAACCCCGCACAGCGGGCGGCAGCATTCTGCCCCCGTGACCCGGGTTCTCGTCCCTGATGAATGATGCGATAAAGAGAATGCCCACCCACAAGGGGCAGGCATTCTCTTTGGTGCGCCATCAGGGACTCGAACCCGGGACACCCTGATTAAGAGTCAGGTGCTCTACCAACTGAGCTAATGGCGCAGATACGGGACAGGGCTGATTTGGCCGCAGCCTGGTTCTGTTCCCCGTCTCCCGGCGAAAAAAAGGTTTTTCGCCGAAGAGGAGGAATCCTGGAGCGGAGGCCTCCGCCGCGTTCACACGGCGGATACGAAGCGGAAGGCATTCCGACGTTGGAGCGGGTGATGGGAATCGAACCCACGTGACCAGCTTGGAAGGCTGGAGCTCTACCATTGAGCTACACCCGCGCGGGGATGTCCGGACCCGGTCCGGCGCCTCCCATCATAGCATCCGGAACTGCCTCTCATCAACGCCCCGATACTTCGTTCCCCCGTCCCCCCGGTGAAAAGCCTGCTTTTCACCGTAAAGGAGGGATTACGGAGCGCAGTGAGGCGGCGGGGCTTGCCCCCGGCGACGAATGAAGCGCAGTCAATCCCGACGTGGAGCGGTAGACGAGACTCGGACTCGCGACCTCAACCTTGGCAAGGTTG
>CAYSPF010000258.1:0-2653 GCA_964432775.1 uncultured Geobacter sp.
TGCGCAATCCGTTTTTTCTGGACAGCGGATCCGGTTTCAACTGGACACTGAATCCGGTTTTTAGTGGACAGTTTTCTTCTCAGATACTTTCTGCCGAACGAGTCGGAATCGGGTGTCCAGTTCAGGGTTTCTTGGCCAGCAATTTACGCATTGATTCTCCTTTCAAGGTGATGGTGTGAGCGCAGTGGACCAGGCGGTCGAGGACGGCATCGGCGATGGTCGGCTCGTCGATGAGGTCGTGCCACTTGTTCATCGGGATCTGGCTGGAGATGATGGTGGAGCTGATGTTGTGGCGGTCCTCCAGCACTTCGAGCAGATCCCGCCGTTCCCGGTCGGTGAGTTTCGCCAACCCCCAGTCATCGACGATGAGCACGGCGTACTTGGCAAGCCGTGACAGGAGCTTGCCGTAGCTGCCGTCGGCCCGGGCGATATTCAGCTCCTGGAGCAGCCGGGGGAGGCGCTGGTAATAGACGCTCAATCCCGCTCGGCAGGCGCTGACACCCAGGGCGCAAGCGAGAAAGGTCTTGCCGCAGCCCGTGGGACCAGTGATGATGACGTTCTGGCGGGCCGTAACCCAGCCGTTCCCGCAGAGGGAGAGGACGGCATCCTTTGCAATGCCCCGGGGGGTGCGATAGTCGATATCCTCCGGGCAGGCATTGGAATAGCGGAGCTTGGCCCCCTTGAGCAGATTTGCCAGTTTGCGGTTGTCCCGCTCGTTCATCTCCCGGTCAACGAGGAGCCCCAGCCGTTCTTCGAAGGAGAGTTCCCCGCATGCGGTCTGGCGGACTTGTTCCTCCAGGCCCCGGGCCATGCCCGGGAGCTTGAGCCGATGCAGCTTGGATATGGTCGCTTCCAGTATCATTGGACACCCCCGGTAGCCGCATAGTAGGCGCTGCCCCGAACGTTGTCGTGGAGAAGCGTAAGGGACGGCTCCTGATTCTCGGGGAGTTCGGCGGTTTCCAGCCCCTTGACCAGGATGTTCTTGACGCTTTGGTAGCTGATAGCCCCAAGGCGTAACGCCCGGGCGCAGGCCAGTTCCAGGCGGTCGGCGCCATGTGTCTTTGACAGCCGCAAGAGCCCCAGGCACTTACGATAGGCCTGTTCGGCGTGCACGGTCCCTTCCACGATTGCGGCTATCATGGCGCCGGTCTGGTGACCGATGCTCTCGCCCCAGCGCCTGAGCCGCTCCGGCGTCCACTCAAGGTGCTTGCGGTGTTTCGGTGGGCGATGTGCGTCATTGGTGACGTACTCCCCTCGGCGGTACGTGCGGGCATGAGAGGCGACTCGTTCGCCGCCTCGGAACACCTCGACCGTCGTGGCGGTTAAACATGCCTCGACCTCCTTGCCGATCAGGGTGTAGGGGACACTATAGAAGCTCCAGTCAATGGCGATATGGTAGTCGATGTTGACGGTCGCCTTCTTCCAGTCCAGCAGCTCGAAGCGTTGGGCTGGAAGGGGCTTCAACTCCGGCCGGTCCAGTTCCTCGAACAGTTGTCGCCGGGACTTACCGACTCCCTGCATGGGACGGGCATTGAGCTTCTCTAGTTCACCAGCGATGGCGCTGTTGAGTTCAGCGAGGCTGAAGAAGGTCCGATTCCTGAGCACCGCCAGGATGCGGCGCTGGGCATTCAGGACCCCGTTCTCGACCTTGGCCTTGTCCCGCGGTTTGGCGCGGGCCTGGCCGGCACCACCGCCACCCCGTAGTGGGCGGCAAGGCTTGCGTAGGCAGGGTTGATTTCCGGATCATAGCGGCAGGAGGTCTTGACCGCGGATTTCAGCTGATCCGGCACCACGCAGGCCGGGACGCCGCCCATGTACTCGAAGGCCGCGACATGGGCTTTGAGCCAGTTCGGGCTCTGCTGGTTGGGGATGGCAACGGCGAAAACCAGGTCGCTCGCTCCCAGTACCGCCACGAACAGTTCGGCCGCGACCACCTCGCCGGTCTCCCGATTCACATACTCGGGACGGTCGCCGGAAAAGTCTACGAACAGCTTCTCTCCGGCCTTGTGGGTAAAGCGCATCACCGGATCCGCGGTCTTGGCGTAGGCCCGGTAGCGTTCAAAGAACTGGGTACGGCCGAAGCCGTCAGGATGAACTGCCCGGTATTCTTCCCACAGTAGTTGCAAAGTGACGCCCTTGCGCTTCAACTCCTGCTGTATGGTCGCAAAATCGGGTAGGGGCCGCCTCGGTTGCGGCGGCGTCCCTTCCGGTATCAGTACTTGCTTGAGCGCGGCGTCGTCCAAGGACGATATCGTCAGCCAGTCCAGTCCGGCTTTCCTGGCCAATTCCAGGTATTCACCCACAGTGGTGGGAGATACCGCACAGGCCCGTGCGATGGCCCGTTGGCTAAGGTCGTGTACAAAAATAAGTCGTAAAATTTCTCGAATGATTCGCATTGTTAGCTTCTTGCCTTTCTTCACCATGCCTCCGACAAAAAATGATTTCCGGCATGGTAAGGGTTTCTTCGGCAGGAAGTAAAATGAGAAATGGTTAGTCCGGAACACACTGGACACCCAATCCGGGATTTCCGAAAAAGTGTCCACTCAAAGCCGGATCCGCTGTCCAGTTAAATCCGGATTGCCTGTCCAGTGAAATCCGGATTCAGTGTCCAGTCAAAAGCGGATCGAGTGTCCAGTTTACTCCGGATTTCGCA
>CAYSPF010000259.1:0-2643 GCA_964432775.1 uncultured Geobacter sp.
TCAGGAAGAAATAATCTTCTCCTTCCATAATGAATAAAAAAGAGCACCTACAATGTTGATTGTAGGTGCTCTTTTTATTCATTATGGAAGTAGAACTTTAGTCGAACTTTTTCAGGTCCCTCACACACATGATAAGCAAGTGGCGCGTTACAATAATCCGTTCCCCAGGAAACAGGTTTTCATTGTGGAGAAGCCTCACCACCGAAGAACCCGGATTATTTCTTCCTGATCAGACTTCTCACCACGACGACGGCCACCACCAGCACGGCGAGCACCACCCAGATCAACATCTGCCCGCCCGCCCATTCTCCCATCCATCCTACTGCGTGGTCATCATAAAAAGCCCTTTCTCGTGCCTGCTTCAACGGGAATGGTCCTTTGCACCCGTTTCATCGACCCAGTACCCTTGGCGATCGTAATGCCGATGCAGTCGGGTCTCATAATCCCGAGTCAGCAGAGACTCCTCCGTGTATTCCGGCGACTGCCTGATGCTCTCGCGGGAAAGATTGACAAAGACTTTCGACTCGCTCCAACTTACGCGCTCGATCCATTGTGGAGAAACCAGAACCTTTGTTCCCGACCACCAGTTCCGTGTATCGATGATTAGATAACGAATCGCCCACATCTCGTCATCGATGATAAAATCATCGACGTGGCCGATTTCGCCGTCGGCGGCCTGGATGTGATAGCCATTTACCTCATGAGTGCTGCGCAAATGCGGATCCCACGATTTCCCACCCCGGGTGGATTTTTTCCATTTTTCACGGTCACGCTCAATGTAGGGAAAGGCCCCCCACAGGTAGGGGCCGTCCCAATATACAGGCCATTCATAATAGCCGTAGTAGGCCTCCTCGAATTGTCGCGAGACGGGCTTGTCACTGTCCAGAGATGGACTGTCCTCAATCTGTATTCTGGTCAAGTTGATTTCGATGTTTTGCTCTTTTTTGTTCACTGCTACCAGCGCATGCGGGGAGATCAACACCTGCCTGCCCGTAAGCCAGTTTCCCGTGTCGGCGACAAGATAACGAATCGTCCAGTACCGGTCGTCGAAGTAGAATTCCTTGACCCTTCCTATTTCCCCGTCGAAGCCGTCCAGCTTGTAACCCGTTACGGTTTTGACCTTGTTCAGCACAGGTGTCCTCCTTTCGTGTTTCGAGTTCCGTTTTTGTCCGGCACTCAGGCCTCAATCCTGAGCTCCGCGCCTTTCCCGGAATTGCTGGTGGACCTGAAGTTCATGGAGGAGACTTTGCGGATCTTCCACGGGCCGGGGAGGCAACGCTTCCGGTTCGGTCGTGCGCAGCCGCTCTTTCGCTCGGCGACGCAGTTGAGTAATTTCTCCTGGTGTGTCGTCTGCTATTTTCATGGGGAAGCCTCATTCCATGCAGAATGCCGGCATTGCCGTAAACCGGCGCTGTCTATGCACAACCGGACTGTTCTCCATCGAGTACTGTCCGAACTTTTCTCCCCAATTCAGTGGGAGAAAAGGGCTTCGTCATGATCTCCGCACCGTCTTCGAGGTCCTTCGCCTTTATTATGTCGGAAGTGTAGCCGCTCATAAAGAGTACTCGCACCCCGGGACAGACCTTCCTGATCTCGTAATATGCCTCTTTGCCGTTCCTTTTCGGCATGATGAGGTCGAAAAGCAGCATCTGGATCGAGTCTTTATGGGCATAATATTTCTTTACCGCATCTTCACCGTCCACCGCCGAGATAACCCGGTAGCCGAAACCGGTGAGAAGCTGTTCCGTCAAAAAACGTACTCCCTCATCATCCTCGGCAAGCAGAATCGTTTCCGCCCACGCCCAAGGGGGAGGCAGAGACGGCTGCTCTTCCGACACGTTTTTTTCACGGGTCAACGGCAGATAGATCCGGAACGTCGTTCCTTGATTCGGCTTGCTGGTGACATCTATATAGCCGTTATGCTGCTTGACGAGACTGTAAACAATGGACAGGCCGAGTCCCGTACCTATTCCCATCGTCTCGGTGGTAAAGAACGGATCGAAAACTCTCCCGATCGTTTCCCGATCCATCCCTGTCCCGGTATCAGTCACCGAGATGAGGGCATAGTCCCCGGGTTCGCCAAATCCGTGTGCTTTGATGAATTCAGGATTAATCGCTAAAGATTCAGTAGTTATCAACAAAGTGCCGCCGTCCGGCATGGCATGCCGTGCATTGGTGGCAAGGTTTATCAAGACCTGCTCTATCTGGCCGCTGTCGGCGCTTACCTTCAGGATTTTTCCCTCACAGACCGTCTTGAGCAGTACATCCTCCCCTAACACCATGGTCAAATACTTATTCAGGTCCCGCATGATCTCGTTGACATCAGTCGGCTGCTGGCTGACGAGCTGCCTCCGGCTGAAATCCAGAAGGCTCCTGGTTAATATCGTTCCCCTTTGTGCCGCAGAAAGTATCTGTTTCACCTTGCCCAGTAAAAGTTTGTCTTTCTGCGTATCCATTTCCAAAAATGATCCGTACCCGACGATTACATTGAGGATGTCGTTGAAATCGTGGGCAATGCCCCCGGCCAGAAGTCCGACTGTCTCCAGCTTCTGTGCTTGCAGAAGCTGGTTTTCCATGTTCCTGCGCCCGGTGATGTCGAACAGTGCAACGCGGCACTCCTGCCCGTCGGAGGCGGCCAGCGCC
>CAYSPF010000260.1:0-2627 GCA_964432775.1 uncultured Geobacter sp.
CCCCTGCTGCGCAAGGACTTCATCTTCGATCCCTACCAGATCTGGGAGGCGCGCGCCGCCGGCGCCGACGCCGTGCTGTTGATAGCCGCCATGCTCGACCTGTCCCGGTTGCGGGAATTCGTGGCATGTGCCCGTGATCTCTCCCTTGACGTCCTCCTGGAGGTCCACAACGAGGAAGAACTGGAAACTGCCCTGGATACCGATTGCCGACTCATCGGCATCAACAATCGCAACCTTCGCACCTTTGTCACCGACCTGGGAACAACGGAGAGGCTGTGCGCACTGATGCCGCCCGACCGGTTTCCGGTGGCCGAGAGCGGCATCAACACCCGCGCCGACGTCCTCCGTCTTCGCACTGCCGGTGCGCGTGCCTTTCTCATCGGCGAGTCCCTGATGCGGAAATCGGACATCGGCGCGAAGCTGCGTGAGATCCTGGGTGAGTCCTGAAAATATTTGTAACCATTTCGGTACGACGCCGACACTTGATAAGGAGACGCCATGAACACCAAGATTCTGCTGCCTGAAGATCAGATCCCGAAACAATGGTACAACATCATCCCGGACATGCCGGGCCCGCTGGCGCCTGTGATCAGCCCCCGCACCCTGCAACCGGTGACGCCCGACGATCTCCTCCCGATCTTCCCCTTGGCCCTCATCGAGCAGGAGATGTCTCAACAGCGCTGGATTGATATTCCCGACGAGATACGGGAAATCTACCGTCTCTGGAGGCCGTCACCCCTCTACCGCGCCCATCGTCTGGAAAAGGCACTCGGCACACCCGCACGGATCTACTACAAGTATGAGGGTGTCTCCCCGGCCGGTTCCCACAAGCCGAACAGCGCTATCCCACAGGCCTGGTACAACAAGCAGGCCGGTATACGCCGCCTGGCCACCGAGACCGGCGCCGGGCAGTGGGGAAGTTCGCTTGCCTTGGCATGCAACTTTTTCGGGATGGAATGTACGGTCTACATGGTGAAGGTTTCCTTTACCCAGAAACCGTACCGGAAAAGCATGATGCAGCTGTGGGGCGCACAGGTGATCCCGTCACCTTCCGAGTTCACCAATGCGGGTCGGTCCATTCTCGCCCATGACCCCGAGAACATGGGGAGCCTGGGCATCGCCATCTCCGAGGCTGTGGAGGATGCAGCCGGCCATGACGATACCAATTATGCCCTCGGCAGTGTGCTGAATCACGTATGCATGCATCAGACCGTGATCGGCCAGGAAGCCAAGGCGCAGATGGAGATTGCCGGCCACTATCCGGACGTGGTCATTGCCTGCTGCGGCGGCGGGTCCAATTTCTCGGGTCTCGCATTTCCTTTCATCGCCGACAGGGCCACAGGGAAAAAGGTCCGGTGCATGGCCGTTGAGCCCGCTTCCTGCCCTACGCTCACCAAGGGTGTCTACGCCTTTGATTACGGAGACACGGCGAAGATGGGCCCCATTGCCATGATGTATACCCTCGGGCACGACTTCATGCCGCCCGGAATCCATGCCGGCGGACTGCGTTATCACGGGCAGTCGCCACTTGTATCGCAGCTCTGCCATGCCGGCGAGATCGAGGCGAAGTCGTACAGCCAGAACGCCTGTTTCGAAGCGGCCGTGCTCTTTTCCCGCAGCGAGGGGATTGTTCCCGCGCCTGAATCCTCCCATGCAATCCGTGCCGCCATCGATGAGGCTGTGCTGGCGAAGGAGGAGGGAAAGGAGAAGACCATCCTGTTCGGGCTTTCCGGACACGGACAGGTGGATATGGGCGCCTATGACGCCTATCTCTCCGGAGCGCTGGAGGATTACGAATATCCCGAGGCAAAGATCCGGGAAGCGCTGGAGCGTCTGCCGAAGGTGTCTTTGTAGGTTTCTTGGAAGAAAAGAGGTCCACGGATTCCACGATATTTCGTGAGATCCGTGGACTCATGAAAGGCGTCTCCGTGGTACGAGTGAAGATTTGCGGCATAACGAACGAGGACGACGCGCTCCAGGCGGTTGACGCGGGGGCCGACGCCCTCGGCTTTGTCTTCTACGACCTTTCCCCCCGCTGCGTTTTTTTTGAAACAGCGGAGCGGATCATCGGAAAACTCCCCCCCTACGTCGTCACATCAGGGGTATTCGTCAACAACCCCGCCAGCTTCATTGACAGCGCCGTTGAGCGTTGCGGGATACAGGTGGTGCAGCTCCACGGGGATGAGCCGCCGGTATTCTGCAACAGTATCAGGCACACGGTGGTCAAGGCCTTCCGGATTCGCGATATCACCAGCCTCGAGACAATCAGAAGCTACTCCGTTGCGGGATACCTCCTCGACGCCTATGTACTCGGCGCCTACGGCGGCACCGGCCTCACCTTCAACTGGGAGACCGCAAAGATGGCCAAACAATTCGGCCCCATCATCCTCGCGGGCGGTCTCAGGCCGGAGAATATTCGCAAGGCCGTGGAGACGGTGGAACCATACGCCATCGATGTTTCCAGTGGGGTAGAGGCCTCTCCCGGGAAAAAGGACCACGCCAAGGTTGCGGAGTTCATCAAGCGGGCCAAGGGGTTGTAGGGTTAACGTAATGCCCTATATGTGGAGGAAGAATGAAGTTACCTGACAAATCGGGCCATTTCGGCCAGTTCGGCGGCAAGTACGTGC
>CAYSPF010000261.1:0-2621 GCA_964432775.1 uncultured Geobacter sp.
CACCTTCTGCATCAGCAGGCCGTCGTTGCCGAACCAGCGGGGCGCCAGCCCACCCAGGAAAAAGCCGCGGCCGCGCAGAACCTCCACCGCTGCGCCGAGATGGGGGATCGCGGTGTTCAGAGTCACCTGCAGGCTGACCACGTCCCGGGCGCCGGCTTCGCGCAGGAGATCGTCAACCACCTCCCGCCAGTCCCCCCCGATCTCTCGGACATAGACCTTCCAGGTCCGGGCCGCCCCGTGGTACCTGTCTTCCCGCACCGTAACGCCGTTCAGGGGCAACGGGGCGTCCGCCGGGAGGAAGGATCGGGGGGAAAGCGGCATGGAGAGCCGTTGCACGATTTCCGCGTAACGCTCCGGCAGATGGACCGGGGCGTCCGGCCGAGTGAATTCAAGGAAATTGAGCACGCAGGCCACCCGCCCGGAACCGGCCCGGGTGTCCTTGAAGCTGCTTCCATCCAGCAGATCCAGCTCGACGGCACAGTCGGTCATGCCCGACTTGACACAGCCTACCTGGGTAAAATAATGGTGGCACACAGCTTCGCCGAAAAAACCGTCGGCCTCAAGCGGGCCGTAATTTTCCGGTTTCAGGTAATGACGGAAAAGAATGGATGACAGATCCGAATACTTGCAGGCGGGATGTACTATTAGATTCCCCCCTTCCCAGAGACGGGGATTGGGCGCGGACTTGAACAAGGAAATATAGCCGACCGGGCAACCCTCCCCGTCGAACGCAAGAGTCGCGGCTACCCGTCCTTCCCGCACTTCCCTCCACAGCGTCCCCGGATCATACACATCCTTGACCGGAAAGTCGTCTCCATAGATGGAGCGGAACACGTCGCCCACGGAAACGGCATTCGTTTCATCAACTGCAACAAGGTCGAACTTCTCTCCGGACATGGAACGGCCCTCTCTGGAACGTACGGTTGAGTACATCATACTGCATCAGAAATTGTGCTGGATGGCGACCTCATTATCCCGCTCATGGTCATCGCGGCATGGTTTTCGAGAAAAGATTCAGAACGAGCACACCCGAAACAATAAGCAGAATGCCGACTAGCGCGGGCCAATCCAGTTTCTGTCCCATAAAAACCCAGGCAATCAAGGCAATCAGAGCTGTACCGACGCCTGACCAGACAGCATATGCAATACCAACAGGGATAGTTTTCAGGGTGAGTGACAAAAAATAAAAAGCCGAAGCATAACCAATAACAACGATGGTTGAAGGCCAGAACTTCGTAAACCCCTCTGCCGATTTCAGGGCTGATGTCCCCGCAACTTCACTGATAATGGCGACAACAAGAAAAAACCATTTTTGCATTGAGATGATCCTTTGTACGCGGGCACAAGACCCGTGTACGCCCCCCGGCTGCGAGATGCATCGCGTTGCACGAAGGTCAGCTGATGATATAGGCGGCCGTACCGGTTGCAATCAACAGGCCGGCGTCGTTCCTCAACTCCATCTGCACGGAGGCGATACGCCCGCCCAGGCGCATAACTTTGGCACCGGCGTGGAAGCTGCGGCCGATACCCTGATGCAGGTAATCCACCCGCAGGTCGATTGTGCCGAAGCGGCCAAAACGCATGACTATCTGCTCTGCCGTTTCATCTGCATGTTTTTCGGCAACGGCCAGGGCAACGGCAAACCCGCCGACCGTATCCAGTGCCGTTGCAATCACGCCGCCATGGAGACGGCTATGTTGATGGCTGCCGACCAGTTCCGGGCGCATATCGAAGGTCAGGCCGGGCGATGCGGGGTCCAGGGACTCGATCCTCAGACCAATGAGTTCATTAAAGGGGAGGCGATGTTCAAAAATCTCCCGAATCATCGTTTCGAGAGAAACCTGCTCCTCCGGGGAGCGGCGGACGGCTACGGTAGAAGAATCCATGGTTATATTCACCTTCGTCGATAGTATGATACAGCGAAATGAGGCTGCAATTTCTGATGAGGTATTCCTGGCGCCAATGGCTGCCCCCTGGCGGGTTCTCTTGTTCGGCTTTCGTTTCGCTTCCGGAAACACGTCAACGACACTCATTAGGAATGGACGCCTCTGACCAGTCAGCCAGGGCAACAGCCTTGGCTGACGTCCTGAAGGATTTATTATTCCTGACACCTTTCCCGCTGAGGTAATTTATATCGCAGTTTGTGGAAGAGCCTGGAGCGAGCGTATCGTAATCGGAATATGTATATCCGGCAACAATAAACACTTTATTACGATACACCACGGTAAGTTTTTGGGTCCAACGGTTCCGTCCAACTGCCTCGTTGGCAGAGGTGATTATCAGAGAGCCGCGGCCGGTGATTTCAAGCGCAGGCTGCGTTCCCCACATCGCCCCACGCCAGGCGATGTTTCTCCTGCTGACTGCCGGGCGCATCGTGTCAGATCCATCCGAAAGATACACCAGGAGGTCTGCCTGATCGGGTTCAGCCTCAGATGTAATGAGAATCGCCCGATCAAACGAACCATCGCCATTCCAGTCCGCAGTCACTACACTGAGTACCCTTTCCGGGCGAATGGCGACATCACTTGCGTAAACAGGATGAGACGGAATTGAGCAAACCAGAAAACCGGCAATGATGCTCACGTACCGTGATATGGCGACAACACGGGAAAACATGCTCA
>CAYSPF010000262.1:0-2612 GCA_964432775.1 uncultured Geobacter sp.
GAGGGGGGAGGTGTTGGGGGAGGGAGTGGGGCCTGACAGGCGAAAACGGACCGGGGATGCTAGATGGTCTTGTAGATCAGAACAGGATAGAAATTGCTTCCATTACGTCGCACGCTCAGTTTCAACTCCCCCTTCCTGCACTGGATGGAAAACAGGTGGCTCGTTCCCTTGCGAGTGAGCTCGCTGAACCGACTATTGATGATTGCCGCAATCTGCACCGGTTTCTCGGTCCGGATTTCGAACTGATAGTGCCGTCCGGATGACAGAGTGCCTTGTGTCGGCGCAGCCACGATACATACGCGGACGTCCTCGTATTGCCAGCTTTGAGGCAGGTGTCCGGACAATATGCCCTGCTGGATTTCCCGAGCGGAAAATCCCAGTGACTTCATGGAAGCGACACGGTACATTTCGGGCAGGTAGCCCCTGGTGATAACCTCCCCAATCATACCCGTGGTGAATCCGGCTTCATGCAGTATTTCAATACTGGAAATATCAGGTGATTGCGCGGCCTGAAACTCGGACAGGGTAGCCTTCCGGTCAAGGAGGAGCCAGGCGGGTTCATAGGGATGATGCCATTTCGCAAATAATCCGGGGTCGGTGTCGAACCAGAAAGAGGTGAAACTCTTTTCGTATCCCTGTTGACCGGACACATATCCAGACCCCCAGGTAACATCTACCAGGCGCCATTCCCCTGAAAGCCGGACAGCGTTCCACGCGTGATTAACACTGTTGCGCAGTCTCGGTGGCAAATCGGTTAATCCTTTTGCGTACCCGTAGATTTTGGGCGCCTCGATACCTGCCTCCCCGCAGACGGCCTCGAAAAGCCTGGCATACCCGTCGCAGACCGAATTCCGTGTTCTGAATACCGTTTCGGCATCGGCTATCGTGATTGAATCGGCAAAAAGGGCAGCGCTGTCGTACCGGATGTTCTCGGCTATCCAGACATAGGCTCCGCGGGCTATCTCCCAGTCGTCCGAAGAGTGTTTCCTGAGGAAAGACGCCAGTTCCTGATAGGAACGGGGTGATTTCATCTTTCGCACAAGGCTGTCAATGCGCGAATAGTCACGTTCCCGTAAGTTCGATGAGGTCTTGAATGCTTTTTCGGTCGAAACATGTACCGGGGTGGCGCAGGACAGGATGCAGGAGAATGCTGTCAAGCAGATCATGCAGCGCAGAATTCCCGTAAAGGGTTTGAGCTTGCCGGATAAGGCGGTGTATTCAAGGTCTATGGTGCTGCCGGTATTTTTCATCGTCGCCTTTAACTTCAGGTCATATGTGCGCAAGGTATTCACCCGCGCCTGAACTTGTTTCCGTCGATTGAACTTCTATCATGTTTTTCGAAACCCGTCCCCTGTTTTTCCATTGCTTGCTCCAGCAACAATTCTATTCTTCTTAGCACAAGTTACGCCAACAGAAAAAGAGGAAAAAAATAAACATCAGATCAATGATAACGAGGAGGTTTCCGGAGATTGAAGAGAATAAGGCGAACGTTGTCGCGCAAGATGCTCTGATGACAAAATCCGTGATTGCCGTTAATGACATTTTTTGGTAGAAATCGGTACAAATGCTGACAAAAAGCATCTTCCCCTGTACTGTCGCCGGGGTGATCTCTTTGTAAGCTGAAAAACTACTGCAGTACAAGGAGAATGGATTATGAAGAAAGTTGTTTTTGCGGCACTGTGCATGATCGCTGTCCCCGCCGTATCCCTTGCCGCCGAAGGGATTCGCGATGGACAGTGGGAGATGACCACGCAGATGGAGATGCCGGGTATGCCGGCGAAGATGAAGCCTGCTGTTATGAGGCACTGTTACAGCAAGAATGACGTCCTGGATCAGAAGAAGATCATTTCCCGGGACAAGAACTGTACCATTACGGATATGAAGAAAACCGGCAATAAAATGATTTGGGCCATGAAGTGCACCGGCCCGAATGCCGGAACGATGAACGGAGAGACGGTCTTCACCCCTGACTCCTACACTTCAACCATGCACATGAAGACTCAGGGGCAGAAAGTGACCATGAAGGTGAAGGGGAAGCGGCTGGGTGACTGTAAGTAACCTTCCCATTCGGCATGGGCGAATCGGAAAATCGACGGCCGGAATAAAGGGGGTATCTATGAAGCGTTTTCATGGTATCGGAGGGATCTCGGCTTTTCTGTTCCTGGTGTCGACTCTCGTGGGATGTGCGTCGGTGACAATCCAGCAGCCGCTTCCCGCGAAAATCGACGAGGCGGAGCAGGCAATGTTCGAGGGCGAATGGGTTTCCGAAGGGCAAATCATCTATGTGCGTTTCGGGGATAAAGGCATCGGCCGGTTCGCGGGTGTGGACTGGAAAGAAGGCAGGTTTCAGCTGGATGAAGGCGAGATACTCGTTACAAAGGGGGTGGAGAAGTCCTTTCTTTCCGTCCGGGTCAAGGAAAGCGGCGCCTGGGATGATCGCTACTACTTCGCACAGTATCGTTTCACCGAATCGGGAGACCTGGTGCTGTGGCTTCCCGACACCAAGGCCTTCGGTGACGCGGTTGCAAAGGGGAAGCTGGAAGGGGTGGTGGAGAAGGGGAAGCACACCCAGAGTGTTGCGATATCCAGCAAACCGGAGAAGGTTCTGGCGT
>CAYSPF010000263.1:0-2608 GCA_964432775.1 uncultured Geobacter sp.
TGGCGGCGGGGGCCATCTTCGGCACGATACTGGGGACGGTGTACGCCGTCATCGCCGCCACCATGGGCGCCACCCTGGCTTTTCTGATAACCCGCTACCTGCTGCGGGACCTGATTGCCGCCAGATTCGGGCCGCGACTCGAAGGTATCAATCACGAACTGGAGGAGCGGGGCTTTAATTATCTCCTGTTCCTGCGCCTGGTCCCAATCTTTCCGTTCTTTCTCATCAACCTGTCGGCCGGGCTGACGCGCCTGCCGTTGCGCACCTTCTTCTTCGGAACGCTTCTCGGCATCATCCCCGGCGGGTTTGTCTATGTCAATGCCGGCGCCGGTCTTGCCTCCATAGACTCGCTGTCGGGCATTGCCTCGCCCCGCGTGCTCGGATCCTTTGCCCTGCTCGGGCTGTTTGCGCTGATCCCCGCGATCTACGGCAGATACAGGAAGAAAAAAGAAGCCGCACAGTGACGTGTCACCGAATACAGCGTCTTTCCCGGTTGCCGGATGCCTGTTCCGTGATACAATCCATGCCACATTCGGACCCCGATTGGGACAACTGGACAGCACGCTGAATACATCACACAGGGGGAACTGGTATGCAGATCGCCATTGCCGGTCTGGGACGCATGGGAATGAATATGGCGCGAAGGCTTCTCCGCGGCGGGCACGAGGTTGTCGCCTGGAACCGTTCGCCGGGCAAGGTAGAGGAAATCGCCGCCGAAGGGGCAACGCCCGCCTTTTCCCTGCGGGAGATGGTGAGTCTCCTTTCGCCCCCCAGGGCCGTCTGGCTGATGCTGCCGGCCGGGACGGTGGTTGATGATACCGTCGGCGAACTGATGGATCTTCTCTCCCCTGGAGACTGCATCATCGAAGGGGGCAACAGCTTCTACCGGGACGATCTGCGGCGTGCGGAACTACTGGCTTCCCGGGGCATCCGCTACCTGGACGTAGGGGTGAGCGGCGGTATCTGGGGGCTCACGGAAGGGTACTGCCTGATGGTCGGCGGCGCCAGGGAGGAGTATGAGCGGCTGGAGCCGCTGTTCCGCACCCTGGCGCCGGAAAACGGGGTCCTTCACTGCGGGAAAACCGGGGCGGGTCATTTCGTGAAGATGGTGCACAACGGTATCGAGTACGGGATGATGGCCGCCTACGGAGAGGGGTTCTCCATCATCAAGGCATCCCCCTACGGCGACGGGCTTGACCTGGCAGAGGTATCCCATCTCTGGAACCGGGGAAGCGTGGTCCGTTCCTGGCTGCTGGAGCTGGCCGAAGCGGCGTTTCGCGAGGATCCCGGGCTGGAGGCAATCAAGGGTTACGTGGAGGATTCCGGGGAGGGGCGCTGGACCGTGCAGCAGGCTATCGACACCGGCGTTCCCGCGCCGGTTATCGCCGCCTCCCTGTTCCAGCGATTCCGCTCCCGCATGGAGGACAGCTTCGGCGACAAAGTACTGGCGGCCCTGCGCTACCAGTTCGGCGGCCATGCCATGACTCCGGCCGGAGAAGAGAAGGATGCCGATGATTCCGGCGCCGGCGAGATCCGCCCGGCAACTCCGCAGAAGGACGACTAACGGAGGAAACATCATGGTCGACCATTCCGGTTTTCCCCCCGTACCATCGGAAGAGATGGCGCCGGCCTGCCGTATCGACACGCCGAAGAGATGCTGTCTCGTCATATTCGGCGCCTCGGGAGACCTCACCCGCCACAAGCTGATCCCTTCCGTGTATCGTCTCTACCGACAGAAACTCCTCCCTCCCGGGTTCTTCGTCCTCGGCGTGGCCAGGACGGAGATGGACTCGGAACGGTTCCGCCTGCTGTTGCAGGATGAGATACCCGCCGACTGCGACGCAGACTGCTGGAGCAGCTTCGCCGCCCGCATCCACTACCGGACAGTGGATTACGGCGACCCTGAATCCTTCCGCGAAAACCTGGAGAAACCTCTCCTCGCCCTGGAAGAGGAGGCGAAAACCGGGGGAAACCGAATCTATTATCTCTCCACCCCTCCCGTCATGTATGAAGTAATCATCGGCTCCCTGCTTGCAGCGGGGCTTGCCTCGGACTCCTACCCCGAGTCCAGGGTTGTCGTCGAGAAGCCGTTCGGCAGCGACCGGGAATCGGCGCGCCGCCTCAACGAAATCCTCCGCGAGGCCTTCCGCGAGGAGGCCATCTTCCGCATCGACCACTATCTCGCCAAGGAAACCGTCCAGAACATCCTCATGTTCCGCTTCGCCAACTCCCTGTTCGAGCCCCTCTGGAACCGCCGCTATATCGAGCATGTCCAGATCACCGCGGCCGAGACCATCGGCATCGAGCAGCGGGCCGGCTATTACGAGCGGGCCGGAGTACTGCGCGACATGTTTCAGAATCACATGTTCCAGCTCCTCTCCCTGACCGCCATGGAGCCCCCTTCCCTGTTCACGGCGTCCCGAGTGCAGGATGAAAAGACCAAGGTCCTCCAGTCCGTCCGCCCCTTTCCCCCGGACAGGCTCGGCGAATGCATTGTCACCGGACAGTATGGCCCGGGAACCGTGGACGGCAAGGAGGTACATGGATACCTGGGGGAAGAGGGAGTTGCGGCGGCTTCGACTGTCCCGACGTATGCGGCGCTGAAGGT
>CAYSPF010000264.1:0-2597 GCA_964432775.1 uncultured Geobacter sp.
CCATCGGGTCGCCGCCGGAGGAGACCATGCGCCGGGTCAGCCCGACCACCGCGTAGTGGTTGCGGCGGATCTGGATGCGCTCGCCGAGTTTAAATCCGGTAGCGACATCGGCGACGGCCTCATAATGGCTGCGCGTGATTTGCCGACCGGCGATGAGATAGCCGGGCTGCCCGGGTTCGCCGGGGCCGCCGGGCACGACGCCGACCACCATGGCGCGCACGTCGCGCTCACCCTGCCGTACCTGCATAGTCAGATAGGTGATGTTGGCCGCCCGGTCAACGCCGGGCATTCCGCGAATGGTGCGATAAACGTCGTCGTAGAGGCTGGACGGCTCGGCATAGGGGCCGAGGGTGTCCTGCTGCACCACCCAGAGGTCGGCACCGCTGTTATCAAGCAGCACTTTGGCGTCGTCCACCATGCCGCGATATACTCCGGCCATGGTCAGCGTCACTCCGATCAACAGCCCCAGACCCACGCCGGTAAAGACAAACTTTCCCCAGGAGTGCAGGATGTCACGGCCCGCGAGACTGATCATGGCGAAACCCCTTCCAGTCGCTCAACAATCTTGACTCGGCTGCGGGGTCCAAGGGCGCGCTGGCTATAGACGACCACGCGCTCGCCCGCCTTGATCCCTTCGATGATCTGCACCCGTCCATCTAGGTCGGTCGCGCCCACTTTGATCGGCGCGAAGCGCAGTTTGTCCTCTTCGATCAGCCAGACGCCAAGACGGCCGGCGACCCGCTGCACACTGGCATTGGGCACCACAGGCGTCTCCGGCAACGCGGACATCGCAACCGTGACCTCGGCCAGTTCACCGACGGGAGGCAGCCTTTTCGGCAATGCATCGAAAATCACCTTGGCCAGGGTTTCCTCGGTGACCGCATCGGCCATCGGCTCCAGGCGCAGCACGCGCCCTGCAAATCGAATCCCCTCTTGCGAGCGCAGCACGATCTGAACCGGCAGTCCAGCACGCAGACCCGATACGCGCAGTTGATCGAAGCGCACATTGATCCACAGACTCGCGGGATCGATCACCTCCACTACCGACTGACCGGCGACCACGGTGGTGCCGGGATCAGCGTTCCGCGCAGCCACCAGGCCGCGGACCGGTGCGATCAAGCGCAGGTTGGCGCGCTGTTGGATCAACCCCCCGCGTTCGGCGTGGATCCGCGCCGTTTCCTGGCTCGCGGCATCGAGATTCGCCCGGGCGGCGGCAAAACTCGCCTCAGTCACCTGGCGCTCCTGAAGCTTGCCCTCAACCGCCTCTTCGCTCACGGCGCGCACCTTCAGCAATTGCTCATAGCGGCTTGCCTGGTTTTCGGCATAGCTCTTGCGTGCCAACGTTTCCCGGACCTGGGCTTCGGCGGCCAGCACAACTGACCCGCTGCGCTTGAGCGCTGCATCCTGCGCGGCTATGCGGTTGTCGAGGTCCACAGGGTCCATTTCACCAAGCAACTGCCCCGCCTGGACCATTTCACCCACCTGCACCTCCACCCGTTTGATTCGACCGGCAACCGTTGGTCCGATCCGATAGGTGAAGCGGGCCTCGACCGTGCCAATGCCAAACAGGGCCGGTGCGATGGAACGGCTTTCCACGGTGGTCGCGGTCACGGGGATGGGCGCAAGCGGCCCGGAGCGTAACGCTACGTAGATCAACAAGGCCAGCAGCGGCACGACGACCGCCAATAGCGCCAACATCCGGCGGTTAATTGATATGAATTTCATTGGTTCCTTGGCCTCCCCTAAGCAGAAATCGTTTTCCGATTTGTTATAACTGCGTCACAATTCGTTTCTGTAGTCTTTGTATCTCATCAACAGAACGAAAAATCTTTGACTTAAGTCAAGTTGATGAAATTAGCGACCCCGGAACCGCGTGGTTGGATTTCGCCTTCCGGTGCGCGACATCGGAATGGTGCGTATCATCCCCTCGCTCCCATGTGTTAATGGTGAAGGGGGTTGCATCAGTCGATCTTACCGATCCAGGAGACGCTGTTCTTGATGGGTCGTTTCATCGGTTTGTCCTCCTCCTGTTGCGGGAATGTCGTCATCTCGACACTCAGGCACTATTGACGCCGGGTCGTCAACACTTCGTAGAAGTGGGGCTCCGGCATTCCATCGATCAGCGTTTCCACCTTCTTGAAGAGGATCTGCCGTTCATCGCTCAGGTGCATCGCCATGAAGGTCTCCTCTGATTCGTGTTCGACTACGGCGGCATACTGCTCCGTTCCCTCTGTCGATTTCAGGAGCGTCCGGGAGATGAATCCCGGATGTTTGGCGAAAAGCTCGCTGGATCGCCCGAACCATTCTCGAAATTCTTTCTCCTTCCCGGGTTTCACCGCAGGAAATTTGATCAGGTTCACGAAACGCCATTCCTTGTTCTTATCCTCAAGCGAATCCTTTTCCACGGCATCCGGATGGGGGGGGGTTTATGACCAGAAAGACCAAACGTTCCGGGGATTCATTTTGAATACTCATGGAAGAGTTCAGAGGTACTCGGATGAGATTTCCCTGTCCGACTTTAACTTTTTCCATGCCTACAGAGAACGTTATATCATCCCAGCATCAATGGGTAGGCTGCCAAGCATGGCAAAGATAAA
>CAYSPF010000265.1:0-2547 GCA_964432775.1 uncultured Geobacter sp.
CTCAAATCACTGTAACAAAAGTTCATTTTTCCCACCCATGCTTTCCCTTCAGCAGGAATGATACAATCAATGCCGATAATGGCTGAGCCGTGCAATAATCCCATATCGGAAGAAAGAGCGCCGACATACTGAGACACTTCAACCTTTTCCTGCTTCGCAGTATCACCAAGTTTTTTAAGGTTCTTCAGTATCTCGATTGCTTCCTTTCTGTCATTTTCGTTGAGTGCAAGCGGCGCCATTACAAGCGTACCCTTTCCTGCTGAAATGATAGCATTTCCGATTTCATCAGCAGAGACAATAAGGATATCGGCGGGGGTATCCCCACTGGATACCGATGATGTATTTACACCGACTTCCCCAACGGTAACGCGACTATTTCCTGTGGGTGAATAAAGAGACTTGATGAAGGTTGCGCCTTTCGTTATTTTTGAACACCCGGTTATGTGCGTTGAGAGAATAACAATCATTACTGCAACTAAGTGTTTCAAAGACATGAAAAGTCTCCCGGCAGCTCAAGATGTTTTACGGGTTTTAGGCAGGGTACTGCCTGTTTCATGGAAGGATCTTCCACATGACGGTCCCCCATCGGAGGCCGGCCCGGTGAAGGGCTCAACGGCCTCGAAGTTGGCGCTTGCGTACCAGGCTGCCGAGTCCCGTATGCATTATCTCCGGCCTTTCAGCTTATTCCGACGCGGAAAGTCAGGGAACATATGCAATCTCCGTAATTTCCAGCACCTCTTCCCCCTGCGCTGTGCGCAGGGAAGTCGTTTCGCCAACCTGGCAACCCAGGACAGCACGCGCAATCGGCGACATGAACGATACGCGCCCTTCCGGGGGTGCGGCCTCGTCAACCCCGACGATGGTTAAACGGCGCTCCTCTCCCGGAACTTTGCCGGTGAGGGTTCGCAGGGTAACCGTAGCTCCAAATCGAACCTCGTCGCACGGTTGGGTACGGGGGTCCACTACTTTCGCGCTCTCTATGCGAGAAGTGATCTCCGCGATGCGGAGCGCGAGTACCGCTAACTGCCGGGTGCGCTCCACCTCGTCATTCCCGCTGCACTGAGCCCGGGCACGCTCAGCCTCCAGTCCGGAAAGCTCGTCTCTCAGCAGCGCGATGCCACGGGGAGTAACATAGTTGGTGGTACCGGGCGGTAATGGCGCCCGCGGCGGAATGAGTATACGATCATCCGACGCGTCATTTTTTACAAAGGCTCTGCTCATGGGCTCTGTGTATTCAGGCAACAGTGAACGTGCTGTTTACAAGGCCAGACTTGGTTGATCCATCAGGTGACTTTCAGGTTACCCATCCTGCCGACTACTCTTTCATAAGACGTACGATTTTCGAGGCGT
This sequence comes from uncultured Geobacter sp., assembly GCA_964432775.1. Classification (GTDB taxonomy): domain Bacteria; phylum Desulfobacterota; class Desulfuromonadia; order Geobacterales; family Geobacteraceae; genus RPRC01. Next base: position 1,351 of record CAYSPF010000265.1, read on the forward strand.
CCATCGAACCGGCCACCATGCGCCCGTTGGGAAGGATCATCGCCGGGGTACCATCGACTCCCAATGACGCTCCCAGCTTCAAACTCTCGTCAACCGGGCCTTTCGGTTCCTTTTCTCCCGGCGCGGGCAGTTTCTCTCCCGCAAAGGCTTTCTCAAGCAGCTCCAGGGAATTCCTCGCGAGTATCACCCGCGCCTTGTCATAGGCGCCAGGGTGAATATCCAAGGGGTACATCTTTATATAGACTGTCAGGTCCGGCTCCATTGAAACGAGTTTCTTCAGCTCCCCGTGGAGCCTGCCACAGAATTGGCAGTCAGGGTCGGTGAAGACGAACATCCGCTTTTTTCCATCAGGCTTGCCCATGACAATAGAGTCGGCACGCGGGATTTTATCCAGATCCGCCTTGGAGATTATTTTTGGTATTTCCACCGGAGGAGGGGTAATGGGACGCTTTGACGCGATGTCAAAAATGGGCCCGGGAACAAGCAGCTTTTTACTGAAATCCAGGTAGGCGACCGCTTGGCGGTCTTTTTGACGCACGGTAACTTCGTAGAGCCCTTTCAGGGGTGACGTCTTCACATCCGTCACCTCGCCAAGTCCCTTGAATATGGTTGCCGCCTCCTCCTTCGAAAGAGAATGACATGCAGCACAATTGTGATTGGAAGCCATCTTCGACCCACCGGAAACTTTCTGCTCTACTCCCTTTTGCTTCCCGCTCCGGGATTCTGCTAAAGATATTCCGGTACTACAAGCGATAATCAGTGACGCAACAATGAGAATCTGTTTCATGTATTACCTCCGTTCAGCGCGCTGAATCTTTTTCCTTTGAATGTGAAATGCCGGGCAGAACAAGCGCTGCAAAAGATGCTTGATCATGCGAAGCAGGGTTCTATACCGATTCCCGGACCGGCGCTCTTCAGTTCGAACCTTCCGCTGTCATCAAGAAACGGGGAGTGCGCAAGCGGACCCCTGATAAAGAAGGTGGTATCAAGGTCGATGAAGTCGAAACAACCGAGTCCCGCGGCAAAATGGGCCGCCGCGGTGATTGAAAGTGCGCTCTCCACCATCGCTCCCAGCATCAGCCTGATCCCCTGCGAACAGGCGAGCCGGGCGATCTGCGCGCCCTCCAGAATTCCGCTTTTCATGAATTTGATGTTTATGGCGCTGACGGCGTTACTGTCGATGGCCCGCCGCGCATC
>CAYSPF010000266.1:0-2520 GCA_964432775.1 uncultured Geobacter sp.
GAGAACGGTTGCGCCACATGCGGCAAATCCGGCACGGGACAGGAGTCTGTCGGCGGATCTGTTTCCCGCTGGTGAATCAAGAAATACCTCGTGCGGAGAAGAGGGGTCATGTCGCCAGGACGCCATCAGCAGGGCTTCGGCCCGGCCGGAGTTCCGGCAGCACCACGGGCCGAGATGCATCCCTTCCCCCATGCGCTGCAGCATGAGAAACCCGTCGTCGTCTCCCAGGACGGAACTCCTCTCCGTCATGGCCTGAAGAAGCGCACCGCGCCTGTCTCCCCATCCTTCCCGGTCCACATTCCCGGCCTTTTCGAGCGTGAAGCCGGAGTCGTACGCATCACACGACGTGCAGCTGCCCGTGGCGCGCCAACGGATGACGGTGTCCAGCGGGAGGAAGCCGACCGACTCATACAGATGCCTGCCGTCTTCGGAGGCGGTCAGCCAGATGGTCTCGGCGCCGGCTTTTTCCAGTGCGGCAAGGGATCGGGTGAGCATCCTTCGCCCCAGTCCCCTGCCGCGCCTCTCGGGATGCACCAGGAGGTTGCCGATCCAGCCGCTCCGTTCGTGGAGCATTGCCGTAACGAACGCAACCGGCTGTCCGTCGCTCCAGGCGACATGCCCTCCCTGAGGAAATGATGCGGACAGAAAATCGAATTCCCACCGCTCGCATATCCATCCCTCGCGCTCGGCCATGACGAGAAAAGCCGGGATGTCTTGCGGAAGAAACCGGGTGATGCGAAGCTGATGCTCTCCCATTTCAGGCCACCGCCGGCGCGACGTCCCCGCCGATGAGGCCGACGGCATCGGCCCGGCACTGTTTGCAGTGCCGGAACTGGCCGATGATTTTTTCGTTGGCCGTCTGAACCGCGGCAATCTGTTCCGCTGTCGGCGGTGAAATTGCGGTAAAATCGGCCTGGGGGATGAGCGGCATGACATTCATGACCGATGCGCCCAGTTCCTTCACCTTTTCCGCAACCAGCGGTATCTGGGCTTCGTTCACTCCCGGAATGTAGACCGTATTCACCTTGATGGTCATTCCGTACTCTGCTGCCCGGCGCAGCCCCTCCAGCTGGTTGGCGACCAGGATGCGGGCCGCTTCCTCGCCGCCATACTGTTTGCCGTGATAGCGGACGTTGCTGTAAATGCGTGCGCCCACCGACGGATCCAGGGTGTTGATGGTTACGGTCAGGCTGTGCAGCCCGAGCGCCTCCAGTTCGTCGATCCTTTCCGGCAGCAGCAGCCCGTTGGTGCTCATGCACTTGATGAGATTGGGGAACTCCTCGCCGATGAGGCGAAAGGTCGTGAATGTCTCCTCGTTGGCCAGCGGGTCACCGGGACCGGCAATGCCGATCACCTTGATCATCGGGCCGAGGATCTCGCCGGCCATCACCTCGCGCACCTTGAGCAGGGCTTCCTCCGGGGTGAGGAGCCGGCTGGTGACGCCCGGACGCGACTCGTTGGCGCAGTCGTGACGGCGGGTACAGTACCCGCACTTGATGTTGCAGCGGGGCGCCACGGCGAGATGCATGCGACCATTCTTTTGATGATTGCCGCCGAAACAGGGGTGACCCTGAATGTTCTTTCTGTTGCCGCATGAGGTTGCCATTGGTATCTCCTTCCTGTTGTTACGTGGTAAAGATGAAAAAAGGGGCCGACGTCTGTACGCCAGCCCCTTTGCTGATGCGGTTCGGCCCGGTTCGGATAGAACCGTGAAAGCCGTCGATACCGATTGATTTGAATACGTCTTCGTATTCGCTGCCTGTGTCGTACACCCTTATCAGGAATCGTGCCGGAACCGGTGCTGATGCCGTACATGCCGTATTTTCAAGCGTTCAGGCGCTCCCTTGGCCGGAAGGGCGCTGTCGGACAGCGGTCAAAATATCCCTGTGCTGCTTAAATTGTGGGCATAAGTGCCGTAATGACGGCCGGTTGTAAGGGCCGCGCCGATGTCGGGGTATGCTCCGTCTCGTCCGGACCCGTCAACGGCGGCGGTTCAGGGTCTGGTGTCGCCTGCTGGCATGATATCTGAAGGGTTTATCGGGAGGTGTCTGCATGATGGAAAGCGATGAGCGCCCGATGAGCTCCGCGGAGCGACAGGAAATCCGGAGCAGGGCCGTTGCTTCATTTCTGGGGTTTGCCCTGGGTGATGCGCTGGGTGCGCCGGTCGAATTCATGACCCCCGGCGAGATCAAAGCCAAATACGGCATCCTGCGGGAGATGGTGGGAGGAGGCTGGCTGCGCCTCAAACCGGGGCAGGTTACCGACGATACCGATATGTCGCTCTGTATTGCCCGGGCCGTGTCCCTGGCCGGAGCCTGGGACCTGACCGCCATAGCCCGGCAGTTCGTCGCCTGGCTCAAAACCAGGCCGATTGATGTGGGGGACACCTGCCGCCGGGGTATCAGGGACTTCATGCTGAGCGGTCGGCTCGAAACGCAGCCCAGTCAGTGGGATGGAGGGAACGGCGCGCTGATGCGCATGGCGCCGGTGGCGCTTGCCACGCTCGGCGATGACGATTTG
>CAYSPF010000267.1:0-2320 GCA_964432775.1 uncultured Geobacter sp.
TGCCACCGGGACGGCTATGGATTCGTCATCCCCGACGACGGTGGTGAGGACATATTTATACCGGCCCGCTACCTGCGGGAATCCATGCACGGGGACCGGGTTACGGCCGGCTTTGATGCCCGGCCGGGACACGGCAAGCGGGAGGGGCGGGTCATCGAGACCCTGGAACGGGGGTACACCACGGTCGTCGGCCGCTACGAAGCGTCAGGAAAAGTGGGACGTATCATTCCCGATGAGCAGCGGATCACCTGCGATATTACCGTTTCTTCCGCTGACCGGGGGAATGCCCGCGGCGGGGAGATGGTGGTGGCGAAGATACTGGAGTATCCCGCAACGGGTCACGGAGCACGGGCACGGGTAATCGAGGTGCTCGGCCTTGCCGATGACCCGGCGGTGGAGGTCCCGACCATTGTCAGGAAATACGGTCTGCCCCATGACTTCCCCGCTGAAGTCCTTGCCGAGGCCCGCTCCGTTTCCCCTCTCGTCACCGAGGCGGATATGGTTGGGCGTACCGATCTTCGGGGCGAGACGACCGTTACCATCGACGGTGAAACAGCCCGGGACTTCGATGACGCGGTTTCGGTGCGAAGGGAAGGCGCCGCTATCCGGCTGCGGGTTTCCATCGCGGACGTCTCCCACTACGTTCGCAAGGGATCTCCCCTTGACGGCGAGGCATTGAACCGGGGCACATCGGTCTATTTCCCCGACCGCTGCATCCCCATGCTGCCCGAAGAGCTCTCCAACGGCATCTGCTCCCTCAACCCCCGGGAGGAGCGGCTCACGGTCACGGCGGAGATGCTGTTCGACGGAGAGGGGGAATGCGGGGAGACCCGTTTTTACCCGAGCGTCATCAGAAGTGACGAGCGCCTTACCTATACCGAGGTGAAGGAGATCCTTGCGGATAAAAATCCCGGGACAATGGCCCGCTATCGCGCTCTGTTCGACGACCTGCGGACCATGGAGGAACTTGCCGGAAGGCTCACGGAAAAAAGGAGGCGGAGGGGGAGCATCGATTTCGATCTGCCGGAGCCGGAGATCATCCTGGACCTGCAGGGAAGGCCGGAATCCATTGGCAGGGCCGAACGGAACCTGGCCCACCGCATCATCGAGGAGTTCATGCTGGCCGCCAACGAGGCGGTAGCCGCCTTTCTGACGGAGCGGGAACTTCCCTGCCTCTACCGTGTCCACGAACCGCCCGACCCCATGAAACTGAAGGACTTCCGGGAATTCATCAAGCCCCTGGGACTCTCTTTCCGCATGAGGGGGGGCGCCGTCGCGCCGACAGAGCTGCAGCGGCTGCTCATGGAAGTGGACGGCAGGCCCGAGGAGAAGATGGTTAACCAGGTGCTTCTCCGCTGCATGAAGCAGGCGCGCTATGACGCGGAAAACAGCGGACATTTCGGACTTGCCTCCTCCTGCTACCTGCACTTCACCTCCCCGATTCGCCGCTATCCTGACTTGGTGGTCCACCGCATCCTGAAGGGCTATCTGGGCGGCAGCCTGAAAAAACGGGAGGCGAAGAAGATTGCGGCCGAACTGCCGGACACGGCGGAGCAATCGAGCCGCCGGGAGCGCACGGCCATGGAGGCGGAGCGGGAGATTATCCAGATGAAGCGCCTCCAGTACATGGAAGAACGTATCGGCGATGTGTTCGACGGTTTCATCACCGGCGTCGCCAGCTACGGGTTTTTCGTGGAACTGGCGGACCTTCTGGTGGAAGGGCTCGTTCATATCACCGCGCTTTCGGATGATTATTACAACCTCCTGGAGAAACAACATACCCTGCTGGGCGAGCGGAGCGGCCGCCGGTTCCGCATCGGCGACCAGGTGCAGGTGCGGGTGGATGGGGTCAGTCGGGCGAAAAAGCGGATCGAATTTTCCCTGGCGGATGAACCGGCCCGTGCGGTTCCCGGCCGGGGAGGGCGGGGACCTTTCTCGCGTGTGCGTCCGTCCGTGGCCGGTTCGCGGCCCGGCAAGGGAAAGGGCGCGCGGCCGGGGCGGCCCGGCAAGCGGCGGTGAAAGCGGTTGCGTATCATTACGGTGCTATGCTAAGGTTTTACGGCTTTTCCTGTGTCGCGCCGGTGCGCGGGAAAGGAAATCGAAGGAGGCGGCCCGGTCATGAAAGACGAAAAGATACTGACGCTTATCGAGCATCTCGTTGAATTGCGCAAAAGGCTGATCATCATCATCGTCGTGGTGGTCATCGGCATGGGGATAGCCTGGAATTTTTCCGAACATCTCCTTACGTTTATCGAACGCCCCTTGACGGGCCCTACCTATCTCAGCGATCTGAAAATACGGGCGTACGGGGAGATGAAGA
>CAYSPF010000267.1:2330-2460 GCA_964432775.1 uncultured Geobacter sp.
GTCTCTCTATGCGCGGTTTGACCTGGAAAAGGAAACCAAGGTTGCCGTCACGGCCCGCAAGCTCAACTACAGCGCTCCGCTGGAGCCGTTCTTCATCCAGTGCAAGATAGCCCTTATCATGGGTTTCATC
>CAYSPF010000268.1:0-2448 GCA_964432775.1 uncultured Geobacter sp.
CCAAGTTGACAAGATGACTCAACATGAAGCACGGAACAGCAGCATTGGGCCATCCGAATGAACGAAGGATGACTTCCTCAGCCGTAACCAGGATCATTTCTTCCAGCAGTTGAGAAGCGAGACGATGGGCAGCATTGCGTGCGCGCCCCGGACAACGGCCTCAAGGGGATGGGAAGACGGATAGACCCTGATGTGGGTTGCCTCCTCCAGTCGCTCCCTCATCCCCTGCAACAGGCTTCCTCCACCGCTCAGCCAGATTCCGTTTTCGATGATCTCGCACCCGAGAGACGGCTGAATCCGCTTCAGCATCGCCACAGCGACCCCCACCATTTTTTCAACCAGCGGTTCAATCTCCTCGCGATACCGTTCTCCGAAAACGGAAGGTCCCTGCCCCCTCTCACGCCCGAATATCTCCTGTGCATTCGCCTCTTCGTTTTCCCTCCCGACGCCCGCCAGCCGTATCAGCCTTTCCGCTTCCTCGCGGCTAAAGGAGCGACTCACGTCGCGGGATACCGCCTTGCCGGCCGCAGTCCTCAGATCGCTGCAGCCCACCCTCGCGGCATACTTCTCAATAACCTTGCCGGACCGTATCACCGCGCAGTCCGTCACCCCTTCGCCGATATCGAGTATCATGTTAGCGAAGGGAGACGCCACGTCCACCCCGGCCCCGATGGCGGCGGCAAGGGGCTCCGGAACGAGAAACACGTCCGCCGCTCCGGCCTTCAGAACAATCTCGCGCGCCGCGGCGAGTTCCTTCGGGCTGACGTCGGAGGGGACGCATGCAACCGCCCGCGGCGGCACCACCCCGAATCGCCGAACCCTGGCGAGGAGCGGGCTGAGAACCTCGATGGCTGCATCCCGATCAACCACCGTACCGGCCCTCAGCGCACTCCTCCCGTCAAAGACGGACGGGACCGCGTAGAGGCCATGGGCGCCGTACGCCACCCGCACCCATGCAGTGCCGAGATCCACGGCAATGTCGGGTTTCCAGAAAGACGGCCTTCTATATCCGACCATAGGGCACTCCCACTCACGAACTACAGGTGATAATCCCCGGCTGCCTCGGGCTGATAGAGGATCTTTTCCACCCGCATTCTCCTCTCTCCTGCCGGGGCGTTCCAGGCGATGACGTGACCGATGCGGCAGCCGATCATGGCCGTTTCCACGGGGGCGAGAATCGATACCTTGTTCTGGTCGATATTCGCCTGACGCGGAAACACCAGGGTGAAAGTCCTGTCTTCTGCGGTTTCCAGGTCTTTCAGCAGCACCATCGAGTTCATGGTAATGACATTGGCGGGGATCTCTGTCGATTCCACGACGTCCGCCTTCTCCAGTTCCTTGGCAAGTTCCTCCAAATGCTTGTTGTCTCTTACGTTGACGGTACTGGCCACACCCAGTAGTTCTTCCAGACGATTCATGTCATTGACGGTTATGTAAATCTTTTTGCTGCTTTGTTTTTTCATGGGGAAGGCTCCTTATAGCTACGTGAAATCAGTGCTGTACGCGGATGAAGACACTATGTGAAGCGGTTCTCCAACCGCGGCTGAAAAACCACGCGCCTGCATAGCACCCCGGAAGTCGCAGCGCGGATACAAAATCGTGCTGCGCACGGTTTTCGGGCGTACGTATACGTGAACAGCCGAAAGGATGCTCTTCCGGCTGTCTATGATGAAGGTATGTCAGGTTCGGTCAGGTTGACGCAGAAAAACAGGACACTACGGAAGCGGGCGGAGCCCTGGCAGGGACCGCCGCATGGAACGGCGAGAAAACAGAGGAGGAACGCAGGGAGACGGTGGAGAACGCAGTGAACGCCGCATCGAAACAGGTCGCGTTTTTCGATACCGCGACCAGCTTCAAGGATTTCTTTGCTTCGAACTGTGACGTGGAGCCCTGGCTTTTGAGAACAGCGGCACGGGACTTGGTTTCGGGAAGGGCGCTGGAAAAAGATACGCCTATCCCCTGGATAAAAAAGCACAGGGCAATGACGACTGTCGCAGCCTTCAGGAACAGTGTGTCCGGGGTATGTGTTCCGTACCGTCTCATGGGCCAACCATACCCCAGATCGCAAGAAGTTTCAAGGATGCCCATGCGACTCGCCTGCTGCCGGATGAAGAGGGAATACGCCGTTGTGGTCCGCCCCGCCTCCCGCATCCGGAGGAACCAAGAGAGACACCCATACGTTTATACGTTACCCTTGGACAAAATCTTTAAACCTTGTATTTTATGGGCGATCCTTACAGCCTTACGCACTTTCCCCTTGCGCGATTCGCGAATAGAATGTGGACCATGATAATCCCCAGGACATCGTCATCCTCCTTGAGCTCGTCACCCTCGGCAATCGGCAATGGTCATACAATACCCTTGCATATGATCTGGCCATGAGCCCATCTGAGGTCCATAGCGACATCAAGCGTGCCGCGGCGGCGCGAGTGTTCGACTCCCAAAGGG
>CAYSPF010000269.1:0-2442 GCA_964432775.1 uncultured Geobacter sp.
GTCTGCCTTGGTAGCTCGTACCGCGACAAAATAGCCCGTGAACCGTTCCGTCGGAAGTCTACGCAAGCCCTCGAAAGACATGAGGATCCTCAGAAAGCAGCGGTGCAGCGCGGAAGGGGCGAATTTGTCGAACAACCCGGCAAGAGCTACGGCAAACACCCGCGGGCAGTGCATGACCGTGGTGTCTTCCTCTACAGCGAAGCCGGTCTTTTCGAGCAACCGCCGCAGCTCGCCAGCGGTGCAGGTAACTCCCACATAATAGGGGGTAATGCCGAGACGGTTGAGAAAACGAAAGGGAAGTCCATTGCGGAGCGCAACTATCGGATTTGCCCGATTATCCATGGTAAGAATCATCTGCCCTCCCCGGCGTAATACCCGATGCAGTTCGGCGAGACTCTCAGCTATCGCTTCGCTGGATTCAAAGTGGTCGAGGGTGGAGTTGGAAACGATGCAGTCAAAGGAGGCTTCCGCAAAAGGGAGATGAAGGACGTCCGCTGCCACACAGCATATTTCCGGATATCGCAGTCGCGCTTTTTCCAGAATGGCCGTCGAAATATCTATCCCGACGACACAGCGAGTCATCACGTCAAGCACGGGAAAGAGGCCGTCTCCGCTCATCTCATCAAAGAGATCGGTCTTCAACACGGAGTCCAACCCATCCGCAGACAGCCATTGTTTCAGCAGCGCACAATTGACCGCATCACTGTGTCTTCTCCAGAGTCTCTGGCGATTACGCTGCCAGGCTCTGCACACCGAGCCCCAGTAGTTTTCTCGCGCACTGTCACTCATGACGGACCTTCGATTCCCCTGTTTCGCAGAAACAGCTCATACCACGCCTGCGCGACCGGAAATACCGTTAGATGCGGGCCGAATACCTTTCGGCAACTTCGGTTAAGCCGGACTGCCACCTTCAGACCAGACATTCCGAAATGAACCGACGGACTTTCCCTCCCGAATCGGGAGGGATGATATCCGTTCGTTCAATTCCGACAAGAACTGTGCTCCCGAAGAACGAAGTCATGGCTTTCTCAAGTCCATCCTTGATCTCCTGCCAATCAACGTCGGCACGACAGACAACCAGGAGGGAAAACCGCGCCACATCATGTTGCCTCATCTGGACCTGGACTACCCCGGGGACAGTCAGGAAATCCTCTATTAGCATCAACGCGTGGACAACATCTCCGCCGGGCAGGAGTATGAGTTCGCCTGCCCTTCCATCGATCTGCCCCAGAGTCGGAAGGGAACGGCCACAGGGGCAACTGTCCCGGTCAAGGCTAACAATGTCGCCAAGCTTATAGTTAAGGAGAACGGTCCCGCGGTTGACGAGATTCGAGACGACAATTTCCCCTCTTTCACCGGGGAGCAGTGTGCAACCGTTGCCGTCTACGATCCGGACGGCAACATGGTCCACGTTGACGTGGAACCCCTGTCTTCTTTCGCACTGATAGGCGATGCGCAGACATTCCGTTGACTGGTAGCCGGAAAGGACCGGCACACCGAAGTGGTTCTCGATGAGCTTTCTGTCATACTCCGGCATCAGGTCGGCCCCGTAGAGGACCGCCTTCGGCCGATGCAGGGTCACGCCCCTCAGATAGGCCTCCTTGAACAGGGCGCCGATATACGAACCGTATCCGCGAATCAGGTCAGGTTTGAAGGAATTGATTATCTCCAGATTGTCTTCGATACGCCCTTCCGGCCTGAGGGCTGCACGCTTGAAATCCATTCCCGGCGGTACCCAGGAATGGGCTTCGTAGAAATCGCGCAATTCAAAACTGGCGCTTGTTTGAGGGCAGACTATCAGTTCACGATAGCCGAGTCTCCTTCCCAGGAAATGCGCCAGCACCTCGCGGTGCCGCTGACCGTAGGCCATCATGAGAAAAAGCTCAGACCGATCATGTCGCACATACTTGGAACGCCCCGACGTGCCGCTGGTATCGAGGGTGAAAGTGCGGTCTCCGGTATAACGCCTGGAAAAAAACCTCTCCGGCGCCTCCGCCAGGTCGTTGCCCGTCACCAAGGGGAGTTTTTCCAGGTCGTCCGCTGTCCTGAAATCCCCGGGGCGGAGGCGTTCACGGTCCATTGCCTCCCGGTAGAAGGGAACGGTAGCGTAAGCATGGGCTATAATTGCCTTCACCCTTCGACTTTGCAGGTCCCGTATCCTGTCAATACTCCAGAAGGGGAGTCTCCCTTCATGCCGGGCATGCCAGAGAGTAAAAATGTTCCAGTACATTTTCTCGAGAAATGAATACATAGTTCTTATTTTGCACGACTGCGCAAGAATAGCCGCATGTGCATTTTCCTCGACTCTCAGGGTTTCTCTTGAATTACGAGGGGTTTCTGCCGGGATGCGATGCTTTTCTCCCTGAAATATCCCGCGGCATTTGCAGCCTGGGAAACGCACATCAACAGCGACATAACGCACGCTCGAAGAAAACATTCCGT
>CAYSPF010000270.1:0-2408 GCA_964432775.1 uncultured Geobacter sp.
CCATCTGTCGACTCACCGGAATGGAGGCCACCAACGCCTCCCTCTATGACGGCGGCACCGCCCTGGCGGAGGCGGCGCTTATGAGCCTTCGCATTACGGGAAGAAAACGGATCATCTTGGACGGCACGGTGAATCCTTTCTCGTGTCGGATAGTCCGCACCTATCTCGCCAACCTCGATGTTGATGTCCTGGAGACGTGCCCGCGCGACGGGATGATCGACCGTACGGCTATCCTTACCCATCTCGACGAAAGCGTCGCCGCGGTTATCGTGCAGAACCCCTCGTTCTTCGGCGCAGTGGACGACCTGGGTGATCTGGCGGATGAAATCCATCGTCGCGGTGCGCTCCTTATCGTCTCGGTCTATCCCCTCTCGCTGGGCATCCTCACGAGCCCGGGAGAAATGGGGGCGGACATGGCCGTGGGGGACGGCCAGAGCCTGGGCAATCCAGTCAGCTTCGGAGGCCCCTCCTTCGGTTTTCTTGCCGTGCGCAAAGAGTCTGTCCGCAACCTGCCGGGAAGGATCGTGGGAGAGACCGTGGACCGGGAGGGCCGCCGTGGATTCGTCCTTACACTTCAGGCCCGGGAGCAGCATATCCGGCGGCACAGGGCTACCTCCAACATCTGCAGCAACCAGAGTCTCTGTGCCCTGCGCGGACTCATCTTCCTCGCCTCTTTCGGTAAAATGGGGTTTGCCGAGCTTGCGCGGCTCAATTATGACAAGGCGCAGTATGCCAAGGGGGTGCTGGCAGCGGTACGGGGAGTATTGTTACTCACACCGGGACCGACCTTCAACGAGTTTACCCTCGTCCTGCCCCTGGATGCGTCTATCGTTACGGAGAAGCTTCTGGCGAAAGGGATTGCCCCCGGCGTCCCTCTGGGCGGATACTATCCGGGAATGGAGCGCTGCCTCACGGTAACGGTTACGGAGAAGCGGACAAGGGAAGAGATCGACGAGCTGGCGAGACGGCTGGAGGAGGCTCTGTGGAACTGATCTTCGAAAAATCCGTCCCCGGCCGTCGCGGGACCGCCGTTCCCCGATCCGATGTGCCCCCGGCCGCGGAACTCCCGGCCGAGCTCCTCAGGATGGAACCGCCGGGGCTGCCCGAGGTGAGCGAACCGGACGTGGTACGGCACTTCACCAATCTCTCGCGCCGCAACATCGCCGTGGACACCACCTTCTACCCTCTCGGCTCCTGCACCATGAAATACAACCCCAAGGCCTGCGAGGATGCGGCGAAACTCTTTACAAGCTCCCATCCCGTGCTGCCCCTCCTCCCATCGGGTGGGATGTTCGTTCAGGGCGCCCTCGCGGTGATCCATGAGCTGTCCCGTTTGCTGGCCGAGATCACCGGCATGGACAGGTTTTCCTGCGCACCCCTTGCAGGGGCGCATGGGGAGATGACCGGCATCATGATGATCGCCGCGTATCACCGGGCGCACGGAAACCGGAAGCGTTTCGTGGTCGTGCCCGACTCCTCCCACGGCACCAATCCGGCCACCGCCGCCATGACCGGGTACGAGGTGATCACCGTCCCGACAGCGCCCTACGGAGACATGGACCTGGACGCCTTCAAGGGGGCCATGAACCATGAGGTGGCGGCGGTGATGATGACCTGCCCCAATACCCTCGGCCTCTTCAATCCCCATGTGGCCGAGATCTGCGCCATTGCCCATGACCACGGGGCGCTGGTGTACTGCGACGGCGCAAACATGAACGCTGTTCTCGGCACGGTGCGGCCCGGTGATATCGGTTTCGACGTCATCCACGTGAATCTCCACAAGACCTTCGGCACGCCCCACGGCGGCGGCGGGCCGGGGAGCGGACCGGTAGGGGTAAAGGAGCATCTTGCCCCCTTCCTTCCCTCGCCGCGTGTGGCTCAGCGGGATGACGGCGGGTTTGCCGTCGAGGAGGGGGGAACGAAGAGCATCGGCCGGATTGCAAACTTCTACGGCACTTCGGGGTGCTGGTCAGGGCGCTCGCCTATATAACCATGCTCGGCCGGGAAGGCCTTGCCGAAGTCAGCGAGCGTGCCGTGCTGAACGCAAACTACGTCATGCATCGGCTCAAGGGATGGTATGACCTCCCCTTCGACAAGCCCTGCATGCACGAATGCGTCCTGTCAGCGGCCCGTCAAATGAAAAACGGCGTCCACGCCATCGATATCGCCAAGTTCCTCATCGACCGGGGATTCCATCCTCCCACGGTCTATTTCCCCCTCATCGTGCGTGAAGCGATCATGATAGAACCAACCGAGACGGAGAGCAGGGAGACACTCGACGCCTTTATCGCCGCCATGATTGAGGCGGCCGAACTGGCTGAAACCAATCCCGAAGAATTGCTTCAGGCGCCCCGGACCACGCCGGTCTCCCGCCTGGACGAAACCAGGGCTGCACGGGAGATTACGAT
>CAYSPF010000271.1:0-2362 GCA_964432775.1 uncultured Geobacter sp.
TTCCAGAACTCCATGTTCAGCAGCTGTTCTCTGGTGAATCCTGAAACGTGCGTTGCCGCAGGATTGGCATACACGATGCGATCTCCCCGGATGACAATGATCGCATTGGGAGAGGTTTCGGTAAGCAGGCGGAACTTCTTCTCGCTCTCCCGCAGCGCTTCCTCCGCCTTTTTACGCTCAGTGATATCCTGGGCAAAGGAGCAGCTGAAGGGGTGGTCGCCGAATTCCAGATAGTTAACGGTGACTTCGACCGGGAGTGTGGTCCCGTCCTTGCGGCGGTGGACGGCTTCAAACTTCAGGAACCCCTCGGCGCGGAGCTGCCGCCGGTACTCAATCCATGATTCCTCGGTGATGGCCGGCACGATGTCGGAGAACCTCATGGAGGAAAGCTCTTCCCGGGTATATCCGAGCATCCGCGCGCTGTGTTCATTTGCGTAGAGGATGCGCCCATCCTCCCGGCCCCGGTAGATCCCTATGGAGGCGTTGTCCACGATGAACCGGCTCATCCAGCGGGCTTCCTCGTCCCGCTTCCGCTCGCTGATGTCGGTTACGAAACAGCAGCGGTATTCATTCCCCTCGAATTCCAGGAAATTGGCCTGGATTTCCACCGGATAGATGCGACCGTCCTTGGCGCGGTAACGCGTCTCAAATCTGACATGCCTTGTTTCATGAAAACTTTTCCATTTCTCGGCGAGCTCGGGATCGTCCCTTTCGTAACACCACGGGTCGATGTCGATGAGCGCCATCTGCGTCAACTCCTTACGCGTATAGCCCAGTGCGCGGCAGGCTGCGTCGTTGACATAGATAATGCGCAGGTCATCACGGTTCAGCAAGATGACCTGGACCGAAGCGCGGTCGACGACGAATTTTATGAAACGCAGCTCGGCACAGGTTTCCCGGCTGGATTCGGTAACCGAATAGCCGCGTTCCCCCAGAAATGCACGGACTTCCTCCATCCCCTGCCCATTGTCATCGATAGTAAAAACGGATTGCATGCGATCATCTCCAGAACCGAAATCGTCGACTGTCTCCGTACCGGGCGTGCGACGGAGCAGCGGTAAGCGCCTCTCGCCGCCCTCCGGCAGCGGTGCGCGAACGGGACCCGTTCTTTCGCCTCACGAGGCAAAGGTCACTCATCTTCCGCCCCCCTGAATCGAACCACGCATGATGCGCCGTTATCATTTCTCGTCTCAATCCGACCCTGCAACTGCTTGACCAGCATGTCCACAAGCTGCAGTCCCAGCGACCGACTGTTCATGGAGTCGAGATCCGCCGGGCATCCCACGCCGTCATCCCTGACCGTAAGGGTTATCCAGCCGTCCGCGCCGGCGACCAGTCCGATGGTGATTTCTCCCGAGCGATTGTCAGGAAATGCATGTTTCAGCGAGTTGGAGACCAGCTCGTTCAGAATGAGACCGCACGGAATCGATTGATCGATAGTCAGGGTGACATGTTCCGCGTCGACCCTCAGGGAAATCCGTCCCGGGTCCCTCGCATATGAATTGAACAGGTAGGTGGCAAGGTTGTCGATGTAGTCATCGAAGTCTACGGAAGCGAAATCCCGTGACCGGTAGAGCTGTTCATGAACCAGGGCCATGGATCTGATACGGTCCTGACTCCCCTGGAAGTATCTTCGGGAGTGCCCGTCGGGTATGGAATCGGACTGTAGCTCAAGCAGGGCGCAGATGATCTGCAGGTTGTTCTTGACCCGGTGGTGGACTTCCTTCAGCAGGATGGTCTTCTCGGCAAGAGAGGCGCGCAGCAGCTCTTCGGCTTTCCTGCGATCGGTGATATCCGTCACGAAGCAGCAGCTGTATTCCTTCCCCTCGAATTCCAGGAAGTTCGACTGGATCTCCACGGGATACGTTCGACCGTCTTTGGAGCGGTGGGATGTCTCGAATCCGGCATACCCGCTCTCCCGTAGCGCACGCCAGTGTTCGCAGAATCTGACGTCTTGCCGCGAAGGGAAATGCGGGTCGATATCGGCCACGGACATGCGTGTCAACTCTTCGCGCGAGTAGCCCAGAGTATGACAGGCCGCGTCGTTGACGTAGGTAATACGCTGGTCTTGGGTTACCCAGAAGACCTGGACACAGGCGCGGTCAATGGCGAACTGCGTGAAGCGTAGTTCATCATGGGATTCCGGGCCGGATTCGGTGACTGAGTAGCCGTGCTCTCGAAGGAATGTGCGTAGATCCTCCATTCCTTGCCCATTGTCCTCAATGGTAAAAAAGGATTTCATACAATCACCTCACGTTTTCGCTGCACAATGCATCCTCGGCCTTCTTGCGTCTCGTGATGTTCCTGGAAAACATGAAAAGCCAACGTGAAAGCTACGCACCCCCGAGCGCCGGGAAAAGCA
>CAYSPF010000272.1:0-2339 GCA_964432775.1 uncultured Geobacter sp.
CCGTGTTCGGCGAATATGGATGCAGCCGCTTCCAGGATGCGTGTCCTCGTTTCCGTGTCCATATGAGGTTCAGCCTCCGAATTTCAAACAAGAGTTCGAACGTATGTATCAAACAATTGTTTGAAACGCAACAAAAAAATCCCGCCCTTGTTTCGGGCGGGATACGGGATGGCAAAGTCTCTAGTTCGTCGAAGTCTGTGAGGGGTTTGCCGGGGAAGCAGAGGAATACTCTCCCTGCACGCCGGAAGAGGCCTTGACGACCGCCGGGCTTGCCTCCGCGGGGCTGTAGAGGCGTCGGTAGATCTCTGCCGCGGCCATGACCTTTTTCACGTATTCCCGTGTTTCGGTGTAGGGAATGCTTTCGATGAATTCGTCCTCCCGAAGAGTCGGGTGCTTCTTGCGCCAGCGCAGCACCGGGGTCGATCCCGCATTGTACGCGGCAACGGCCGAAACCACATTGCCGTTGAAGCGGACCAGCAGCCCCTTCAGGTGCCGGGTTCCTAACTTTATGTTCAGATCGGGACGGTGAAGGCGGGAGACGGTGATGCTCTCCCGCATACCCTTTGCCGCATCCTTTGCCGTTGCGGGCATCAGCTGCATCAGTCCGACCGCGCCGACGGGAGAGAGTGCCGCGGGGGAGTAATTGCTTTCGGCGCGGATGAGGGCGAAGGTAAGGTGCTCGCTGATTCCGGCGTCGGATGCATGTCGGGAAACCGAGTCCCGGAAACCGGCCGGGTAGAGGATGGCCCAGGTATACGGAGTCACGGAGTCCCGGCGTTGGAGGGATTTCTCCGGGAAAAGCCCCATGGCGTATCGGTATTCGTCCATGGCAAGGTAGAGAGCGGCAACATCCAGCGATCCCCTGAATGCGGAGCCTTTCCGTTTTTTTATGGAGGCGAGCTCCATTCGCGCTTCTTCCCTGAGTCCCAGCGAGATAAGCGTCCGTGCCCGTTCATAGCCGGACGGCAGGGGGAGAGAGGAGAGGATGCCCGGGCTCAGGCAGGGAATGCGGTCGTTCCTGATACCGATTTCCTTCTCGATGTTCAGGGCGTAATACCCGGCAGGGAACTCCTCCCGCAGCGCGCCATATGCCTCCCTGGCCGTGTCCCGAGATCCGGCCGCGTCCCGGGATCGGCCGAGCCAGTAGAGGGCTTTCTCCCGGTATGACGGGCTTTCGACGAGTTTCCGGAAGGTATCGGCGGCCGCGGGAAAATCTCCGGTCAGGTAGAGGCTCCAGGCTATTTCCCACTGTGCCCGGGGGACATGAGGCGAAGTGGGATACTCGTTGAGAAGCCTTCTGAAGGTAGCGAGCGCTTCGCGGTGTTCGCCGGACTGCTTCCTGATGAGGGCGGTCTGAAACAGCGCATCGTCGGCCAGCTCCCCTTCGGGGCGGGTTCCCGTCAGTCTCTGAAAGATGGAGAGGGCATCCTTTTCCCTGCCGATCCGGTCGAGCAGTTTGGCGTACCAGTAGGAGGATTCGTTGACGTATTCCGGGTACGGAGAATCCGCGGAAGAGAGACGAGCGAGAGCCTGTTCCGCCTCGGGGTTCTTTTTCGCATGGTACAAGGCCAGGGCATTCTTGAATGCCAGCTTACCCCGCAGGTTTTCCGGAAGGGACTCAGGTGTCGGCAAGGAGAAGGTCGCTATGGCTTCCCGGTATTTTTTCAGATCAAAGAGGATGCATCCCCGCTTGAACAGCTCTTCGCCGCTGTAAGGCGCAATCGGCACCCCGGTCGCACACAGCCTGGTGAGGTCGGCCTCGGCGGTGGATGCAATCTCTTTTCCCGGATACGTGAGCCAGATTCCCCGCAGGTCCCGCGCAGCGCCTTCGCGGTCGCCGAGTTTTTCGCGGCAGAGTGCTGCCTGATACAGTGCCCGCAGTGCATCCTTCCCCGTGCTGTAGGTTTCCACGCAGCGGAGATACGCTTCCAGTGCGCCCTGGAAATCGCCTTTCCGGAAAAGGATATCCGCGGAGAGAAAATCGGTGGAACGACTGAGAGGGCTTTGGGGGTAGTCCTTACACAACTGCCGGAGGAGCGGAAGAGCCTCGTCGAAACGCGACAGCCGCGTGAGTGCCGTTGCCCGATAGAAGAGGGCAAAGTCTCCCAACAGGGGGAACGCGTCCGGGGTTCCCGCCAGATAGCGTTCCGCGTCGTCCCATCTTTCAAGACGGTAAGAAGCGACACCGAGCATGAAATCACGCTGTGGTCCTGTCCGGGCCTGGAGGGCCGACTCCCGCGCCTCTGAATACTCCTGCTGCGCCAGCTTTTCCGCGGTCACGCGCAGGGTCCCGTCTTCGGGAGGGAGCAGGGAGGCCCGGGAGACCGAGATTGAGAGCA
>CAYSPF010000273.1:0-2320 GCA_964432775.1 uncultured Geobacter sp.
TTCGTGGTATGCGCAAGGCGCTGAGACGACTGCTGATACGACCCACTTGGGTGTCGGAGCGGAAATATAATCCACCTTGCCTGTGGTCAAAAGGGATCAGCCGGTATTGCGATTTCAAGGGTCCCGACTCCTATTGGCGCAATGAGACTGAATCCTGCCAATCGGAATCGTTCTTCCGCCGGTACTATGCAGGTGCCCGTGGTGTCGTATGGGTGCGTTTGAGTACTCGGTCGAGGGATGGAATGCCGTGCGATCTCGATACTTTCGTCCGTGAAGCGCTGCCGAGGATTCAGGAGCCATTCGCCCTGATTACCACGGACGGCGATGCGTCCGTGCCTTCCGACATCGCAGCAACCACTGTTGATGCCCTGCTTGACTGCCCGTGGTTGGTATCCTGGCACACTCAGAACTATGACGGCCACGCACATGCCAAGTTTGCGCCGTTTCCGATGGGGATAGATCTTCACACGCCCCGCTTCTGCTCCAGTACGCGCAGACTCGTCACGCAACTACAGGGTATCCGTGCGTGCCGGCTACCGCTTGATCACCTGCCGCTGAGGGTTTTTTGCGATCTGGAACTCAGTCTTGCCTCGGAGGAAAGACGTCGGGCCGTTGCTGTGCTAAGAAATTGCGACCATGTTGACTTTCTCGGAAAGCGTATGTCGCAGGCTTCTATTTGGGGTCGCTATGCCGAATACCCCTTTGTCCTCAGCGCAGCGGGAAATGGGCTGGATTGTCATCGAACATGGGAATTGCTCTATCTCGGCGCCATCGTAATCACGAAAACGTCATCGCTTAATCGCCTGTTCAACGGACTTCCTGTAGTCGTCGTCGAGGACTGGAACGAGGTTTGCGATAAGGGGAACCTGTCGAAGTGGCTAGAGGAGTATGGAAAACTCACCGACCGAAAGGCTGTATGGGACCGGCTCAATCCGGAACACCTGGTCGGCGCCATTCGTGAAACCCTGGAACCACATCGCCGGTAACGCAGGTAGGTTCTGAAAGGAAGTCGGGCATATAGGGTACAAAAGGTTTCCCCGCGTCTCCGTTGTCTCTCCCCTCAGCAAGTCCTATATCTTGGCTCAATCTTATGATATTAACATATGCGCGTTTGATGAGTGACGGCTGGGTGAACACGCTCATGTGTCTCCTTCCCGGACCTCTCCGTACCCGTTTCATCCGAAAAAACCAACCAACGAGAGTCTGCCCCCATGATAATCACCTGTCCGCAGTGTAACGTAAGCAGAGACGTCGGCGATGTCCGTATCCCGCACAGGGGGGCAATGGCCACCTGTCCCGGTTGCGGCGCCCAGTTCATGCTGAAACCGGATCGACCTCCCCGGAGTGAGCATCAACTCATCCGCAGCTGCCCCTCCTGTTCTTACGCCCATCCCCCCGGAGACATGTCAGGGACATGCCCGCAGTGCGGCCTGGTGTATGACAGATTCCTGAAACGCCAACAGAATGCTGAAGAAAAGCCTCCGATTCCTCCCGCGGACAGCGCGACCCCTGATACACGGGAAATCACGGGTGGTTGGAGGCGGCTGCTGCAGAACAGGACCCTCCTCGGGATAGCGGCTGTCGCGCTCGTCGCCATCGGTCTGAAGTATGGCCATGATTGGAAGCTGGATAAGGAGTACCGGCTCATCCCCTCAGCCTGGCAAGGGGAGATGACCTACCGGGGAAAGAAGCATCCCTTTGTCCTTGTCATCGAATCGGCAGCCGACGGAAAGCTGGGAGGGTACATGGACTGGGTCGGATTCTCGCCCCGCTACCGCCTTGCCGTCCGGGGGAGCTATACGGGCAACCACCTGATCTTCGAAGACTACGCGTTCCTCGAAGGAAAGGGGACCTACGGCCTCAATGACAGGAAGGACGTCTACATCGAGGAAAACGTAATGAACGGCTCGGACAAGAACGGCAATGCCGAGCTCCATGCAATCAAGCTGGAATCCCTGCCGATGTAAGCTGCGTGACGCCCGTCCCGAGGAGAGACAATGAACGTGGAATGCCCGGCCTGTAAGGCCCGCGGTAGAATAAACAAGGAAAAGCTGCCCAAAGAGGGGAAGAACCTCATCTGTCCGCGCTGCGGCGAGCGTTTCCTGGTCCGTCCCGAGCGCTCCGACACGGAGATCATCCAGCAGCGGGAACAGATGCATTGCCCCAAGTGCGGCTGCGAGCAGCCCAGTGCCGAAACATGCGCGATCTGCGGAGTCGACATTAAGAAGCATATCCGGATGGCGGAACTGCAGCGTGATCTGGCGCGGCTGGAATTCACACGACTGCGCTCGGAGAGCCGGCAGGTGGACAGATGGTACCG
>CAYSPF010000274.1:0-2281 GCA_964432775.1 uncultured Geobacter sp.
ATGGGATATATCAATAAAGCCGTTAACGGTATATCAGTAACTGCCGTATCCCTAACGCCCGGAACGGGGCTGCCGTCCCGGTCGGAAACCTGTCCCCGCAGAACCGCGGCCCGCCTGACTTCGATGGTACCCGGAGCAACGCCCGTCTGTATCGGATTGGCTCCGGTATAGAGGAATTCCGTACTTGCCGCGACCGTTGTCGCAATAGTTGCGTCCACCGGCGGCGCTACCGTCGAGGGATCGGGGGGGACGACGGGCGGAGCTTCTCCGAGTGAGACAACCAGGGAAACAGCGGTACCTTGCGCTACGGATGAACCGGCCGCGGGATTCTGGCTGATTACCTTGCCGGATGCAACCGTACTGCTGTAATCGTTGGCCACCTCCCCGATCGAGAGGTTTGCGGCGAGAATCGCCGCCTCGGCAGCAGATTGGGCCAAGCCCGTGACATTGGGAACTGCTGTTGTGGCCGGGCCGAGGGAAACCGTCAAGGTGACGGCGGCACCGAGGGAAACGGAAGTACCGGGAGCCGGAGATTGACTCATCACATGTCCAGCCGGGATGGTAGTGTCAGGTATGGAAGTTATCCCCCCAATCGTCAAACCGGCCGCCGTGATGGCGGACTCCGCGCTTGCCTGCGTCATGCCCGTAACATCGGGTACCGTTGCTAACTCGTGTCCGAGCGCGATGATCAGGTTGACGGGTGAGCCTTGCGGCATGCTTGTGCCCGCAGGAGGATCCTGGCTCATTACAAATCCTGCCGGTACCGTATCGCTGAATTGCGAGGATATCGTTCCGACAGACAACCCGGCTGAGGTGACCGTCGCCTCGGCAGCTTCCCTGGACATTCCCTCGACATTGGGTACTTCCACACTATCTGATTCTCCGTAAATCGCGATGACCAGAAAACTTCCCGGCTTGCCTTGCAGTCGTACCGTCAGCACGTTATGTTGCTGTAGTATGACCGGTCGTTTAATCGACCCAGCGTGATGACGGAAATCGGACGGGGCAACTACTTCACTGCCGTTCAGTGTTATGGTCCCGTTTGTTACCCTGTGCCTGCCTTCGTGGTCGCTGTTCCGAACATGCAGAGTAAATCCTGTGCCGCCCTCGGGAATGGAAAAAGTGACGGTTTCCGTATCAGGTTTTCCGTGTGACCGTTCAAACTTCTTCGGTCCGAAGACAGCTTTGTTTCCCCTTGTACCGCTATGAGGAAAACTGATGGCGATGCTGGGGGTAATACAGCAAAGAAGGAGACTCGAAAGCAGAATTGTCAGTGAATGTTTCATGCTATACCTCCTGTTAATCCATAAAAAGGCGGACCGAGCCATGTCGTGACCTCAAAACCGTTCCCGAAATCAGATAATCGAGAATACACAACAGCCCCCATCCTCGTACCGAAGATGGGGGCTGTTGTCGGAAATTTCTTCGGCATCCCGGCTGTCCGCTTCCGCGGACCCATGGGCTTTGCGTCCCCGGGTTGCCCCGGGTTTGCTCTTGTCGGAAAATTTAAGTTTCTGGCACTATATTATGACGATATTAAATGCAACAAATTTAATAATTGAAATTAATATTTAAGGATGCTCTCGCAAGAAGGCGGTGAATGCACCTGTTTGCCGTTCCCGCGTCAGCGTGCGCGAAAGCTTTGCGATGGAGCAAGGCGGGTACCCGGGTGTTTCAGATGGCTACAAACGGAATGGATGCCCGCTTTCGCAGGTATGGTGACTTATTGCGTCTCCATCAAAACAGGCTGGAATGAGAATGGCGGATGGATAGGGGAGGGTAGGGGGAAAAAGAGGGTAGAGAGAAGGCAGATGCCTTGAGGGTCGAGGTCTTGCCTGAAAGGGAAGGACGTGCGGATAGGCGTGCAGGTAAATCAGTCTTTCCCGGCATCCTCCAGGATGGTGAGCCGTTTCAGCAGTCCGCCCCGTTGCAGTTTTTCCCGGTAGTCGTTCCGGTGATTCTCCAGCAGGTGCCCCAGGTAGGAAAGGTTGCTTTCTATTGAGTCGCCGTACATGTCGTAGTCTATCTCCCACCGTTCCCGGAAGTGTCTGGCGAAGTAGATCTTCACATCGCCCAGTTCGTTTTCCATCCGGTACTGGGCTCTGCGGTAGGATTCGAGGGTGTTTTCCAGAAGATCCAGTTCAGTCCTGAATCCGAGAACATGCACCTCGCTCAGTTCCTGGAAAAGGAACAGCAGTTTCTCCAGATAGGTCCGGTCCGCGATCTGCCCGATTATCTCGGCCGTGGCAACCATTTTCGCCAGGGTCTCTTCACCCTTGGA
>CAYSPF010000275.1:0-2272 GCA_964432775.1 uncultured Geobacter sp.
TCCTTCGGCAACGGCTGGTTTCCCGCCTCCAGGTTACTTTCTATCATCACTCCCGAAATCTTCCCCTGCCCTGACGCAATCTGCTCGATTACCTGTTCCAGCACCAGCGGCTGCTTCTCGTGGTTCTTTTCCGAGTTGCCGTGGCTGCAGTCAACCATGATGCTGGGGTGCAGCTGCGCCTTTTCCATCAGTTCCACGGTCTTCTGAATGTCCTCGGGATGGTGGTTGGCTTTTTTCGAACCGCCCCGCAGCACCATGTGCACATCCTGGTTTCCCGTGGTCTGGATGATGGAGGTCTTTCCCTCCTTGTTGATGCCGAGGAAACAGTGGGAGTGGAGCGCCGACTTCATGGCGTCGATGGCAATCTGCAGGTTGCCGTCGGTGCCGTTCTTGAAGCCGATGGGAAAGGATAGCCCGCTGGCCATTTCCCGGTGCGTCTGGGACTCGGTGGTGCGCGCGCCGATGGCGCCCCAGCTCAGCAGGTCGGCCAGGTATTCGGGGGTGATGGGGTCGAGCATCTCCGTGGCCACGGGAAGCCGCAGATCGGTGATAGCACAGAGCAGGCTGCGCGCGATTCCCAGCCCCTTGGAGATCTGATGGGTACCGTTCATATCCGGATCGTTGATGAGGCCCTTCCAGCCGATGGTGGTGCGGGGCTTTTCAAAGTAGACCCGCATGATGAGAAGCAGTTGGTCGGAAAGCTCTTCCGAGAGGCGCGCCAGGCGCTCGGCGTAATCGAGGGCGGCCTTCGGGTCGTGAATGGAGCACGGGCCCACCACCACCATCAGGCGCGGGTCGAGTCCCTTCAGGATGTTCTTGATGGAAAGGCGGCTCGAGCTGACAAATTCGCCCGCTTCCGCGGATACCGGGAAAACCTGCCGCAGGTCCGTGGGGGCGATGATGGGGGTGATACATCTGATTTTCAGGTTGTTGGTCTTGATCATGCCTGGTTCATTCCTTTGTAAGAGTTTAGTATCTGCCGGATTCAACAATCTCAGGTATTCATGCTATTTTTCAAACAATACGGCATCGAGATGTAGGGGCAACCCCATGTGGCCGCCCCTACAAAGAATCGTGACATCTTGCATGCACAGTGGGATCAGTACAAGAACATGGGCTTTCCGAGCACATGGCGCACCTTGGGCCGGTAGGCGTCTGAGTCATAGAGTTCCGTCACGTCCACCCGTTTCTGCCCCTGCATGATGGTGCTGATGGGGATATGGGTGTAGGTTCCCCCCTGGAGCGCGACCATGCGGCCGGACATGCCTTCGGCAACCAGGTCCATGGCCATGGTTGCGTAGTTGAAGGCGACCATCAGGTCCAGGGAGTCCGGGGCGCCGGAACGCATCAGGTAGGAGAGCTGCTGGTAGATGATGTGGGAGCCGGTGAGGCGTTTGATCGCTTCGCTCACCACCACGCCGATGCCGCCCAGCTTCCGGTGTCCGTAAGCGTCTTCCTGCCCGTATTCGATGATCTGCCCTCCTATCATGGTGGCCCCTTCCGAAATGGTGACCATGGCGTAGTTGCTCGGGTTGTCCCTCTTGTCTTCCGCCAGGAGGCCGGCGAGGCGCTCCACGTCGAAGGGCACCTCCGAGATGAGCGCCCGGTCCACACCGGCGAGATAGGCCGAGATAAGGGAGGTTTCACCGGAGTTGCGGCCGAACAGTTCGATAACGGCGATTCGTTCATGGGAGCCCGCGCTGGTGCGCAGATTGTGGATGAAATTGACGCTGCGGGTGACGGCGGTGGAGAAACCGATGCAGTAGTCGGTGCCGAACACGTCGTTGTCCATGGTCTTGGGAATGGCCACGACCGGAAAGCTTTCCCGGTGCAGCCGTTCCGCATAGCTCAGGGTGTCGTCGCCGCCGATGGGGATCAGGGCGTCAATCTCCAGATGCGCCAGCACGGACAGGATATGCGGGGTACAATCGTACTTTGTCTTTGCCTCCGGGTCGTGTTCCGCCGTTCTGAGAAATTCCGGTATTTCGGAAAACCCCACCTTGGCCGGGTTGGTGCGGCTCGTATGGAGGAAGGTGCCCCCGGTCCTGTCCACGGTACGGACTGCCTGCCGATCCAGAAGCACGGTGTTCCGTTTCAGCGATTCCGGGTCCGCGGGGTTGCATTCCAGGAGGCCACTCCAGCCGCGCCGGATGCCGATGATGCGGTAACCGTCTTCCGTGGCGCGGCCCACAAGGGTCTTCAGCGCCGGATTGAGGCCCGGCACATCTCCGCCGCCGGTCAGGATGGCGACGGTTTTCTGTTTTCCAGTCAT
>CAYSPF010000276.1:0-2250 GCA_964432775.1 uncultured Geobacter sp.
GCAGGTTCACCGTTGTTTCCGGCGGGCCGGGCACCGGCAAGACCACCACCGTGGTGAAGATCATCGCGCTCCTCCTGGAGCAGGCGAAGGGCACGCGCTGCCATATCGCCCTGGCCGCGCCCACCGGCAAGGCGGCCGCCCGCCTCCGGGAGTCGATCCGCACGGCCGGGGAACGGCTGCGGGGAAAAACGGAGGTGCTGGATGGAATTCCCGGCGACGTATCCACCATCCACCGGCTGCTCGGCGTGATCCCCGGCTCGTGCCGCTTCCGCCACGATGCCGACAATCCTCTCCCCCATGACGTCGTGGTGGTGGACGAGGCCTCCATGGTCGCCCTGCCGCTGATGGCGAAGCTGGTGGCGGCGCTGCCCCGTCATGCCCGGCTCATCCTGCTGGGCGACCGGGACCAGCTCGCCTCGGTGGAGCCGGGAGCGGTGCTGGGCGATATCTGCCGGAGGGGCGGCGCGCATTGCTTCTCCCCGGAATTCCGCGCATATCTCGGCGAGGTGACGGGATCGTCCCCGGAGTGCGTCGTCGGTGGCGAGAGTCTTTCACCCCTTGCGGATTCCCTCGTGGTGCTGCACAAGAACTATCGCTTCGGCTCCGCCGGCGCCATCGGCGTCATCAGCCGGGCCGTGAACGAGGGGGACGCCGGGGCCGTGCTGCGGGAGCTTCACGGCCAGGGGGCCGGGGACGTGGTCAGGAAAGACGTCCCGCCCGCCGAATCCCTGGCCGCGGCACTGGAGGAGAGTGTGCTGGAGGGGTACCGGGACTACCTGGACAAGGAAGACCCGGCCGAGGCGCTTGCCTCCTTCGACCGTTTCCGCATCCTGTGCGCGGTGCGCAAGGGAAGTCACGGCGTATCCGGCGTGAACCGCGCCGTGGAGGGGATCCTCGCCTCACACCGCCTGATTTCGCCGGACAGGACCTGGTACCGGGGGCGGCCGGTGATGGTGACGGTGAACGATTATGCCGTGCGGCTCTTCAACGGGGATATCGGCATTACCCTTCCCGACCCGGACAGGCCGGATGCCCTGGCGGTGTTCTTCCCTGCCGAACAGGGCGGCGTGCGGAAGGTTTCGCCCCTCCGTCTCCCGCAGCATGAGACGGTGTTCGCCATGACCGTGCACAAGAGCCAGGGGTCGGAGTTCGATCGGCTGCTCCTCGTCATGCCCCCGGCCGACAGCCGGGTGGTTACACGGGAGCTTCTCTACACCGGCATCACCCGTGCCAGGGAGTCGGTTGTGCTCTGGTGCGGCGAGGAGAGCCTGCGGGCCGCGGTCTGCCGTCGCATCGACCGGCGCTCAGGGCTTCAGCAGGCATTGTGGGGTACGTGATATTCGAGGTGACGATGTGAGAAGTATTCTGTTTATAACAATCATACTGGGCGCCGTTCTCGCCGGATGCGCGGGCGCGGGATCCGGTTCGGCGACCGGCGGCGCGGGGAGTTATTCCGCGGCAAGGGCTCGCGTGGATTCCTCCATGCTTGCCGCCATCAATCATGCCCGCTCCAGGGGCAGAAAGTGCGGGTCCGTTTTCCATGCCGCGGCCGCCCCGGTGGCCTGGAATAGCAAGCTGGGGATTGCGGCGCTCAAGCATTCCCGCGACATGGCGTCACAAAGCTTTCTCAGCCACACCGGTTCCGATGACTCGTCCTCCGACGGGAGGTTGACCCGCGAAGGGTATGCGTGGCGGACCTGCGGGGAAAACATTGCCGTCGGCCAGCCATCAACGGCGGCGGTGGTCCAGTCCTGGCTCTCCAGCGAGGGGCACTGCAGGAACATCATGAGTCCTGAATTTCATGAAATCGGCGCTGCGTATGCGATCGGTCCCTACCAGGGCATGCCTGCCGCGAAGTACTGGACACTGGTTCTGGGAACAGCACGGTAGCCTCCGGTTCTTTGAAGTCTGCAAAGACAAGACTGGCCATACCAAGCCTGAATTTTTCATGTATACTTTCGTGAAATGCTGTAGTTTCCGGGGTGGGAATCCCTGCCGTCCCGCTTTTCATCCCAATGAGCCTTCGCAGGGCTCTGCTTGCGCCGGAGGAGATATGAGAGAGATAAAGGTGATATTCAACGACGATTCCGAGGGCTTTGTCCGGGACGGCAAGCTTAACGAGTTGATACTGGCAGGAAAGATCAAGGCGTTTCTTCGGTCAGACGGGTGGGTCAGGATCGGAACGGATCGCGTCCGGGAGATCCGTTACCACGGGTCGGAACGAAGGAATACGGATGAGGAGAAGCCGTC
>CAYSPF010000277.1:0-2248 GCA_964432775.1 uncultured Geobacter sp.
TGTTTCTGTATTTTATCGGCAGGAGAAAAGATGAATTTACAAGAGTTGAAAAGCAAGAAGATTAATGATCTGACCGCAATCGCCAAGGGCCTTAATATTGAAGGGGCATCAAGTCTGCGCAAGCAGGACCTGATATTCGCCATACTGAATGCCCAGACGGAAAAGAACGGCATGATCTTCGGCGAAGGCGTTCTGGAGACCCTGCCGGACGGGTTCGGGTTTCTCCGCGCCCCCGATTACAACTACCTGCCGGGTCCCGATGACATCTATGTTTCTCCCAGCCAGATTCGGCGATTCAACCTGCAGACGGGTGACACCGTTTCGGGCCAGATCCGTCCTCCCAAGGAAGGAGAGCGCTATTTTGCCCTTCTGAAGGTGGAGACGGTCAATTTCGAGCCGTTGGAGGGGATACGGGACAAGGTTCTTTTCGATAACCTGACTCCGCTCTATCCCATGGAGAGGCTGAAGCTGGAAACTACGCCGGATAATCTCCCGACGAGGGTCATGGACCTGATCGCTCCCATCGGCAAGGGGCAGCGTGGGCTGATCGTCGCTCCTCCCCGTACCGGGAAAACGATGCTGATCCAGAACATCGCCAACTCCATCGCCGTGAACCATCCCGAGGTCTACCTCATCGTCCTCCTCATCGACGAGCGGCCGGAAGAGGTGACCGACATGCAGCGCTCCGTGAGAGGAGAGGTTGTTTCCTCCACCTTCGATGAACCCGCGGCCCGCCATATTCAGGTAGCGGAGATGGTTATCGAGAAGGCGAAGCGGCTCGTGGAGCACAAGCGGGACGTGGTTATCCTTCTCGACTCCATAACCCGTCTTGCCCGGGCCTACAATACGGTTATCCCGCCCTCCGGCAAGGTTCTCTCCGGCGGTGTCGACTCCAACGCGCTTCATAAACCGAAGCGGTTTTTCGGTGCGGCCCGCAATATCGAGGAAGGCGGATCTCTTACCATAATCGCGACCGCCCTTGTCGACACCGGCAGCAAGATGGACGAGGTGATCTTCGAGGAGTTCAAGGGAACCGGCAACATGGAGCTGCACCTGGACCGCAAGCTGGTTGAGAAACGGGTATTTCCCGCCATTGATATGAACAAGTCCGGCACGAGAAAGGAAGAGCTCCTCATAGACAAGACCTCCCTCAATCGAATCTGGATCCTGCGTAAGGTTCTCCACCCCATGAACGTGGTGGACAGCATGGAGTTTCTCCTCAGTAAACTCGTGGAAGCGAAGACGAATCAGGATTTTCTCGATTCCATGAGCAGGTGAAAAAAATCTTGATAAAAAAAAGCGGAGATGGTAACGTTCAACACTTCTGATGAGGCATTTCAAGAAGAATCGGTCGTATGCTTTGCGCAAGGAGGAAGCAATGAAAGAGGGAATACATCCAAAATATACCGAGATAACGGTAAAATGTCAGTGCGGCAATACGTTCCAGACCCGTTCCACGAAGTCCGAGATTACGACGGAAATCTGCTCGGCCTGTCACCCGTTCTTTACGGGCAAGCAGAAGCTTATTGATACCGCCGGCCGTGTCGAGAGGTTCAAAAGGCGATACGGCATGTAACCTGGCCTCCGGCCACGCGGATGGAAAGAAAGGGGATTTTGTCCATGGCGAAATCCCCTTATCTGTTTCTCGTTCGTACCACTGCGCGAAATCTGTTTCTCAAGGACACCAATGCAGGTCACGCTTGTCTCTCACACCCCTGATCCGCAACTGGCCGTTGCACTTGCGGCACGGCTCTGTTATTCACCCATCGCCATCGGCGATCTGCGGGAACGTCTCTGCGGGAGCGATATCCGGGGATTTCTGGAAAAGATACTGACCCTCGGCCACCTGTCGGTCCTTGAGCATGCGTCGTTTACCTTCGGCATCGAAGGGGTTTCCCGTGTGACAACCCACCAGCTCGTACGTCACCGGGTCGCCTCCTTTTCCCAGCAGTCCCAGCGTTACGTCTCGCACAGGGAGATGTTTCAGGTTGTGATTCCGCCGAGCATCTCCGCCGATCCCGAGATGAGAGAGAAGTTCTCCTCCCAGGTGCGGGAAATCCACCGTTTATACGGTGAGATGGTGGAACGCGGAATCCCGGCGGAAGACGCCCGCTATATCCTGCCCAATGCCACCGAGACCAAGATTTTGGCGACGATGAATGCCCGTGAGCTGCTCCACTTCTTCCGTCTCCGCTGCTGCGAGCGCGCCCAATGGGAGATCCGGGCCATGGCCGTTGAGATGCTGAAG
>CAYSPF010000278.1:0-2235 GCA_964432775.1 uncultured Geobacter sp.
TAGCTATAATCCCGGCCCTCCACGACCCGGATCATAGCCACCCATCTACTCGCACTTCCTTACCCCACCCGAGGAGGACTGCGTGGAAGTATACGTATATATATAATTGAAATGTTCATAAGTATCCTTTTCAGGGTATACAAGGCGGGGCGAGCCCGGAATTCCTTCCGTGCTCACCCCGAGATGTATGCCATGAAATCACATACAGATTTTTTCAGACTATTTCAGCGTATCAATACCGCCGGTTGACATGAAACCGTCCGCCATAGCGTCGCTGACATCGTAGGCTTTCTTCGACGACTTGAGGGCCTTCAGGACCTTCTCCGGATATGCCGGAAGAGACCTGATGCGTGCGCCGCATGCGTCATGGATTGCGTTGACGATGGAGACATGCGGAGAAGTCAGCGGACCTTCGCCGACGCCGGCCTGACCGAATGCGCCGTCAGGACGGGGAGATTCAACATAGATAAGTTCCAGGTTGTCGGGCACGTCCTTGATGAACGGGAAGCCTGATCCGATGAGGGTGGTGTGTTTCTTCAGGTCTTCGAAGTCCTCGGTGAGGCCCAGGCCGATACCCTGTACGAGACCGCCGTATACCTGACCGTCAACGGTGCCGCGGTTGGTGATGGTGCCGTTATCGCCCACGTAGGTCATCTTAACGACTTGGACCTTGCCGGTGGTGACGTCGACCGCTACTTCGGACATAAAGAGGGCGTACATGTAGATACAGAAAGGTTTGCCCTGTCCGTTGTCGTCCATATGGGTGCACGGGGTTGTCCAGCTGCCTTCGTGCTTGGTTGCAATCTTTTCTTTCACCATCTCGTCATAGGTACGGAAGCTGCCGTCTGATTTCTTCATGGCGTCGAGCAGCAGTCTGCATGCCGCAACGATGGCGTTGCCGGTAACCACGTTCTGGCGGCTGCCGCCGGAGGGGCCGGCTGCCGGGGTAAGGCTGGTGTCGTTCATGCAGAGCCTGATCTGGGAAGGCTTCAGGTTGAGGGCGCGCAGCGCCTCATGGGCAAAGGCTACCGTGGCCATATCGGAACCCTGTCCATGGTCCTGCCACGCATTGCCGATCATCACGTCGCCGTTTGGCAGCAATTCAGCCCAGGCGGCGGAGGTGTCGGGACCGTCAAGACCGCAACCATAGATGCCGAGGGAGACGCCGACGCCGCGTTTTACCTTGTCGGTGGACTCCAGTTTTGCCTTGGCAACTGCCTCCTTGTACTTGGGACGCATGAGGTCGAACATCTCTTCAAAGCAGAAGACTTCCGGAACCGCGCCGGTCGGGGTGGTTGCGCCGGGGCGATAGATGTTCTTGTAGCGGAATTCGAACGGGTCGAAGCCTGCTTTTCTGGCCAGTTCGTCAACGAGGGACTCGCCGAGCAGGAAGGCTTGCGGTGAACCGTAGGCGCGGAACGCGGAACCCCAACCG
The DNA here is from genome assembly GCA_964432775.1 of uncultured Geobacter sp. GTDB lineage: Bacteria > Desulfobacterota > Desulfuromonadia > Geobacterales > Geobacteraceae > RPRC01. The sequence goes on from CAYSPF010000278.1 coordinate 1,436, forward strand.
TGGTTGGTGCAGACGGTACGGCCGACGCCGTTGATGTTCTTCAGGTCATAACCGGCGCCGATAAACTGAACACCGCGCAGGGTAACCAGGTCGCCGAATTCCGAATAGGGGCCGTGGTCGCATTCCCAGCTTGCGTCCAGAGCAAGCATTTTGCCTTCCTTGTCGCATGCCAGTTGCCCTCTCAACCACATCGGAGAGCGCTTGCCGGTATAGGTCTGCTGCTGATACCAGTCGTAGCCCAGGAAGCAGGGACGGCCGGTGGCCATGGCTGCCGCGCCTACCAAGGCTTCCATGGTCGGGCTGAACTTGTAGCCGAAGGTTGCGCCGGTCGGATTCTGCACCACGACGATCTGATCGGGCTCAACACCGAGGCCCGGGGCGATCATGTAGAGATGGAGGTGGATACCGATGGATTTGGAGTGGATAACAACCCTGCCCTGATCATCGATGTAAGCGAACCCGACATCCGGCTCGATGGGCATATGGGGTTGACGCTGCAGGTAGTATTCGCCTTCGATGGTGTGCGCGGCGCCTGCGATGATCGGCTTCACATCAGCGCCTTTTTTGTTGTAACAGGTGTAATAGATGTTCGGTGTTCCCGGGTGGATCTCGATGGCGTCTTCGGCCATGGCAGCCGGGGCATTCATGTATGCCGGCAGGACTTCCAGGTCGACCTTGACCTTCTCGGCGGCTGCCAGGGCATTGGCCTTGGTGTCGGCGCAGACGATGGCGACCACGTCGCCGTACTGATAGATCTTGTCGTCGTTCAGGATAGGACGATCCCAGCCGTCACCCTTGTT
>CAYSPF010000279.1:0-2228 GCA_964432775.1 uncultured Geobacter sp.
AGCATGACCTGTGAAACAATCCGGGTGAATCCGGCCAGGGCCACGAGATCCACCTGATGATCCCGCAGCACCTGCACGACAGCCGCGTCAAAGGACATGCGGTCCGGATAGGAGCGGTGGTTCACGTGAATTGCGGGAATCCCATGCCGGCGTGCGCGCTCCAGAGCATGGGCATCATCACGATTGCTGATTACGCAGCCAACCAGGGCATTGATTCTGCCCGTTTCGATATGATCGATAATGGACTGAAGGTTGGATCCGCTGCCGGAGACGAGCACCCCGACCCGAACCGGTTCTGTCGAGGGTTTGGCGTGCGTGTGCCGGGTACCTGAATCAGACAAGCTCAACGCACTCCCCGCCCACGTCGCATTTCGCAATCTCGCCGATGATAAAGGCGTCCTCATTGAGGCCGGAAAGCCTGATGAGAATCTCTTCCGCCTCCTGCTCGGGGACCGCGAGCACCATTCCGATACCGCAGTTGAAGGTGCGGAACATCTCCGTGTCATCGATGGAGCCGCCCTGCTGGAGAATCGTGAAAACGTCGGGGATGCTCCAGGAGCTTCTCTTCACGACCGCCTTGCAGCCATGGGGAAGAATCCTCGGGATATTTTCAAGGAGACCGCCACCGGTAATGTGGGCAATACCACTGATGTGGAAATCCCGCATCAGGTTCAGGACAGTCTTCACGTAAATGCGAGTCGGCGTCAGCAGTTCGTCGGCGACGGTCTTGTCGAGTCCGCGGAGTTTGGAGTTGATGCCGAGTCCCATCATTTCGAAAAAGACCTTCCGCGCCAGTGAATATCCATTGCTGTGCAGTCCGCTGGAGGCAAGTCCTATCAGTTTGTTCCCCACGGTGATGGATGAACCGTCGATGATATTGTCCCGCTCTACTACGCCAACAGCAAAACCGGCAAGGTCGTATTCTCCCTCACCATAGAAGCCGGGCATCTCCGCGGTCTCTCCTCCGATCAGGGCGCATCCTGCCTGGGAGCAACCCTTGGCAATACCTTTCACCACGTCAGCGGCTTTTTCCGGGACGAGTTTTCCCGTCGCAAGGTAATCCAGGAAAAACAGGGGCTCGGCGCCCTGCACGATGATATCGTTGACACACATGGCAACAAGGTCTATCCCGACAGTGTCGTGGCGATCGGCAAGAAAGGCGAGCTTCAGTTTCGTTCCCACTCCATCGGTGCCCGACACGAGTACCGGGTTCCGGTATTTTGACGAGTTAAGGGAAAAAAGACCTCCAAAACCGCCGATGTCGGCCATGACTTCCGGCCGATAGGTTGACTTTACCAGAGGTTTTATCAGCTTCACGAAACTGTTGCCTGAATCGATATCTACACCTGCATCCTTATAGGTAACCTTGCCGCTGCTCACAAGCGAATCCTCCTGTCTGAAAAAGAGATATATTTTTACGGCATTGGGACTGAAATGTCAAACCCAAACTGGAAGGCGCCAGTCATCATGAAGAGCGTTATGGGTACATTTGATGTGGCATGTTTGGGTGATACATTGCATCTCCAATTCATTCATGAGACCAGGTGTCCGCTTCCGCCTGCTCCACCGGCAAAAAACAGTTTACATCCCGTCGGGTGTGTGGGTATCATTGCCCGCGACACTGCGAGGAGACCATGGTAGAGATTGTCATCCAGCCCATGAAGGAAACCGATCTGGAGGAAGTTCTGGCCATTGAAGCGGCTTCCTTCCCATCCCCCTGGAGCCGTCAGCACTTTCTCAGTGAGTTGGCATCACCCCTCTCATTTCCTTTTATCGCCAGGGCAGCCGATGAGACTATCGTGGGGTATATCTGCTCGATGCTGGTCCTTGACGAGGGGACGATCCTCAACGTGGCGGTACGGCCCGAGTCCCGGGGCAGGGGCATTGGAAGGCTGTTGGTTGAGGCAGCCCTTCACGAGTTTCGGACGCTGGGTGCTGCTTTCGTGGCCCTGGAGGTGAGGCCGACCAATCTGGCGGCGTTCTCCCTATATGAAAGTCTTGGCTTTATCATAACGGGGAGGAGAAGCGCCTATTATGAAAACGGAGAGGATGCCGTACTCATGGAATACGATATGAAGCGGCACGGTGAAGAAGAACATGCACTTTAAGTCCGTGGTTGTATCCAATCTGGAGATTTCGCCCGGCTATCGCCGAATCCGGCTCACGGCGCCCCGCGGGATACTGGAGGCGAAGCCGGGTCAGTTCGTCATGGTGCGGGTGCGCGACGG
>CAYSPF010000280.1:0-2214 GCA_964432775.1 uncultured Geobacter sp.
GACCACCGTTACTTTTTCTTGCCAGCAATCAAATGAAATGGTATCCAGTGAGGTGCTTTTAACCTAACAACTCACGTTAACCGGTATTTTTTGCATACAGCGCTATCTTCCAAGGAGACTTCCCATGGACACCCCATTTCCCCGGAGCCTGGTCCGGCTCAACATCACCCAGTTTCTCGGCGCCTTCAACGACAACCTGCTCAAACTCCTGATCATCTTCCATCTGATCAGGGTCCAGGGGGCCGAAAATGCGGGAGTCATCGCCGCACTTGCCGGGGCCTCCTTCGTCATACCCTTCCTGCTGTTCGCCGCGCCGGCCGGGTGCCTGGCCGACCGTTTCCCCAAGGCCCGCCTGATCACGTCGCTGAAGGGGGTGGAGGTGATCGTGTCGCTGCTGGCGGTGGCGGCCTTTGCCGCCGGGCTGGAGAACGGCCTGTACGCGGTGGTGTTCCTCATGGCCGGGCACAGCGCCTTCTTTGCCCCGGCCAAGTACGGCATCATCCCCGAGCTGGTGGAAAAGGAGGAGCTGTCGCGGGCCAACGGCCTGATCGAGTCATCCACCTTTCTCGGCATCATCGTCGGCACCGCACTGGCCTCGCTCCTTATCCTGCTGACGGCGGACCGCCCGTGGCTGGCCGCCTGCTTCAGCCTTTGCGTTGCCCTTGCCGGGCTCTGGGCCGCCTCGACCATCGGCGCGACCGAGGCGCGCGACCCGGTTCGAAAGATCGCCTACTTTCCCGCGGAGATCCTCCGGACCATCAACGGCATCCGTGGTGACAGGGACCTGATGCTGGCCATACTCGGGCTGGCCTTTTTCATGTTCACGGCCTCCTTTACCCAGCTCAACCTGATCAGCTACGGCATGGAGCGGCTCGGGCTGGACGAGGCGCGCAGCGGCTACCTGTTCCTCGCGGCGGCGCTCGGCATCGGCATCGGTTCGCTCCTGGCGGCCAAGCTCTCCGGCCGGGATGTGGAATTCGGCATCGTCCCCATCGGCGCGGCCGGGATAACCGTTTCCGCGCTCCTCCTGCACGCCGCGCCCGACAACCTGGCTACCTGCCTGGCCATCATCGTGCTGTTCGGCGTGAGCGCCGGTCTCTTCAGCCTGCCGCTCCAGACATTCATCCAGTTCCGCGCCGACCCGGCCCGGCGGGGAGAGGTGCTCGCGGCATCCACTTTCATCAGCTGGGTCGGGGTATTCCTCTCATCGGTTGTCACGTACCTCTTCAGCACGATACTTGACCTCTCCGCGGCCGGGGGATTCAGCGTACTGGGCGGCCTGACCCTGGTCCTGACCCTGCTCACCTTCCGGACCCTCCCCGACTTCTTCATCCGCTTCATCGCCCTGGTTGCCATGCACCTCTTCTATCGCATCCGCATCGTGGGCGAGGAAAACGTGCCCCTGGAGGGCCCGGCGCTCCTCATACCCAACCACGTGACCTGGATCGACGCGCTGCTCCTGACCGCCACCAGCCAGCGGAGGATCCGCTTTGTCATGGAGCGGGAGTACTACAACACACCGGTCCTGCGCCGGCTGTTCCGTCTCATGGGGGCAATTCCGGTCTCGTCGGAGGACAGCCGCAGGGAGCTGGTGGAGTTCATCCGCCAGGCGCGCCAGGCCCTGGACGACGGCTACATGGTCTGCATCTTCGCCGAAGGGGCGCTGACCCGCACCGGCATGCTGCGGGAATTCCGCAGCGGTTTCGAGCGCATCGTCAGGGACAGCGGCCACCCGATTATCCCGATCTACATCGGCGGCGCGTGGGGGAGCATCCTCAGCTATGCCCACGGTCGGCTCCTCTCCCGGCTTCCCACCTTCTCTCCCTACCGGGTCTCCATCATCTTCGGCACGCCCATGCCGGCCACAAGCACGGCGGTGGAGGTGCGGCAGGCGGTCATGGAGCTGTCGTGCGTCTATTTCGATTCCCGCAGGAAGTACCGCAAGCCCCTGGGTGAGTATTTCATCGACTCGGCCAAACAGAACTGGCGGCGCAAGGCGGTGGCCGACACCACCGGCAAGGAGCTGAACTATGGCCGCACCCTGGCCGGGACCCTGCTCCTGATGTCGAAACTGAAGGATTGGATAGGCGCGGAAGGGCATGTGGGTGTGCTGATACCCCCGACGGTCGGCGGTGTCCTCACAAACCTGGCACTGTCGCTCATGGGCAGGATACCGGTCAACCTGAACTACACCGCCTCCGAGGCGTCCCTCCA
>CAYSPF010000281.1:0-2213 GCA_964432775.1 uncultured Geobacter sp.
AACAGCCTTGCTCTTCCCGCCACAAGAGCCCATTCACCACTCATTGATCCCCTTGACGGGATGAAGGACATCACGGAGGGAAGAATACGGGCCTGCGGCGAAAGGTCATTCGATGACGATCCGTTGCGCCTGATGCGGGCGATCCGCTTTGCAGCAACCCTCGGATTCGAAATTGACGCTGACACCTGGTCGGAGATGGTGAAACGGCCTGCTCTTCTTGATGGCGTCGCAGGGGAAAGGATCCGTGACGAGTTCTTTCTTATCCTGAATGCGACGGGCATCGGCTCATCCCTGGAAATGCTCCGAAGGTCCGGTCTGCTCGCCATGATGATTCCCCACGAAAGTCGTGTGGAGGAGTCTTCCCGTGAAAGTGAAGAGCGTATCGCCCGTACCGCCGAAGCCGAAAGGGTACTGGAGGAGTCTGAACTCCATTTCCCGGACGACGGCAGGGAAATGGCCGGTTATCTCCGGCGTCGCATAGAGGGAGGCATCACACTTCAATCCCTTGTAAAGCTGGCCGCCTTTCTGGCCGGAGAGGATGCGGAAAAACGCATCGAACTGTACAGCGCTCGTCTCTGCCTGGGTACGAAGGCCGGGAGCGAACTGAAGTCCCTCTGTCGATGCGCCGCTTCTTTTCCCCCCATGACGGTGGAGATGCCCGGCGACCGCATTCTGTTCCGTTTCTTCCGGGACCGGGAACCGGCCGGGCCGGAGCTGGTTGTCCTGCCGCTTACGGCCAGGGTCATCACCCCGGAACTGGCCGTCCGCCTCGTATCCTACTTCTTTCACGACTACCGTCCACAGGAAGGAAACCTCCTGCTCTCCGGTGATCAGGTGATGGCGCTCCTCGGCATCGGGCCGGGACCGGAACTCGGCAGGGTCATGGAGACGCTCCGGGAGGCGGAAAGTCTCGGCAGAATATCCTCGGCAACTGAAGCCGGGGAATTCCTGCTGAAAAACCAGTTGACAAACAGGGAGCCGATGGGCTACAAAAACAGACTCACGCGGGAATAACTCAGTGGTAGAGTGTCAGCTTCCCAAGCTGAAGGTCGCGGGTTCGAATCCCGTTTCCCGCTCCAATAAAATCAAGGACTTAACCGGTTGGTTACGTCCTTTTTTATTGCTTTGATGATTTTTTAATCCGTTTATTCACACCGTTTTTGCATCCCGTTTGTAAAATCTACCTGAAACCTTATTTTGCGGCATCCTGAAATCCGGATCTCCATGCTGCAACCGGAACGTAAGATATCTCCGTACGGAAATTTTATCGACACTCCCGGCTCAAATGGAATACTCCGAGACGCTGACTGCCTGCCGGTGCACCAGGTGGAATTCTTCAAACAGTTCCCGTCGGATCAGCGCGAAATCATCCCCGGTGCGCTCCCGTGGTTCGGGAAGATGTATATTCAGAATCCTCTGGATGCGCCCGGGGTAGGGGGCCATCAGCACCACACGCTGTCCCAGGTAAATCGCCTCGTCCAGATCATGGGTGACGAAGACGATAGTGGTGCGCTTCTCTTTCCAGATGCGGAGCAGTTCATCCTGGAGATGGATGCGGGTGAATGCGTCCAGGGCTGCGAACGGCTCGTCCATGAAGAGCACGCTCGGCTCCACCGCCAGAGCGCGGGCTATGGCCACCCGCTGTTTCATCCCTCCCGACAGTTCATGGGGATGCTTGTCCGCCGCGGACCGCAGTCCCACCAGTTCCAGCGCGGCAAAGGCCTTGTCGCGCGCCTCCCGTTTCGAAATTCCACGGGCTTTCAGACCGAACAGCACGTTGTTCAGTACCGTTTTCCAGGGATAGAGACCATAGTCCTGGAAGATCATGATGTGGTCCGGATCCGGGGAGGAAACCGTTCTGCCGTCGATCTCCAGGATGCCCTCTGACGGTCGTTCGAACCCTGCCAGCAGATTTATCAGCGTTGTTTTTCCGCAGCCGCTGGGGCCGACCAGGCAGACGAACTCGCCGGCGGTGATGTCCAGGTCCACCTGGGAGAGCACTGTCTGGTCATCGCCCTGAGCGGAGCGGAAGCTTTTTGCTACTCCGCTCAGGTGTATCTTTGTTGAACCGTATGCGCTCACGGCATCTCCCATTGCTTTTTCACCCATTTCTCACCATAGGTCACGATCCGATCGATAATCAGCCCGAACAGTCCGATGAGCACGATGCCGACCATCACCAGGTCGGTTCGCAGGTTGTTGCGGCTGTCGAT
>CAYSPF010000282.1:0-2189 GCA_964432775.1 uncultured Geobacter sp.
ATCGCCCAGATAGAGGGGGGGATTCTCCTGGCGAAGACCCTGGGCGACAAAAGGTATCTGGAACGCTCCGTGGATGGGATCAACCTGCTCATTGACCGGATGATGAGCCATACAGACTGACCCCGACGGGGACATGGGAGGAGAGAATGGGACTGATAACGATTGATGAAAGCAAATGCAGGCGTTGCGGATTCTGCGCCAGGGCATGCCCGGTGGGGATTATCGCCCTGGGAGAGGGTTTTCCGACAACCGGCTTCCCGACCACGATTGAAAAGATCGAGAAGGGATGCATCACCTGCGGCCACTGCGTGGCTGCCTGCCCGACGGGAGCCTTGAGCCATTGCCGGATGAAGCCGGAGGAGTGCGCGCCCCTCGAGCCGGGTTGGCGGCTTACCCCGGGGCAGGTCGGACAGCTCATCAAGGGGCGTCGCTCCATGAGAAACTTTCGGCCCGAGCCGCTCGAATCCGATGTTATCACCGAGTTGCTGGATATCGTCCGCTATGCGCCGACCGGCATGAATTCCCAGACGGTCTCCTGGAAGGCGATCCTCGACGAACAGGAAGTGCAGTTCCTGTCCCTGGCCGTGATTGAGTGGCTGCGCACCCTGGAAGGTGATCAGGTGTATAGTGTCAAGGGGATGCTGAAGGCATGGGAGATGGGCCGCGACCCGATCCTGCGCAAGGCCCCGGCCCTGATCGTCGCCCATGGCGCCGCCGATGACCCGATGGTATCGGCCTCCGCCATGATCGCCCTTGCCACCCTGGATCTGGCAGCACTACCCTTCGGTCTGGGCACGTGCTGGGCAGGTTTCCTCTATCAGGCTGCACTGAGTTCCTATGGAGTTGCAACCGCCCTGGGACTTCCCTCTGGTCACCGCATGTACGGCGGATTGATGATCGGTTATCCGGAATTCGAGTACGCCCGGATTCCCTCACGCAACCCGGCGCGGGTTATCTGGGGGTGAAATTGAGAGCTGCAGACCTGCTAGGTTTTCAAAACCTGGCAGGTCTCCTAAAACAATATCGGGAAATTGATAGGAGTCGTATCACCATGACAGAACAGAACTTTCACCGCTTCGGCGGGGCCGGCCGCTACGTGCTGGACGAGGAACTGGCAAAGATCGTCAACGTATCCATCGCCCTGGAGATGCCCCTTCTCCTCAAGGGGGAGCCCGGCACCGGCAAGACCATGCTGGCCCATGCCATTGCCGAGAGCCTGGATATGCCGCTCTTGATCCTGAACGTCAAGTCGAGCATGAAGCTGGTTGAGGCCCTCTACCACTACGATACCCTGACCCGTCTCAACGACAGCCGCTTCGGCGACTCGACCCGCGACGTGAGCAACATCTCCGAATACATCCGCATGGGCAAGATCGGTCAGGCGTTCGTTGCCGACCAGAGGGTTGTGCTGCTCATCGACGAGATCGACAAGGCCGACACCGATTTCCAGGACGACATGCTGGACGTGCTCGACCAGATGCAGTTCGACATTATGGAGATCGATCAGAGCGTCAAGGCCCGGCACCGTCCGGTGGTAATCATCACCTCCAATGCCAAGAAGGACCTCTCCGACCCGTTTCTCGGCCGCTGCAACTTCCATCACATCGCCTTTCCCGAACCGGAGATGATGCGCCGCATCATTGCCGTCCACTTTCCCGACCTGTCCGACGACCTGGCCCATGCCGCCGTCAACGCCTTCTATCGCCTGCGCCTGGTGGAAGGGGTGGAGAAGAAACCCGCCACCCGCGAACTGCTCAACTGGATCCGGGCGCTGCAGGCCGACCCCGATTTCCGTACCGAAGCCCTGAGCGGAGGCGCGCTTCCCTACCTGGGAGTCCTGTTCAAGAAGAGCAGTGACCTGGACAAAGCGGCTCTGGCGACCGCTCCCTGAGAACGATGAGGCTTTACGGGAGATGAATCAATGTTCGTACCCTTCTTTTATGCCTTGCGCGATCGGGGCGTTTCGGTAACGCCCACCGCCTTCCTCAGGCTGCAGAAAGCCCTGAGTCTCGGACTGGTCGCTTCCCTGGACGATTTCTACACCGTGGCGCGGTCCGTCCTGGTGAAGAGCGAGCGTGATTTCGACGCCTACGACCGGGTGTTCGGCGAGATGTTCGCCGGGGCCGAGGCCGAATCCCTGGAAGGGATCACCATCGACGACACGGTGCGCGCCCTGCTGGAACAGTGGC
>CAYSPF010000283.1:0-2155 GCA_964432775.1 uncultured Geobacter sp.
ACGGCATTTTCCAGGTCGGAAAGGGAGAGCACCTCCACGGGCGTATGCATGTAGCGCAAGGGTATTTTCACCAGAGCGGTGGCCACGCCGCCGCGGCTGATCTGCATGACGTTGGCGTCGGTGCCGGTCGCCCGGGGGATTCCGGTCACCTGCACAGGGATGTTTTCCCGTTCCGCGGTATCGATGATCAGATCAAACAGGGCCGGGTTGATATTGGCGCCGCGGGGCACGATGGGACCCTTGCCGAGGCACGTGTCGCCGTTCTGTTTCTTGTCCAGGTCGGGCTGGTCCGTGGCGAAATCAACCTCCACGCAGATGCCGATGTCGGGCTTGACCGAATAGCTGCTGGTGGCGCCGCCCCGCAAGCCCACCTCCTCCTGCACCGACGAAACGCCGTACAGGTCCACCGGTGGCTTGTTGACGGAAAGGGCGACCGAGCGAAGCACCTCGGCGACCACGAAGCTTCCCGCCTTGTCGTCAAAGCCGCGCCCGACGACCCGGTCGCCGAGCAGCTTCTCAAGCCCGACGGAAAAGGTTACCGGGTCACCTACCCGCACCAGTTCTTCCGCCTCCTTGCGGTCGGCGGCCCCGATATCGATGTATTGCGCCTCCATTTTCACCACCGTTTCCCGATCCTTCGGCTCGATGAGGTGGATAGGCTTCTTGCCGATAACTCCGGGAACGGATCCGCCTTTCGCGTGGACCAGGACACGCATCCCCTGAGTAATCTGGGGATCGATGCCGCCGATGGCGCCGAAGAAGAGGAAACCGTTGTCGTCAATGTATTTAACCAGAAGCCCTATCTCGTCGGAGTGCCCCACGAGCATCACCCGGGTGGAGCCCTCGCCACCCGCGATTCGGGCGATGGAGTTGCCGAGCACATCGCCGGTAACCGGGGCAAAGGGGCTCACGTAATCGCGGAACACCCGCTGGGCCGGCTGTTCGAAGCCGGAGGGGCTCGGCGCCTCCACGAGGGATTGCAGGAACAGGAATGATTCATCGCGCATTAATTTCTCCTTGCGGCAAGGGCGGGTTCGCGGCCCGCCCTTGCGTGATACTGTTCAGCTATCTTACATGGGATATTTTCCCATGTCCTTCGGGTCCAGGCCTTCCAAGAACCGGACAAAGCGCGCGGCCTCATTCTCTCCGCTACCCTCCCCTGTATCCACATCCAGGGTCGACGCCCGTTCGAGCACCTCCGCCGAGATTCGGATTGGAACAGAATATTTGAGAGCCATGACAATCGCCTCGCAGGGACTCACTTTCAACCGGATCGTCTCCCCGACGCGTGAAAGGCTCACGGAGGCATGAAAAACACTTCCTTCCAGGGCGTCGATACTTATGGATTCGATCTCCACCAGCATCTGTTCGAGGAGTCTGGTCATCAGGTCTCGGCAGCCTCTTTCGGCAACCGCGTCACGGTTGATGAGTTCCGCGGCGATGGTGACCGCCTCCAGGGTGGTGAGCCAGACAGGGAAGGTGATGTCCGCTTCGTCATTCTTCAGAAGCACCATGGGCGCCTGGGAGAGTGAATCGAGGGCAAAGCCCTGGACGGTCATTTCGCTGTATGCGGATGCTGCACTCTTTTTTCTTCCGCGCCGTGGGGCGGTCATAGCAGTTCTCCCAGCAGGGAATTCCGGAAAGCACGGACAATTCTGACCGGCACGATGCTTCCCGTCAGGGCGGGGTCCGCGACAAAGTTGACAATCCGGTTGCCGCCGGTACGGCCGAACAGTTGATCAGCGCGCTTGCTGGTCCCTTCCACCAGCACCTCCTGACGGGTCCCCACGAGACTCCCGTTTCGTTCCAGGCTCAGGCGATCCTGGAATTTCTGGAGCCGGTCCAACCGCTCCTGCTTCTCCCGGCGGGTCAGTTCGTCCGCATATTTCGCTGCCGCCGTTTCCCGCCGCGCGGAAAAGACGAAGGAGAAGAGGTCCGCGTAGCCGACCTCTTCCATGAGGGAGAGAGTCCGGAGAAAGTCGTCTTCCGTCTCTCCCGGGAAACCGACGATCATGTCTCCCGTGATCGAGATATCCGGACGGGCCTGTTTCAGGGCCGCAATCTTTTCCAGGTATTCCGCACGGGTGTAGCCGCGATTCATCCGTTCCAGGATGCGGTCGCTTCCCGACTGGGCAGGCAGGTGGATGTGGCCGCA
>CAYSPF010000284.1:0-2150 GCA_964432775.1 uncultured Geobacter sp.
AATGTCGCATCGGATTCCAGCTCGAACAGCGTGCGGTACCTGCGTTCGCTTTCCCTGACCTTCTCTTCGGCAATCTTGCGCTCCGTGATGTCCACATGGGTTCCCACCATGCGGACAGCCCTTCCGTCCTTGTCCCTGCTCGCGGCCTTTCCCCTGCCGAGTATCCACACCCAATCTCCCGACTTTGCCCGCATCCGGAACTCGAGTTCGAAACAGTCGATTTCTTTCTCGATACAGGCACTGTTTACCGATACTGCATGATCGCGATCCTCGGGATGGAGAAGGTCGACCCAGGAGTGGCTGGTCGTGGCAAAATCGGAGGGTTGATAGCCGAGCATGCGATAGTAGCCGGGGCTGAAATAACCCGTGTTCGAAGTAATGTCCCAGTCCCACAAACCGTCTCGCGTTGCCTCCATTGCGTATGTGAATCGCTCTTCGCTTTCACGGAGGGATTCTTCGGCTCGGATATGCCGGTGTCGGGAGGCTATCAGCGAACCGAGGAGCGCCGTTCCGACCGGATAGATGATCATCACCGGCACACCGATTTTTATCATTGTTTCCAGAATGACAGGACCGGGCAGGAGAAGCATGAGAAAAAGCATTGCCAGAGAAACGACAGCGCCGAATACGTAGAGCGCAAGGAAGGACGTATCGGCAGGTTCCGTGCGGCTCTTCTTTCTCCATAGGATCCCGATGATTCCGGAAGCCATGATGACGCTGATTCCCATCATGGCGCCGCTACCGCCCAGATAGAAACGGTATGCGCCCGTCATTCCCATTGCGATTACCGTCGGCACACTTCCGAAAAAAAGGCCCGAGATGCTCAGCAGCAGGGATCGCGTGTCAAAGATGATCCCCGGATACCATTGCCAGTGGGTACCCATCACGGCAATGCCGATTGCCCCCAGCAGAAACCCGGTCAGTACCTTTTTCAGGAAACTCTGAGCCGCATTTTTGTTCAGTACGAGTGCGTCGTACACGAGGCACATGGAGAGCAGGAGAGCAGTATTGTAGATCAGACCGACAAGTATCTGGATTTCCATCAGTCACTACTCCCGACGGTTCCTCCGGATCGCTCCTCTTCCAGCAGCAGAAGCGCCTCCCTGGCCGCACGCTGTTCCGCTTCCTTTCTGGTTTTGCCGGTCCCCCTGCCGAAATATTCGTCGCACACCTTGACCGTCACCGTAAAAAACAGGTCGTGATCGGGACCGGTGATGTCCTGCACGAAGTAGCACGGCGGTGTGCCGCGAAGGGAGTGGGAGAGTTCCTGGAGCATCGTCTTATAGTCCCGTTCGTCGCAGGACTTCACGTCGCGCTCCAGCAGCGTGCCGAACAGCCCGAGAACCATCCTTTCCACGCAGGAGATACCGCCGTCAAGGTAAACGGCGGCCACGAGCGCCTCAAGGGCATTCGCCAGAACAGATCTCTTCGTCCGCCCCCCGGTATTCTCCTCCGCGCGGCCGAGACGAAGGAATTCGCCGAGGTGAATCCCATCGGCGATACCGGCAAGTGTCGCCGTGCCGATGAGGGATGCCTTCATCCTGGAAAGGCTGCCTTCATCGCTTTCCGGAAAAAGTTCGAGTAGCCTGCCGCTGACGATAAGGCCCAGTACTGCGTCACCGAGAAACTCCAGCCGCTCGTTGTCGCACAGCCCGGACCTGCGGGACTGATAGACAAAGGAGCGATGGGTGAGCGCCTCCATGAGGAAACGCCGGTTCACGAAACTGTAGCCGATAGCTGACTCCAGGCGGGAAAGCTCCCTGCATCCGCTCGTGTGGCCGGGGTTCCGCATCTTCTCTTTTCTGGACATGGGTCTGGCCTTCTCAGCGGGATTCCGGTGCAGACAAAATGGCAATGGAGCTGCGGGTAGAGTAGCGGATGATGAAGATAAAGGCAACAAAATCGATGGTGCTTCCAGGCTTCCCAAAATACTTGAGCCTCATGCAAAAGACTTAAAACTCCGCTCCCCCTCCCTTGATGGGAGGGGGCTGGGGGGAGGGTGAAGGCACAACATAACAATTTCATGTCATCGCCCCCCTCTCCCACCAGGGGAGAGGGAACTCCTTTTTACTTTTGCATGAGCCTCACTTGTGACTTTTGGCACTTGATATGCATTACATTCCACATACTGCACGATACTCTTGTAGACA
>CAYSPF010000285.1:0-2147 GCA_964432775.1 uncultured Geobacter sp.
ATCCACCCTTCGACGGGCTCAGGGTGACAGCGGTGACTTTTTACGAGTTCATCAATCTTGGCTGCTGAATGATGATGAGCGGTGTGATCGCTCTGATCCATGAGCAGTTGGACATGCGCCGGAGAGGACCCGAAACGGCCATACGTAAGTGCCCCTGTTGATGCCGGCGGTTCGATTTACCATAACGTTCCATAGGCTTCGGCCATTGATGATAATCCAAAAATAACCAAGAGGAGGGGCAACGATGGAGGTCGATTTCAGCAAGGCCAAGCAGGCGAACGAGCTTTTGGAGAAGTGGGCCGCTGTATTGCCGGGGAAAACGTACCTCTATTTTGAGGAGCAAGAAGTGACCTATCGGCGATTCCAGGAGCGGGTGAACAGTGCAGCGCATCACTTCCAAAGCTTGGGAATCGGCAAAGGGGACCGCATAGCGCTGTATCTTCTGAACTGCCCGGAATTTCTCTATGCATGGTTTGGCCTGAACAAGATCGGTGCCATCATGGTGCCCGTCAACACGGGCTTCCGCAGCCAGGAGACCGCCTTCATCCTCAAGAATGCGGGCTGCCGCGGGATCATCGTGGACGGCTTCTTCCTGGAAAACATTGTCAAGCCAGCCGCAGCCGAGTGTCCAACGGTGGAATGGATTGTCCTGCGTGGCAAGAGTAGCGATCCGAACATTCTATCATTCGATGATTTCCTGAGCCACAAGGCCCATATCGAGACGGTCCGTTGGCCTGAAGAAGAATTGGCGGCTATTCTCTATACCTCCGGCACCACGGGAAACCCCAAGGGGGTCATGTGTCCCCACCGCTACTACGCCACGATTGGCTACGCGGCAGAACAATGGCTCAGTCTGACCCAGGAAGACCGTCTCCTGACTATTTTGCCGCTGTTTCACATGAACGCCCAGACCATTTCCACCATGGACTCCCTGGGCGCCGGCGCAAGTCTCATCCTGGTCAACGGCTTCAACCCAATGACCTTCTGGCCGATGATCGGTCGTTACGGGGCCACGATTTTCAATTACCTGGGCTTGATGCTCCCCTTTCTGGCCAAGATGCCCATTTCACCGGAAGAGGAGAGGAATCCCGTTCGCTATGCCTGCGGTGCCCAAGCGGACCCCAACATGATCGAGGAGTTCGAGAAACGCTGGAAGCTCAAGATGATCGAGCTGTACGGCATGACGGAAGTCGGCGGCACGTGCAACCCAGTCAACGGCAAGCGGATCGGTTCCTGTGGCGTACCCTTGCCGGGACACGAGATCAGGATCGTCGATGAATGGGCAAAAGAACTGCCGGTGGGTCAGATCGGGGAGATCATTGCCAAGGGGCCGAGCATGACCCTGGGTTACTGGAACAACCCGGAGGAAACGGCCAAGACCTACAAAAACGGATGGGTTTTCACGGGAGACATGGGTTATCTGGACGCGGACGGGTTCCTCTTTTTTGCCGGCCGCAAGAAGGATATCATCCGCCGGAGCGGTGAAAATATCGCCGCGGCCGAGGTGGAGAATTGTCTCATGGGTCATCCCGGGATTGCAGAGGCCGCGGCGATTCCCGTGCCCGACCCCGTCCGGGACGAGGAGGTGAAGGTCTACGTTGTCCTGAAGGAGGTGGAGACTCCTGAGACAGTTCCTCCGGAGGCTATTGTGGAATGGTGCCTGGAGCGTCTCGCCAAGTTTAAGGTGCCCCGCTATGTGGAATATATTGACAGCCTTCCCAAAACACCAACCCAGAAGGTAAAGAAGGTTCTGCTGATCCAGGCCAAGAAGGACCTTACCGAGGGTGTCTGGGACAGGTTTGCCAAGAAAGTGTAGAGGGCACGCATTTCGAATCCTCCTTGTTTCTTTGGTCAGAGAAAGGGTTTCTTATTCCATTAAGCCTTCATAATGGCACTAATCCAAGGCCAATTGGTTAATTGACTGATGGCCGGCTTATCGACCGCCATTTCCGCGAGCCCTTGTTCAACTTGTGTTGTTGCTGCGCCCAAGGAATCGAAAACGCGATTTGCAAAATAATCCCTTCTGAGTTTGTTCCATATTTGTTCTGCCGGATTCAGTTCAGGCGAATAAGGCGGTAGTCTGAGCAGTGCCTCATCTTTTCGGCAGTCATGAAATCAAGATAGCCATCCCATGGACTCACGGCTGC
>CAYSPF010000286.1:0-2134 GCA_964432775.1 uncultured Geobacter sp.
CTCGACGAGGCCACGGGGGACCAGTTGGATATCGTTGGTCAGATCCTCGGACAGAGCCGGTACGTAAATTTTGAACCTACAGACGGGTCAAGCCCGAAGCTCGATGACGAAACGTACCGTGTGCTGCTGAAGTGCAAGGTACTGAATAACCACTGGGACGGCAAGATCAACAGCCTTCAGGATGCCTGGAAACTGATATTTCCGTCGGGGAACATCGTCGTGCAGGACAATCAGGACATGACCATGAGCGTTATCGTCTATGGTGAATTCACGTCGAAGATTATCGACCTGATCCAGAACGGTTACGTTGTCCCGAGGCCTGAGGGCGTACTTATCAATATTTACACCGGCACGCTGCCGATGCTTGGCTTCGACCGGGACGACGACTACATCGCCGGCTTTGATACCGGTTACTGGACTTAAGGAGGAAGTATGCCAGGATCATCGAATTTAAAGCAGTGGAACCCCGGAGCGAACAACCAGGCCACCGACGCAGAGTGGCTTGTGGATACTCTCAGGGCCGGCGGTGCCGCGCTCGGTTCTTTGTTCCCATCGAAGACGGGGAATAAGCTGTTTTACCAGCTATCCACTTTTATGGCGGCCTTTGGGGAGTCTTTGGCAGGAAAGGGCTACACGGTGTCTGATGCCGTGCTGGCCGACCTCATAACCGTTCTCGACAATATCATCACCCGTGCCGACGTCAACTCCCTGCTGGCAACCGGTGACATACGTTTCTCACTGTCCCCGACCCCTCAGGCAGATGAGCTAAAGCTCAACGGCGCCGCCCTGTCACGGACCACATACGCGGGCCTGTGGGCATGGGCCCAGGCAAATTCCATCGTTGTGGCGGAGGTGAACTGGAGTCCGACGAATACCGGAGCTTTTTCTACTGGCGATGGTTCGACAACGTTCCGGGTACCCGACACACGGGGCGAGTTTCCACGGTTTTTTGACGACAGCAGGGGCGTGGATTCGGGACGTGTTTTCGGCTCATGGCAAACGGATGAGATAAAGGCTCATAGCCACCGATTCCAGGGGTTTGGCGGGGTTTCTGCGACATACGCGAGCGGTATTTTAGGCAACACCGAACAGCAAACATACCCTTTTGGAGGTGTGGAAACCCGGCCGCGTAACATAACCTTCTACGCATTCATCAAATACAGATAAGGAGGATACTTTCCTATGGAAATATATAACTACCATCTAGTTACCGGTGAATATGTCGGAAAAGGCTTTGCCGATCCGAGTCCATTGGAACCGGGAAAATTTCTTTCTCCCGCGTTCACGACCGAGATCGCTCCGCCGGCAAGCAAGGCGGGGTTTGCATGTTGCTTTGTCAATGGCAAATGGACCTATGTCGAGGACCACAGGGGCAAGACCATTTACGACACCTCGACAGCCGAGGCAATGACGGTAACGGAACTTGGTCCGATCCCTGCTGGGTGCACCGATCTCGTGCCGTGTGACGATCCGATCTGGACGGGGTCTGAATGGACCGTGGATGTCCTGAAACTGAAAGTACGTGCCACGAACGAGGTACAGGCTATCCTCGACGCCAAGGCCCGTGAGCTGGGTTTCGACTCCCTCCATACCTCCGGGATGTGGAAAGACAGCAGCAATCCGGAGAGAAAAGCAAGGGCGCTGGCTCTTTTCCGCTGGGGTGATGCGGTATGGGACTTTGCAGAAACGGAATGGTCCAAGCAGGCGGCGGGGAATCCAACATATTTCACGCTGGAGACTTTTCTCGCAGACGTTCCTGCGTTTCCGGGGGTGGAGTCATGAAAAAACTCCTGTACTTATCGGTGATGCTGGTGATCATGGCCGCGCTTGTGTACCCCGGATGGTCCGCCGACACGACAATATCGCGTCTCCCGGACGGCAGCGCCTCTATCTCCAGTTCGGACATCGTCCCTATCGTGCAATCCGGAATAACGAAAAGGGTGACGATCGCTGATATCCTTGCGATGGTGACGGCTTCTCAGCCATGGACATCAACCGGGGATCTGACCGCTACGGGAGCGGTGGCGACATCCCGGTGCATGATCGGCGGCGGGATCGTTGTAACCAATGACGGCTCGGCAAACTGTAGCCTGAAATGTTACGACTCGTCGAACGCCGCTTCGGGAACAACGCT
>CAYSPF010000287.1:0-2116 GCA_964432775.1 uncultured Geobacter sp.
GGATAAGTTGGTCAACAAGGGGAGGAATCAGGAACTCCCGCCAGCGGGGCTTGGCCGGTTTGCCGACCACGATCCTGGTCACGTTGTGTTGCATGGCATAGTCGACAAGGGCCTCAGCGACCGACGTGGCGGTCAGGGTGGCCACCTGCGCCCCGAGACTTTCGGCGAGACGCAGGTCCTTCCAGACACGGACCCGGTTTTCCTGGAGATGCCTGCTGCTGCCGGGGGTTTCCACGTACACCGTGAACCAGGGAATATTCATCTCGTCGGCCAGCCGGCGTGTGGTGCGGACAAGCCTTTCGCTGTAGGGGCTGCCGCTGACGCAGACGAGGAGCCGTTCGGCAGCGGGCCATGGCCCCGGAATGGCCTGCGACTCCATATAGGCCCGCATCTCCTCATCCACCCGGGCAGCCGCGCGACGCAGCGAAAGCTCCCGCAGGGCCATCAGGTTTCCCCGCCGGAAGAACTTCTCCGTCGCCCGAGCCGCCTGCTCGGGGATATACACCTTCCCATCCCGGAGGCGCTGAAGAAGTTCATCCGGAGGGATATCCACCAGCCGTATCTCCGCGGCCTGATCGAGGAGGCTGTCGGGAACGGTCTCACGCACCACCACGCCGGTAATCTGCGCCACGATATCGTTCAGGCTCTCGAAATGCTGGATATTGACCGTGGTATAGACGTCGATGCCCGCGGCAAGGAGTTCCTCGACATCCTGCCAGCGCTTCTCGTGACGGGAACCGGGGGCGTTGGTATGGGCCAGCTCGTCCACCAGGGCGATCTGCGGCTTTCTGGACAGCACCGCGTCGATATCCGGTTCCGGGAGGAGCACCCCCTGGTAGTCAAGATGCAACCTCGGGATCGTTTCCAGGCCGTCAAGGAGTGCATCCGTATCCGCCCGGCCGTGGGATTCAACATACGCCGCAACCACGTCCAGCCCTTCCGCCTTCCGCTCATGGGCCGCCGCCAGCATGGCGTATGTCTTCCCGACGCCGGCGGCGTAGCCGAGAAATATCTTCAGCTTGCTTCGTCCGGCTTCGGCCTCTTCCGCCTGAGCGAGCTGCAGTAATGCTTCAGGAGAGGGACGTTTTTCCTCGTTCTCGGTCATCATCACTCCGGGTGAATTTCCAAGGCTTTACCCTACCATTTTGCGGGAATTTTATAAACGTGTTCATGAATAATGAACTTGTTCTGGGACGTGAATCCTTGAAGCAGGTAGACGGACCCATCTTCATCCTGAAACCAGAGATTGTTGGAATTTGACTTTTCACCGTTGGAAACGCTGATCAACTTCCAGGATTTCGGAATTGAAGGAGGATTACTTGTCCCTTTGGCAGCCTTGAACTTAATTCCCTCAATGGTAGTGAACTCTTCCAGGCCTTTCGGAAACTCTACAGGATATGATACCGCATGCACTGTCGCAGTGATTAAAAAAACTGTTAATACGATCAAGAGTCTCATCGGTGTCCTCCTGAGTGCTGCCGATTATTTCAACGCATCAAGCTTCAGGTTCAATTCAAGCACGTTTACCCTCGGCTCTCCCAGAAAGCCGAGCTGGCGGTCCTCAGTGTGGCCGGCGACGAGCTTGGTCAGCTCTTCTTCGTTCATCCCGCGCGCTTTGGCGACCCGGGCAATCTGCACTTTGGCTGCTTCCGGCGTGATGTGCGGGTCGAGACCACTGGCCGAGGCCTGCACCAGATCGACCGGGACCGGGCCGGTCAGACCGGCGTCGCGCAGGCTTTTCACCCGGCCGGCCACCGTTTCGAAGTAGGCGGGGTTGGTTGGCCCGGAGTTGGAACCGCTGGAACCAGCCGGGTTGTACGCAAAATCAGGGGTCGCGGAAGGGCGAGGCCAGAAGTATTTCGGGTCGGAAAATGGCTGGCCGATCAGGCTGGAGCCAATCTCGCGGTTGTTTTTGTCGGTGATGAAGCTCCCATTGGCCTGTTGAGGGAATACGGCTTGGGCAATACCGGTGACGATGGCAGGGTAGATGCCGCCGCAGATGACGGTGAAAACGATGAACATCAGAATTGCTGGTTTTATTTCTTTCATGGTTATGTCCTCTTGTAGACATAATGGTTGTCAGTTAAAAAAGCGACCTGCCATCCTTGCAACGTGG
>CAYSPF010000288.1:0-2107 GCA_964432775.1 uncultured Geobacter sp.
CATCTCTCCGTCCGGTGTCGGGTCGATATGGGGTATCTTGCTCTGTCCGCCGAGTCTCCCGCGGAACTCCTTTGACCAGGCGTAGATCATTCCTTCTTCCACGATAACGACCTCGGGGCGGTTGATTCTTCCCTGACCGCGAAAGGCTGCGTAGTCTGCATTGAGGGATTGAAGGACGCTATCCAGGAGATCCGCGAAACGTTCCCTGTCGACGCTGCTTCCCGGCCTCACCGCCAGAACCCAGAGATGCCGTCTGCACGGGATGTCGGCGCCCACCATGAACTCACGCACCTGGACACCCGGTATCCGGTTCAGTTCAGCCACTGCCTCCTCGACCTCGCCCTGCGTGACCTTTTCCTCGAAGCGGTCGAGGAACCGGTCCCTGCCGGTGAATTCCATGTGCAGGGGGGTGAGGGACGTGAACCGGAGCGTGTCGCCGATGTGGTAGCGCCAGAGTCCGGCACAGGTGGAGAGGATCACGGCGTAGCGCCGACCGATCTCTGTTCCCTCAAGCGGCACGGTTGCGGCATCGGGGTGCGGTGTACCCCGTTCGTCCAGGGCTTCGAAGGGGACGAACTCGAAAAAGACACCGTAGTAGGGGGTGAAGCGCATCAGCTCCTCGCCGGGCAGCTGGAAGGCCATGAATGCCTCGGAAGAGGGTAGAAGCTCCAGGAAGGTCGGCTGACGCGAGCCGAACAGCCGGTCGAACTCTCCCCGGTAGGGCTTCATGCCGGCGCCGCCGTGAATGATGAGTTCCAGGTGGGGGAGGAGTTCGGACAACTCCTTCCCCCCCAATGCGGAGCACCTCTTCAGGAGGAGGAGTATCCATGGAGGAACTCCGGATATGCCTCGGATCGTGTCGCTTTCAAGGAGGAGGCGGGCCATCTTCTCGACCTTTTCCTCCCAGGGAAGCGCCGAAATAGCGGTATCGGGCGCAACGAACGGCCGTAGGTAAAACGGGCGTTTCCGCAGGGTGATTGCGCTCATGTCGCCGCTTCGGGCGCCGTTTCCCACATCCTTCAGATCGGTGGAGCCAGCCATGTAAAGCAGTTTTCCCCCCGGGAGTCTGCTGGATTGGTTTCCCGCCAGATAGCACGATGTCAGGTCCAGGGCGGCGCGCCTGTTCTCGGCGAACATCTCGCGGGTGAACGGGATGAACTTGGTGGGTGCAGTGGTGCCGGATGTCTCACAGTACAGTGGAATTCTGCCGGGCCAGGTGACGTTGTCCAGGTCGAGGCGCACGTGTTCCCCCTCTTTCCGGAAGCCGGAAGAAAAGTAGTCGTTCCAGAAGTCGGTGTAGGTCCGGATGGGCACGTTTTCCCGAAAGCGCCGGTAGGCAGTCTCGAATGTGAGTCCGGCCAGATCGCCGAATCCATGGTCCCTGCCGAAACGGGTGCCGGTTCCCCGTGAGATGAGATTCCGAAAAATGTCCCGCTGACTGCTGAACGGATCGCGGGCCTTGAATCGTGCAGCACGGGCGGTTGCGGCGGCGTTGACAAGAAAATTCATGGAATGCTCTCTTTCGTGCTGATCTTTTTCACCCTTCACCTTTTGCCCTTTGCCCGCAGTTCTATACCGCCGCAACCAGCCCCGGCTCTTGGATTCTGTTATACCAGGACTCCAGCAGCGGGTTATAGCAGTGGTGGTGAAAGATCAGGGATGCATGGGCAACGGCGTCATCGGCATCCGGGGAAGCTACCGTCTGCACCGTGCCGTTGGGGAAGAGTCCGCGCCGGGCCTCCGGATTCCTGAGTACCGCCAGGGCCGGTGATCCGGGGACGAGCATGGCCTCCTCGGTTTCCGCGAGGAGTGCGAGCAGCGGCCCGCTGAACAGGGGCCGAGAGAGGTCCGGCATGGCAAAATCCTTCAGGGCCAGAACCCTTTCGTACCCGCCCCGGCAGGATGTCTTTTCGATGACCTCCATGATCTTGCCGCGTATTGCCAGGTGCCGCCTGGACAGGTCGCGATTCTCCGCGCCCGCTTCGAAAAGGCTCTGAAAACAGCGCCGGGCCCTCTCCATCTGACGGTTGACGTCGTCACCCCCGTCCACGTCGGCTTTCAGGATGCGCCGCAGATTGCTCTCCAGGATGCGCACGCCCCCTTTTCG
>CAYSPF010000289.1:0-2096 GCA_964432775.1 uncultured Geobacter sp.
CGCGCTGATGCGCATGGCGCCGGTGGCGCTTGCCACGCTCGGCGATGACGATTTGCTTGGGAAATACTCTCTTGAACAGGCACACCTGACGCACAATCAGCCCCTGTCCGATGCCGCCTGCCTCTGTTACGGCCGTCTGCTGCACCTGGCCGTTGCAGGACGCTCCAAGGCCTGCCTGCGGCGTGAGGTGGACAGTCTCGTCGGTGTGTATCCGAATTTCTCCTTCGAGCCGTATCACGGGCTGGCCACCGGTTACGTGGTGGACACCTTTCAGACGGTCTGCCACCATTTCTTCCGCGGCCGCGATTATGAAGAGTGCGTTGTTGCGACGGTTAATCAGGGGGGAGATGCAGACACCACGGGCGCAATTGTCGGCGGGTTGGCAGGCGCCTTCTATGGCCTGGAGCGGCTTCCAGTCCGTTGGTTGAAGAGGCTTGACCGTAGCCTGGTTCGTGAAATTACCGAGTTGGCGGGAAAGCTGGTGGACCTTTCGCCGATGGGGAAAGAGCAGGGCTATAGGCTGAAGGCTGAAGGCTGAAGAAAATCAGATGGAGAATCCATCAGGCTTTGACGGAAATGTGTTTCACCTTCAGTCTTCAGTCTTCAGCCTTCCACCTGCCTTACAAGGTACACATTACCCTGCGAACCCGGTATTCCCCCCCGATTACCAGAAACTCCCCTTCGCATTTCATGATGCTTGTTGGAAGCAGGTTCCCGAAGAAGAACACCTTTGCCGGCGGCGCCTGGATTTCCCACACCGTATCGCCGAATTCCCAGGCCCGCTCCTCATCCGCGGTAAACGAGACCAGGTTGTTCAAGCGGACGATACGGTCACGTTTGCCGATCGCCTCGATCGTTTCGTAGTCGTTTGCGTCATTGGTGCCGCGAAAGAGAGTGAGGCATGTGTGGTGGTCGGTGATTTTGCCCAGTTCATACTGGCAGTATTCATAGAGGAGGTCGAGCTGGGAATTGATGGCGTTGGTGCGTGCGCTCCCCCGTGTCCGGTCCAGGGCGAAGATCATGTACTCTTCGTCATGGATGCCGGGGATGCGCACCTTGTGGAAGGTGGGGGAGAGCCCCATCCGGCTCTCTACCCACCCTTTGAGGACCGCGCCCTCCACGGAATTCGAATCCATCATCCAGCCGCGCAGAAAGCGGAGGTAGCTGTTTTTCAGGCTTCTGCGGGCGGTGTCGGTCTGGCTCTGCCAGTGGTGGAGCTGGAACTTCACCGACATGTAGTCGTGGAACACCCCGGCCCGCTCGTGAGCGCACGCTATCCGGTCAAGCCTGTCGAACAGGAAGCGGTTGGCCTGGCGAACACCCTGGATCTCCAGGGGTTGCGGATGTTCATTGAAATGCCGCGAGGCGATGACCCAGGGCGGAAGATTGCAGAGATTAAAATCGTGTCCGGACATGGGTCACCGCCTTGTATGATGATTCAGAACAGTTTCGCCAGTTCAACCAGCGTCGGCCTGATCTCCCCCGAAGCGCAGTAGACTTCAAGTCCCAGACGGGACATCTCTTCCCGGGGGGCCGGGCCGATCTGCGAGCAGACGACGGCGGCGCATCCCTGGAGAGATTCGGCGATGGCACGCAGGACATGACGCCGCAACGGGTGGGCCTCGTCATAGGTGCAGTAGCGTTCGACCTTCTTATCATCCACCAGCGAGACGTCCGCGCCGCGGACTTCATAGATGAGAAACCGCTCTGCGTGGCCGAAGTGCTGGTTTATTTCCCGGCCGTCTTTGGAAGCAACAGCGAATAGCATCGTACCCTCCCTGTGTTGGGGGCGCGGCACACCGCGCCCCCAGCGGAATCACATCTCCACCGGCTCGAAGGTGAAGCACTTCTTCGAGCAGGTCCTGCCGCATGCCTGACAGCCGATACAGTTGCCCGGGCTGGAGACCGTCATGAACATCTTCGCGGAATCATCCTCGTCCACCTCCTCAAAGCTGAGGACGTCATGCGCGCAGACCTTGAAGCAGCGGCCGCAGCCGATGCATGTCTCTTCGTCAATGGCCGTGATGAACAGCGGCGTGTATTCGGCCCCGTTTCTGCGTAATCCGGTTATGTAACCCATGTTCGTATTCCTCCGT
>CAYSPF010000290.1:0-2089 GCA_964432775.1 uncultured Geobacter sp.
GCCCTTCATGTGGGTATTCTGCGGTTTTACTATTTCCGGGTATACGTCATGTCCGCCATCAGTTCTTCTGTTCCGCTCTCTCCGGTGGTGAACATTTCAAACTTCATTGTGTCACCATCTACGATTCTGGTCACGGTACGCCACCTCAATGGACCCCTGACAGGATCGTCGAAGTCGCAGGTCTGCGTAATAGTCTTGCCGTCCGCACCGGCATCTCCTTCAAAATAATAGATTCCGGTACCCATGGAATCCAACCAGGTAGACACGTACTTCCCTTTGTGATTGTCATACCCCATGAAACCGATACCTGAGAACGGTGTTCCCATCATGTCGCCGTCAAAATGCTGTTGCAGGAAACGTCCTCCGAGTATCATTCTCTGTTCGGATACGCCGGTGTGTTCCAAGGGCTCACCACCCGATTCCATCAAGCAAACGCTTTTGACTTCCCAGCTGCCCACCATGCTCGCCAGCAGGCCATGGGGAGCGCCGGGGGTTGCCAGATCCTTATAAACATCCATCATCGACTGAAAGTCATATGTCTTTCTCAGTGCAGATTCTCTTGCCATGATATATCTCCTTTCCTCGTAAGAAACCGAAACGATTCCCGTTTTTGGAACGAGTACAGTATAACATCATTGAAAACGATTTTCATTACATATCTTCTCCGGGCAATCGGTCACCCTTCAACGCTATCTTCGATGGCTGTCTCTTCAGACATACTTTCCCGCAAGAGGCGCCTTTCACGATTTGCATCGCATTTCAGCAGTATCCGCATAGCCATTTTTCTACCGTATGCAAATTGATGTAAGCACTATCTCGATAATCGAGACGAACGGTGTTATAGTTGCATCGCAACAGCTGAAGCCGGGATGCCGTGCACTCCACCTGCCGCTACTCCCTGGCCTCATGCCCAGGCACCCCCATTCTATCCATGCGGAGACAAACATGAGTGACCCTGAAGGCAGTCCGAAATCCGAACCTCTGAATGACCCTCCACTGACACCGGAAAAAGCTTCACGGAAGACGCCGGCCTCCCCGTCCCGGAAAAAAAGGAAAAAAAGCTCCACTCCAACACCATCGACAACTTCCCCTTCCTCCGCCGCGCCTTTGGAAGAAAATTTGTCCGCCTCATCGCTCTACCTCAACCGGGAGCTTACCTGGCTGGAATTCAACCGCCGCGTCCTCCATGAGGCGCAGGACGAACGAACCCCGCTCCTGGAGCGGATCAAGTTCCTGTCCATCGTCAGTTCGAATCTGGACGAGTTTTTCATGAAACGCATCGGCGGCCTGAAACAGCAACTTGGCGCAGGTATCCGCGGCCTGACCGTGGACGGAAGAACGCCACGGCAACAGATTGAGGAGTGCCATGTTGTCGTGCGGGAGATAGAGGACGCAAAGCTGAACCTGCTGCCGAAGCTGATCGAACTCCTGCGGACAAAAGGGATAGTGCTCATATCTTACTCCGAGCTCACTGCCAGGGAAAAAAAGCAGATGCGTGAATACTATTTCCGCAACATCTTCCCCCTGATCACTCCCCAGTCAATCGACCCGGCACACCCGTTCCCGTTCATCTCCAACCTCTCCCTTAATCTGCTGGTAACGCTCCGCTATGCGAGGGACAAGGAGGTTTCCCTGGCGAGGGTGAAGGTGCCGACAGGGGCGGGCATCCAGCGGTTCCTGCGGGTCGGCGACACGGATCGCTTTGTGCAAATCGAGGATGTAATCCGACAAAATCTCGACATGCTCTTCCCGGGGATGCACGTGCTGAACTGTGAATTCTTCCGGATAACACGAAATTCCAATACGGAAAAGAACGAGGAGCAGGCGGACGACCTTCTGGTGATGATCGAGTCGGAGCTGCAGGACAGGAAATTCGCGCCCATCGTCCGCATGGAGGTCATGAAGGGTATGGATGTTGCCCACCGGGGCATGCTCGCCGCGGAACTGGACCTGAATGAAACGACGGACGTCTTCGAGGTGGACGGGATGATGGCCTTACGCGACCTGATGCAGATAGCCACACTGGACTATCCGGAACTGCGGGATACGCCCCACTACCCCATCGACCACCCCCTTCTCCAGAGCCCGC
>CAYSPF010000291.1:0-2086 GCA_964432775.1 uncultured Geobacter sp.
TTCCGTACATTGCCCTTCTCCTTTCACTGTTGGAGAGGTAAGAACGTATCGGCAACAAAAATGGCGCGACAGGTTGAGGAATTCAAGCTGTCGCGCCACGTTGCGTGAAAAAACCTATTTGCGTCTAACCCTATCCTACATTGGATAGGTAAACCTGCTTGATAGAGGAAACGTCCACGGTTATAAAGGGTTCTTCACAACCTGTGCCAGAGCGGCCATTGGAACAAGAGAAATGAATACTATCAGAGATAACACGTACACTCTTGTGGCTGCTTGCCGAGCAGGGATCGGCAAGTAATTGCCGGAAGGGTCAACCGGGGTGCACCAAATAAAGGCATTGCGCCCTGTAAATAGGCACGGGATTGCAATTGATGGGTTCCATTCTACCGTTCTTCAATCTCCACGCTCACCACATCCACATCAGGTCTCTCTTCCACCATCCATTCCTCCAGCTGCTCAAGAAGCCCGCGGGCGGCGGAGCGGCTGCCGCTCACCGTGACAAAGGCGAGAACGGCCGAGCCGTGGATATCCTGCAGATCCACTTCCGCTGCCGCAACGTTGAAGGTGTTCCGCGCTCGTGCAAGGATGCTCTTGAGAATACCCCGCTTCACCTTGAGGGAACGGCTCGACAGCTGAAGATGAAAAACCGCGCTGCAGACATGCATAACAACAACTCTCCCTTATACGGCCATGCCGGAATCTCATAAAATCTCAACCATTTCAACCATGAAGCCCTCAGACCTGCCAGGTTTTCAAAACCTGGCAGGTCTCCCCCGTATCGGGTATACTGGATGTCGCGAAACCCCTCCTCGGCAGAGGGGGATATCTTTTCGTCAAAGGCGGTGTTCCATGCGCAACCTGATTCTATGTCTGCTCTTCTTCGGACTGCTCCTACCCGCCTCGTACTGCGGCGCAACGGACGTTCGGGAGGATCGACAGACGCCCACGCCCCCAGCCGTCTCCCGTGCCGCTTCCTACCCGAAGATCGTCCTCTATTCCACATCCTGGTGCCCCCACTGCCGGGAGGCCAGGGAGTATTTCATTGCCAGGGACATCACCTTTGTCGAGCTGGATGTGGAAACCGACGAAGAAGCCATGGATGCGCTTGTCACGAAATACGCGACCAAGCGGGTCCCCCTGGTCGTCATCGGCGATGACGAGGCCGTTATCAAGGGCTTCACCCCGGAGTTGTTCGAGAACGCCCTTCGGGGTCTGCGAAAACCGTGACCGGCGCTACCGCTGAAACAAGGAGACATTCCCAACCATGTGCCTGATCCTGTTTGCCTACCGATATCACCCGCGCTACCCGCTCATCGTTGCCGCAAACCGGGACGAGTTTTATGACCGGCCCACCGCTCCGGCATCCTTCTGGGAAACCGAGCCCCGCCTTCTTGCGGGCAAGGACCTGCGCTGCGGCGGGACCTGGCTCGGAGTAACCGGGGACGGAAGGTTCGCCGCCCTCGCCAACTACCGTGATCCCCGCTCCATGAAAAGTGACGCGCCATCCCGCGGCGCCCTGGTTCCGGAGTT
The DNA here is from genome assembly GCA_964432775.1 of uncultured Geobacter sp. Taxonomy (GTDB): domain Bacteria; phylum Desulfobacterota; class Desulfuromonadia; order Geobacterales; family Geobacteraceae; genus RPRC01. The sequence continues at coordinate 1,531 of CAYSPF010000291.1, forward strand.
CCTGCTGTGCGGAATGCCCCCGGACGGATACCAGGAGGTTCTACGGGAGAAATCAGCCGGGTATAACGGCTTTTCCCTCCTGTTCGGCACTGCCGGTCGCCTGTTCTGCCATTGCAACCGCGGAGACGTCCCGCCGCTCGTGCAGCCCGGCATCCACGGCCTGAGCAACCATCTCCCGGATACCCCATGGCCGAAGGTGGAACGGGGAAAAGCGCGCCTGAAGAAGATCCTGAAGGATGACCATGAGCCGTCCGTTGAGGAACTGTTCTCCCTGTTGGCCGACCGCTCCCAGCCGGATGACCGTCACCTCCCCGAAACCGGCGTAGGCATGGAAAAAGAACGGCTCCTCGCCCCCATCTTCATCTCGGGCATGGGCTACGGCACCCGGTCGTCCACCGTGCTCCTCATCGACCGGGACGGAACGATTACCTTCACGGAACGCACCTGGCACGGGACTCCCGATCACGGCGCAACAGCGGCATTCCGGTTCAGGATTGAAAACTAGTAGTTCGTTCTGTAAATAACGTTTTGTTATGATAATACATGTGCTATTCTT
>CAYSPF010000292.1:0-2072 GCA_964432775.1 uncultured Geobacter sp.
GAGAATTCCCGCCAGTATCCCCAATACGATAAACGCCGGAATCTGTTCCATGCCGTGCCGTCCTTTCTCTTTGTTCAGGCAGTTGCTGAAGCGATTGGCTAAGTATACCGGATGGAGGCGCGGTGAAAAAGAAAAATATCGTGGCGTGATACGTCATTGTCAGTGCTCCGTTTGAGTTGCCCTTTGAGGGACGAGCATGGGGGGAAGGGTGTCGGGGGCATTGTGGACGACGGCTTTTTCTGGTACCGTGTAGCATGTTTTCCCGTCCCGCCTGCGAGAGCATGCGGATGGTTTTTCCTGCCAAGGAGGTTGCGAAATGAACGGATTTCTCCGCGTATCCGGATTGGTGCCGATGGTCATGACGTTGCTGTTGCTGCTGACAGCACCGCCGCTCCCGGCTTTCGGAGAACCCGCGCGTTCCACGGGCCGCACGGTCTATGTTCCCGTCTATTCCCACGTCTACACGGGACACCGCGCGCTGCCGGTGAACTTGGCGACAACGCTGAGCATCCGCAATACCGACCTGACGAACCAAATCACGATTACCGGCGCCGATTATTACAGTTCCCGGGGGAAGCTCCTGCGTCGCATGCTGGCGAAGCCCGTCTCCCTTGGCCCCCTGGCATCGACGAGCATCTTTATCGAGGAGAAGGACACCAGCGGCGGATTCGGCGCCAGCTTCCTGGTGCGGTGGCACGCCGCACGGCAAGTGAGCACCCCGATCATCGAGTGTCTGATGATCGGCGCCTACTCCGGTCTGGGAATATCGTTCGTAAGTCCGGGCCAGGAAATACGGTAGAAAGGACGATGGATGGAGCACGCTCTTTTGCAGGACATGGAAATCCTGTTCGGTCTGGCCGTAGCCACCGTGCTCATATTCCGACGGATGATGTTCCCGTCGATTATCGGCTTTCTCGTGGCCGGAATCCTTGCGGGTCCCCATGCATTGGGGCTGATCAGGAATATCCACCAGGTTGAGCAGATGGCCGAGATCGGCGTGGTGCTGCTCCTGTTCACCATAGGCATCGAGTTCTCCCTGAAGGAGCTGATGCGCATCAAGCACCTGGTGCTGCTGGGCGGTGGGTTGCAAGTGGGTCTGACCATCCTGGTGACCGCCCTGATTGGCTTCGCATTCAACTTCTCCGTGCAGCAGTCGATCTTCTTCGGTTTTCTGGTAGCCCTCTCCAGTACCGCAATTCTCATGAAACTGCTCATGGATGCAGGGGAGACGGATGCGCCACACGGCAAGATGGCCATGGGGATCCTGATATTCCAGGATCTGTGCGTTGTTCCGCTGATGCTGTTCGTTCCGTTTCTCGCCGGTGCGGGTGACGGCCTGACCGGTATTCTGACCGTATGCGCAAAGGCGGGGGCAGTGGTACTGGTAGCCCATTACGGCGCGCGTTTCATGGTTCCCTGGATATTCGGGCAGGTGGTCAAGGCGAGGAGCCGGGAACTGTTCCTTCTGACAATCCTTTTCATCGGCTTCGGAACCGCCTGGATCACCGCCCGGGTCGGCCTTTCCCTTGCACTCGGGGCCTTCATCGCCGGTCTTGCCATCTCCGAGTCCGAGTACAGCCACCAGGCCCTGGGCGACATCATGCCGTTCCGTGACGCCTTCATGTCGCTCTTTTTCATCTCCGTGGGCATGCTCCTTGATCCGGCCGTTCTCCTGAAACACCCGCTGCTCATTGCATCCCTTGTAATCACCATCATCCTGGTAAAGACGCTGATTACGGCGGGGGCAGCCATGTCCCTCGGGATTTCCATGAGGATTGCCCTGATAACCGGGCTCTGTCTCGCGCAGATCGGGGAATTCTCGTTCGTGCTCTGCCAGTCGGGGCTGAAATACGGGATTTTTTCCCAGGACCTGTACCAGATCTTTCTCGCCGCGTCGGTGGCCACCATGGGGTTGACCCCCCTCTGTCTCAAGCTCTCCGCTCCGCTGACTGATCGGGTCGTTGCCGTTTTGCCCCGCTCACTGACCCGCGGAAGAGGTGTGCTGGCGCGGCGCGAGCACAAAATGAGAGTTTCCGACCACGTGATTATCGTCGGATTCGGACTGAACGGCA
>CAYSPF010000293.1:0-2044 GCA_964432775.1 uncultured Geobacter sp.
GCGTTTCCGGACGTCTATGAAGTCGGCATGAGTCACCTGGGATTCCAGATCCTGTACGGTATTCTCAACGGCCATGACTGGATTGGAGCGGAAAGGGTGTATGCGCCGTGGCCCGACCGTGAGGACGCGATGCGAATCTCCGGAGAGCGGCTCTCCACCCTGGAAAGCGGGATGCCTCTTGCTCGGGCTGATATTCTCGGATTTACCCTGCAGTACGAATTGTCCGGTACCAATATACTGAATATGCTGGAGCTGGCAGGGATTCCCGTTTTTGCTTCCGAGCGGGGGGAGGAGTATCCACTGGTTCTTGGCGGCGGCCCCTGCGCCGGCAACCCGGAGCCCTTGGCGGATTTTTTTGACGCGTTCCTTTTCGGTGACGGAGAAGAGGCGGTTATCGAGATAGCCGAGGTATGCCGGGCCTGGAAACAGGAAAAGGGGACAAAAGAAGAACTTCTGCAACGACTCTCCGGTGTGGAAGGGGTATATGTCCCGTCATTTTTCGCTGTTTCCTACGATGAAGGCGGACACGTGGCCGGTATTGCTTCCCTCGTGCCCGGCTACGAAAAGGTCAGACGGCGTATAGCGCCGGACCTGGATCAGCTTCCTTATCCGACTGCGCCTGTCGTCCCCTTTCTGAAAACGGTCCATGACCGGGTCAGCATGGAGATAGCGCGCGGCTGCACCCGGGGGTGCCGCTTCTGTCAGGCGGGGTATATCTACCGGCCTGTCCGGGAGCGATCGCCGGAAATTATCCTGAAAAAGATCGATGAAGTTCTGAAAAATACCGGGTATGAGGAGATATCTCTTCTCTCCCTTTCCTCTGCCGATTACGGATGCATAACGGAGCTTCTCAGGGCTTTGATGGCGAAATACGCGGAGGAGCGGGTAGCGATCTCGTTCCCCTCCCTGCGCGTGGGGAGCCTGACACGGGAACTCGCTGACGAAGTGGCGAAGGTGCGGAAGACCGGGTTTACCCTTGCACCCGAGGCAGGGAGCGAGCGCCTGAGAAGGGTTATCAACAAGGGAATCACGGAAGAGGATCTCATCCTGAACGCCAGGGATGCATTCCTGGCGGGCTGGCGGGTCATCAAGCTCTATTTCATGATTGGCCTTCCAACGGAAACCATGGATGACGTCTTCGGCATCGCGGAACTTGCCGCACAGGTCAAGCGGGCAGGGAAGGGGACCGGACATGGGGGGGATGTGACGGTGTCCGTGGGTAGCTTCGTTCCCAAGCCTCACACCCCTTTCCAGTGGCAACGCCAGATAGGCCGTGAGGAGATCCTGGAGAAACAGCGCTTCCTGCGCGGAGAACTGAGAAAAAGGAAACTTGCATTCAAGTGGCACGATGCCCACCTGTCGTTTCTCGAAGGGGTTTTTGCCCGGGGGGATCGTCGACTTTCGAGGGTTCTCCTGAAGGCGCGGGAGCTTGGCTGCCGGTTTGACGGTTGGGGCGAGCACCATGATTTCCGCAAATGGGAACAGGCCTTCGACGAGGCGGGGATCGATCCGGAATTCTATCTCAGGAGAAGGGACTACGATGAACTCCTCCCCTGGGACCACCTGGATAGCGGGGTCTCCGGAGAGTTCCTGCGTAAGGAGGAAGAGAAGTCTCGGGAAGGTTTCCCCACCGGAGACTGCCGGGACGGATCCTGCACCGGATGCGGGGTGTGCGATTTCTCCCGTATCCAGCCGCGGGTGCACGGACCGGAGGCTGCCGGAAAACATGCTGCGTTGGGCGGGAAAGCGGAGTCTGCCGCACCGGCAGAGGTCGGGCGCCCCGGAGTCCTGGCGGCAAGAATTCGGCTTCGATTCAGCAAAACCGGTATCATGAGTCTGCTGAGCCATCTGGAGTTGTTACACCTTTTTACCCGGTCTGTTCGACGCGCCCGGATCCCCATCCGGCATTCGCTCGGCTTCCACCCTCATCCCAAATTCTCTTTTGCCACTGCCCTTTCGGTTGGCGTGGAATCATGGGCGGAATATCTCGACATGGAGATTGCGCCGGGTTTCGGGGCGCCGCGCGTGCTGGAATCGCTGAACA
>CAYSPF010000294.1:0-2035 GCA_964432775.1 uncultured Geobacter sp.
GATTGGAACTCTCTCTTTTTTCAATCCCTTTCTATGGGAATTTGTGACTGTAACAGAGACGGAAGGCGCTATTGTATTTTAGATGACGGGATTTGTATAATCAAAATTACAGGGCATGAATCCCTTGTAGACACTGCTTATCTTCGACCACCCACAATAGTAGCAGGGTGCGTTACCAACGCACCCTGCTGGCTGAGCATGACCTGGAGGAAAAAACATGACGGACGAATATCAGATCGATTCAATTGATAAACCTGGTGATCCAGTCTGGGAGGCTATAGGGGGAGAGATCCATCATTTCAATACACAGCAAGTTGGTGAAAGCGGCGAAAAGCGCCTGTGCATCGTGCTTTATGCTCCTGATCGGGAGATCGTTGGCGGTGTGATCGGGGAAACCTACTGGGGGTGGTTTTCCCTGAGCCTGATGTGGGTAAAAGAAGAATTGCGCGGCAAGGGGCATGGCAGCCGACTCTTGGAGCGCGCCGAAGAGGAAGCGCGGCTGCGCGGCGCAAAGTATGTGTACCTGGACACATTCAGCTTCCAAGCGCCGGAATTCTACAGCAAACACGGCTACCAGGTCTTTGGCGAACTGCAGGACTTTCCTCCCAGGCACCAGCGTTATTTTCTTTCAAAGCAGCTTTAGGTTCTGGTTCGGGGCAGCGGGAGTGCGATTGAAAACGGTCCCTTCCAAACCAGGTTGCACTTGCACCGGGGAAGCCGGTTTTGTACTGTGAACATGACAGGATGTGGAGATAACATATGAACAACCAATCCAGTCAGGCAGCATGGTTCCTCCTTGTCTGGTTCATCGCCCTTCTCTCAGCCTGCAACCCCGTCTCGGACCAGACCCTGCAGCCAACCCGGGCCATAGCCCCATCCAGCACACCTTCGCCATCACCCCAACCCGGCCTGACCCCATCGCCTGAGCTGACCGCCGCACCTGCCGAAGTGCAGAAAATTGTGTTCTGCCGAGCTGAAAAGGACGGTATCGATATTTACAGCATGAACACAGACGGCAGCGGGGTCACCTTGCTTACCGCCTGGCCCGGCTACCACACCAACCCGCACTGGTCGCCCGATGGCACCCGGATCCTGTTCACCTCCAGCGAAAAGATCGAGCGGAGCAATGTGGATGTCTTTGTGATGAACGCGGATGGCAGCGGGCTGGCACGGCTGACGGACGACCCGGGGGTGGATTCCTTCCCGCACTGGTCGCCCGACGGTGCGCAGATCATCTTCAGGGGCTTCCGGGAACAGGATGAGGAGATCTATATCATGAACGCCGACAGCAGCGGGCAAGTCAACCTTACCAACAGCCCGGGGGCGGATAGTCTGCCGTACTGGTCGCCTGACGGGACGAAGATTCTGTTCACTTCCCGGAGGGATGGAAACTGGGAGATCTACATCATGAACCCGGACGGCAGCGGGCAGATTAACCTGACGAACACCCCGGGCATGGACGAAGCGGTTGATCCCTGGTCGCCGGATGGGAAACAGGTTGTCATTGCATCTGAGATCGACGGACAGAAGGACATTTTCATTGTAAACGTGGATGGCAGCGGACAGGTTCAGCTGACGGATAGCCCGTACAGCGAATGGTCGCCGCGCTGGTCGCCGGATGGAAAACAGATCGCTTTTCTCGCCAACCGCGATGGCGTAACCGATATCTACATCATGAATGCCGATGGCAGTGATGTGCGCCGGCTGACCGAAAGCCCCGAGGGGGAAGGCTACCTGGGCTGGTCTCCGGATGGGACGAAGATCGTGTTCACTTCCATCCCGCAGGCAAAAGGGGGCAGCAGCGACATCTATGTGCTCGACCTGCAGACGTTGGAGAGGACCTGCCTGGCTTGCGGCACAGGCAATAGTTACGCCCCTGAGTGGTCTCCCGTCCGGATGCCTGCGTCCAGAGACTGATTATGCACGGCTGCAAGTTCCAGCCGTTGATTCAAGGTTAAGCGAATGATTAATAACGAAAGCGCCTTCCTGAGATGGAAGGCGCTTTTTGATTCCTTTGATTTTGGTTGCAATTGCT
>CAYSPF010000295.1:0-2001 GCA_964432775.1 uncultured Geobacter sp.
TGGATTACCTTGCCGTCCTGGATAACGAGGCTCACGGTTCCATAGCGGAGTTCCTTCAATGCCGTCCGGACGCGCAGTTGCAGCTCCCGGTTCCACTGTTCGGTGTCCACGGACAAGTCAGACTTTGCCATATTCTCCCTCCCCGACATTTCAACCAGGCCGGGATTCGTTTGCCGGTTGGCGTCTCATCCCAATCCATCAAATCTGATAGTCCTGCGCGAATACCCGCAGATTCCTCGGTTTCACGAATACCTTTTCTCCGGTCCGCAGTCCGAGTTCACGGTAGCGCTCCCTGGTCAGCTCGGCCTCGATGATTTCACGGGTATCAAGCCGTTCGAGCTCGAAGCGTGCAACCGCTCCTGCCCCCTGGATATGCCGCACGACTGCCTCGATTTCGTCGTTTCCCCGACGGGCACGGTTTATCTCGATGTCGTACGGCCGGACATACGCCACGACAGCAGCGCCGTCCGCCTCCCCGTGACCGGGCAGATCAATGCTGATGTCGGCGATCCTGGCGGACCCGCCGTGCACCCTGCCGTGGAACAGGTTGACATTGCCCAGAAAGTTGAACACGAACGGATGGGCCGGCTTGTCGTAGACCTCTTCCGGGGTTCCGGACTGCTCGACTTTCCCCTCGTTCATCACCACGATCCGGTCGGCAACTTCAAGCGCCTCCTCCTGGTCATGGGTAACGAACAGGCTGGTGACATGGATCTCGTCATGGAGCTTGCGCAGCCATCTTCTCAGCTCCTGGCGCACCTTGGCGTCCAGGGCGCCGAACGGCTCGTCCAGGAGCAGCACCTGCGGTTCCACCGCCAGGGCCCGTGCCAGGGCGACCCGCTGCCGCTGGCCGCCGGAGAGCTGGGCCGGATAGCGCTTGGCAAGCTGCTCCAGCTGCACGAGCCGCAGAAGCTCATGGACCTTGTCGCGGATCTCTCCCTTTGAGGGGCGCTCTTTCCTCGGTTTCACCTGGAGACCGAATGCCACGTTCTGGAAGATATTCATGTGCCGGAACAGGGCGTAGTGCTGGAAAACGAATCCCACCTGCCGTTCCTTGGCGCTGCGGTGCGTCGCCTCTTCGCCGTTGAACAGGATGGTCCCTTCATCGGCGAATTCCAGCCCCGCGATGATGCGCAGCAGGGTGGTCTTGCCGGAGCCGGAGGGGCCGAGCAGGGCAACCAGTTCTCCGGAGGGGACCGTCAGGTCCACCGTGCTCAGGGCGTGAAAGCCGTTGAATCGTTTGCTGATGTTCTGTATTTCAATACTCATTCGGTTCTTCCACCTTTATTCAGCTGAGATTTGTTCTCTCACCTTCCACTCCGCTATGCTCTTCACCACCAGGGTAAGAATCGCCAGAAAGGCCAGGAGGGAAGCAACGGCAAAGGCCGCGGCAAAATTGTACTCGTTGTACAGTATCTCCACATGCAGCGGCAGGGTGTTGGTCAGGCCCCGGATGTGCCCGGAAACCACCGACACCGCCCCGAACTCGCCCATTGCCCGGGCATTGCAGAGGATGACCCCGTACAGGAGGCCCCACTTGATATTCGGCAGGGTGACCATGAAGAAGGTGCGGAACCCGCCGGCCCCCAGTACCAGGGCCGCCTCTTCTTCCTCGCGCCCTTGGGACTGCATGAGGGGTATCAACTCCCTGGCCACGAAGGGGAAGGTGACAAAGACGGTTGCCAGAACGATACCCGGCACGGCGAAGATTATCTTTATGGAATGAGCGGAAAGCCACTCCCCCATCCATCCCTGCAGACCGAACATGAGGACGAAGATGAGTCCCGAGATCACCGGCGACACCGAGAACGGCAGATCGATGAGCGTGATCAGAAAACTCTTTCCCCTGAAGTCGAACTTGGCGATGGCCCAGGCCGCGGCCACGCCGAACACCAGGTTCAGGGGAACACTGATCCCGGCCGCGATGAGGGTCAGCTTGATCGCCGCCAGGGCGTCCGGTTCCCTGATTGCCGCGAAATACGCCCCGACCCCTTTTTCCAG
>CAYSPF010000296.1:0-1996 GCA_964432775.1 uncultured Geobacter sp.
ATTTTTCTTTCCATGTGACTCCCCTTCCCACAATGACATTATCAATCAGCCTGGTTGCGCCGATCCGCACGGCCAGGGCCAGCACTGTCCGTTCGTCCGCCCGTTCCATTTCTTCCAGGTTCTCCCCGTCGCGAAACTCAACGTAGTCGATACAAGCCTCCGGTTCTTCTCCAAGTATACCCAGCACCGCCTCGCGCAGTCTCGCAACCGAAACCTCTCCCGAGCGAAAGAGGGTGGACGCGGCTGCCAGGGCACGGGAGAGACAGAGAGCACTCTTTCGCTCAGCCACGGAGAGATAGCTGTTTCGGGAACTCATGGCGAGCCCGTCCGGCTCCCTCACCGTCGGCAGTCCGACAACCTCCACATCCATGTTCAAATCGGATACCATGCGGCGGATAACAGCCAGCTGCTGGTAATCCTTTTCGCCGAAGAAGGCAAAAGTTGGTTTCACGATGTTGAAAAGCTTCGTAACAACCGTGGTGACACCCCGGAAATGGCCCGGCCGCGAGGCGCCGCAGAGAGGCAGCGATATCGTCTCAACATTTACCCAGGTCTGGTAGCCTGCCGGATACATCTCCCGCGCATCGGGGGCGAAAATGATGTCGACCCCGCATTCACGGGCGATTTCGCTGTCCCGACGAAGGTCGCGCGGGTACGACTCGAAGTCTTCTCCGGCCCCGAACTGGGCCGGATTGACAAAGATGCTGACAACCAGGAGGTTGCCCCGCTTTCGGCCTTCACGCATCAGGGATGCGTGACCCTCGTGGAGAAAACCCATCGTCGGAACGAAGGCGATGGTATTCCCCTCGGCCCGAGCCGCAGCGGTCCTCTCCCGCATTTCCTTTACCGAGGTTATGATATGCATGTCAGGCAAAAGAATGCTCCTCGGTGGGGAATGCCCCCTCCTTCACCTCGCTGGAGAAACGAGCGGCGGCATCGGCAATTATGGACTTCACATCGGCATACTGCCTGACAAACTTGGGAGAGTATTTCTCGCAGAGTCCGAGAATATCGTGGATAACCAGAACCTGCCCATCACAGAAGGGACCGGCCCCTATCCCGATAGTCGGTATCTCCAGCTCGTCGGTTACCCGTCTGGCGAGCTTGAGAGGAATTCCCTCCAGGACAACGGCAAAAGCCCCAGCCTCCTGAACGGCGACTGCGTCCTCCAGCAACTTATCTCCGGCGCTCTCCGTCTTCCCCTGCACCCTGTATCCGCCCATGCGGTGAATGGATTGGGGGGTGAGGCCGATATGGGCCATGACAGGGATGTCCATATCAACGATGGCCTTGATACTCTCAACGGCATTCGTGCCGCCTTCCAGCTTCACCGCCTCGGCGCCGCCTTCCTTGATGAGGCGCCCCGCATTACTACGGGCATCGCGGATATCGGTTTGATAGGAGAGAAACGGAAGATCAGCCACCAGAAGCGCCCGGGGCTTTGCCCGAGCAACTGCCCTGGTATGGTAGAGCATCTCCTCCATGGTGACCGGAAGGGTGGTGTCGTAGCCGGCAAACACAACGCCGACGGAATCGCCGACAAGCAGAATATCGATTCCGCTCTCATCGAGGATGCGTGCGGTCGGATAGTCGTAACAGGTGAGCACGGAGATTTTTTCTCCGACCTGCTTCATCTTGCGGATATCAAGGACTGTCTTCTTGCGTTTCACGATTTCCTCCAATAAAAAAACGCCCTCCCGAAAGGGGGGCGTTTTTTGCGTATCGAAACGGGAGGGAACATGGTCCCGCATCAGATCGGCTATCGCCTCCCGTCCCGGTTCACCGTGAATCCAGGCGGTATGGAAATCAACTACTCACATTCTCTCAAGACACAATTAAAGGCCACATCCATGGCTCTTCATCGTGACGGATTTTTTGTATCACATCAAGGGGCAAAACACCAGCGCTATTTAGGGTGAAACCCCCTTGATAACCTCAAGCTCCTCCACGACCGCACTGCTCTGCTTTCTGCGCAGCTCCATGCTGTCAAACATCT
>CAYSPF010000297.1:0-1994 GCA_964432775.1 uncultured Geobacter sp.
GCGAAATCATCGTCTCCGAATCGTTAACGTTCATCTGGCAGCCGAATGTTTCTATGTAGAGCTTTTTGGCGTGGTTCACGGAAACCCTTTGCTGAGGATAATCTGACGATAGTACGAAATTTATCCGTTTCGAGTCAACTGGTTTCACCGGGGAATGGTTCACAACGACTAGCGGCCCACGCGGCAAAACAGGAGTTTACACCGGCGAGTCCGTTACGGCAAGGGATTCAGCGGATACAGTTTCGAAAGGTTACGGAGGGGATCGCGAAAGAAAACCCGCGGTTGATTTTTTACCCTGAAGCTCTAAGTCACCGCACGGGCAGCCTGAAGTGGAAACAGGTTCCTTCCTCTGCCGAGGTGTGGAAACCGACTTTTCCGCCCAGGATCTCTTCGCCGAACAGCTTCATGGAATAGGTCCCGAGCCCCCTGCCGGTCTCGGCTTTTGTACTGAAGTTGCGCTGGAAAATCCTTCGAGCGATGTCGTCGGGGATAGGCCTTCTGTTCCAGACGGAGAATACGACTTCCCGATCGGAAGAATCAACCGAAACTCTCACTGCGTCACCCTCATCGGTCGCCTCAAGGGCATTGACAACCATATTCACGAGAACCCGAACAACCAGCCCGGCATCCGTTGTCACGATCACGTCCGGAACCATTTCAGGCAGGACCAGGATCCTGGCCTGCTTCGCCGGATGGCTGGATATGATCATCCCTATATCTTCCACAATCTGATGAAGGCGAACCGTGCTGACATTCTGCTGATAGGACGTGCTCCCGTTTTGCGAAAGGCACTGCTGCATGGCCACCTCTCCGACGAGCCTCAGGGTCAATTTCCGCAGAAGATCCGAATAGTTTCTGATATTTTCCGGCGCCTTGATGGAAAGTAGTTCTCCGGCGCCCAGTATCCCCTGGAGAATACCGTTGATATCATGAAAAAACACCTGTTCCAGGGAAGCCAGCCTCTGCTGATGCGTAATGTCCTGCATGAAGAGCAGAATCAATTTATTTCCCTGATGCGCTACGGGAACGCTCCTGACACGCAAGTACAGGTCCCGGGTCCGGTTGTTGTTTTCGACCGTCACGGCGCATGTTTTCTCCACCGGCGTTTCCGTGACGGAACAGGTAACCATCGCAATTGCCGCGCCGCAGGTCGAGCAGTACTCGGAGGTCCCGCAACCGCCCGGCATATCCGACGAGTGGATGCAGTGAATGGCCTCGCCGAGTCTCAGCCCGAGCAGATAGCCGGCGCTGCCGACACCCAGCATTTCCAGGAGAGACTCGTTAATGGCCAGAATTTGGCGATGCTCGTTAAGGACGGCCAGGAGACCGCTTACGGAATTCAGCAGCCCGGTGATAATAGAACTTCCGTTAACAAAGTCCAGTTCTTCCTTCAACTGAGCGGCGGCGCTGCGTTCGGCCGGTGCAAAATGAGTTTCCATCGTCACGCTCCTCTTCTGTCATGGAAATCAGCGTTGGTATATTCGCGCGTGAAACTGACATACAGTCTACCGAATTTGTCTGTTTTGAATAGCCCCGTTCATCGCTCGCCCTCGATGCAAAACGTTTCGGGCGCCTCACGCTGTTTCATCCGACGAAAACCGATTCTTTTTACACCATCACTACCACCACCACAGCCTGCCCAACCCCTTCAGAAAGGCGGTCCAGAAACGGTCACCGAAAACACCCCCCAGCAGGGCGACCGCGAGTGACGCCACTCCCATGCAGAGCCGGAGAGAAAGACCGGGTGTCCAGTTGGAGAGCCAGAAGAGAAAGCCGAAAAAAGCGCCGAACAGGGCGCCGCAGACAAAGTGGACCCAGAACCGCTCCCAGTCGTAGGGATGCTCACGGTCCTGACTCCGAGAGTGTCTAATCCTGTCATATGTCATCAGTCAACCTCCCTTCTTGCTGGTCGTGAGCCGTTCATTTCTGAAACAGTCGTTCCAGAAGTATCCGCAGATTCTCCCTTTCCAGGGCCGGATCGAATTTGTACGCCT
>CAYSPF010000298.1:0-1992 GCA_964432775.1 uncultured Geobacter sp.
AGGCGCAGGCGTCGCGGGTCGCGGCGAGAAACCGGGCGTCGGCCCGCTCTCCCGCGTCGAAGGCGTCCAGCTCGAACAGTTGCCGCAGAGATTCATTCACGCTCATGGCTTTATTTCTCCACCACCCGCCGGTCATCCAGCCGGCGCACCTTGCCCGTCACCGGGCTCCGCTCCAGGCTCCCCAGGTCGGCGAAGCGCACCTCCAGCCGCGCCAGGTAGTCTTTTGCACGCGCGACCTTCAACTCCGGGATCCGGTCTTCCAGTTCGGACACGACGCGTTCGGCGCACCCTGCCGCCGCGGCCGGATTACCGGCTTCAATCCGCAGCTCCAGCGCCAGCCGGTTTCCTTCGTCGGCGATGATCAGGGTATGATTGGGGCTGATACCGGCCTGTCCGGCCACCGCTTCCACCGCCTGCTCCACCGTGTTCATGCCGATGTAGGCGCCGCCCAGCTTGAAGTCGTCGCCGGCCCTCCCTTCCAGCCGCAGCAGCGGATTGCGGTCGCCGCAGGCACAGGCCTCCCCGGTGTAGCAGCCCCGGTCGCCGATGCGGTAACGAAGGATCGGCAACGACTCGCGGGCCAGGTTTGTTACAAGCAGCTCACCGGTTTCTCCCTGCTCCGCCGGGCGATCCCGCTCCAGGTCCATGGTCTCAATGAGCTGGAAGGCGGTGGGGATATGGTATTCATTGGGTGCGCACTGCCGGCATTGATAGCCCATCAGCCCGGCATCGGCGCTGGTATAGGCCAGGGCGTGAATCTCCACCTGCTCCCCGAGGCCGCGACGCACATGGTCGCGCACCGCCGGACTCATGTGTTCCCCGGCATAGCCTATCAGCCGCAGTTCCGGGAAGGTGATGCCGTCCTTCAGCGCCAGATCGGCCAGGAAGATGAACAGGGTCGGCAGGCTCATCATCACCGTGGGCTGGAATTCGCGGCAGAACCGCAGCACGGTTTCCACCGGGATATTGGCGGATATGGGGAGGTGCAGGGCGCCGATGCGCTTGATGATTTCATGGCCGCCCAGGAACGAGGGCCACAGGCTGCCGGCGACCAGCAGGTTTGCCACCCGGTCTGACGGGCCGACGCCGATCAACCGCAGCGCCTTGGCCTGCTCGTCGCAGAAGCGGTCCCACTCGGCATGGGTGAGCACCGTGTAGCGGGCCATGCCGGTGGTGCCGCCGGTGGAGGTGACGATCATCCCCTCCGGCTCCCGGGTCAGCATGGCCCGGGAGCGCGGCCAGGCATTGTCGTAGAGTTCCTGGCGGCTGAGCAGCGGCAGTGCCCGCCAGTGCGCCCGGTCTGCCGGTTCCGCGCACCCCGCGTACTTCCGCCCATAGAACGGAGCCGCCTGCGCGGCTCTCCACAGGGCTCGCGCCCGCGCCAGCTGCCGGTCCTCATCCAGCCACTCGAACATACGGCTAGTCCTCCTCGATGATGAAACGATGCTTGACCGCGGGGTCAAGGTTGACGATGTCGCGCACCTCCACCCGGATCAGCGGTTCTCCGGCGGACATGCTGAGCGTGTCGTACTTGGCGGCGAATTCCAGACTGCTTTGCCGCAGGAACGCCAGCAGAGCCTCGGTGTATTCCTCGACCGGGGGCAGTTCGTCGACGCCTTGGGTGAAGATGGTAAACAGGAAGCGGGTCGCCAGCTTTCCCGCCGTTTGGCACACCTGAAACAGCCCGCCGTAGCGGTAGCGATCCGGCAGGGAGAGCAGAAAGTCGCCGATGGCCGGCACTTTCAGATTGGTGCCGTAAAACACCACGCTGTCGCTGACCCGACCGTGGACGAACAGTATCCGCTCCGGCAGGTCCGTGGACAGCGCCTCGGGCACGCCGATACCGGCCAGGGCCGCCCGCTCCAGCAGACCGCCGTGGTCCCGCGTGTTGTAGCGCACCAGGGGAATCAGCTGATCCTTGCTGGCCACGATCTCGCCGTCAAGGATCTCCAGGTGCGCCTTGGGCGTCGGGGCCAGCAGCATCGGCGTTTC
>CAYSPF010000299.1:0-1980 GCA_964432775.1 uncultured Geobacter sp.
AACAGGGATTCGAGACAAGAAGGTCTCGAGCCCTGTATGGCGTTGAAACCTCGCATTCAGAAATTGAACATGTAACCAGGGGCGCGACTATGAAGCGTCCTTTCCATGTGACATAGAAACTCCCCCATCTCGGCTGATGCTATTTGAGAAGTATGGCAAGGACGAAACAGCGCAGCAGCCTCGATTGGGAACTGACCCATGTCATTACTTCGCTCCCGCCCGACATTGAAAGGCTGACAGAGATACTCGAGGCCGGCGCGGACGTAAACACCACCATCGTAGACACAGGAAAAGATTTGAGCGTCTTGCAGTACGCCTGCCTTCATGGCCATACCCAGGCGGTCCGACTACTGCTGAACCACGGCGCCGAGATGAACGCGAGGAACGGGTCCGGCGTTACGCCCCTCTATGTCGCCTGTGAATGCGGCCATACGGAGCTCGTGGAGGCTCTCCTTGAACGTGGTACCGACGTGAATGCCAGGGACAATTTCGGCGCCACCCCCCTCCACCTGGCCGGCAAGACCGGGAACCGAAACATGATTAAGCTCCTCCTGGATCACGGGGCGGATCCGAACGCCCGTGAGATCCACGGCCAGACGCCCCTCCACTGGGCATGTATCTATGCCTGGCCGGAGACCGCCCGGTTCCTCCTCTCCCACGGCGCGGATCCATCAATACTGGATCATGGTGGCTGGGCCCCTATCAGGCATGCCATGGACCTGGACGGAGACAGTTCATGCAGGGAGGAGATCCTCGATCTCTTCCGCGAGTTCGCGCCGGAGCAGTACTTCACGGCATTCTGCACCCGGGGGCCGCAGCTATGAGGGATAGACTATTTCCCGAGCGGGTAATGGAGAAGTGCTCTAACGGGTATTGGGAATTCAGAGTTGTGGAGGAAGGACAATGATGACAAAAGAGATAATGATAAAGAAGAAAAAGAGGGAATTGAAGCGAATCCTGAACAGTAAATTGTTGCAGGCTGTAAAAGACGGCTGCATGGAAGACGTGCGTTCTTTCCTACAGTACGGGGCGAGTGCTGATGGTGTGAGCGGAGCGCCTTTACGGTATGCTTGTGAGTATGGCCACACCGCCATCGCCCGCCTTCTTCTCGACGCCGGCGCCAATGCAAGGGCAACGGTGGAAAACGGCACCCCGCTCCTTCACATGGCGTGCGCTGAGGGTCGCACCGCCATCGCCCGTCTCCTCCTCGACGCCGGAGCTGACATAAACGCGCGGGACAGAGGTTACCGGCAGCCACTCCACCTGGCATGCCAATTCGGTCACACAGATGTCGCCCGTCTCCTCCTCGATGCCGGGGCGAAGACATTTGCCAGGCAAAAAAGTGGGGGGTGGACTGCGCTCCACCTCGCGTGTCATCACGGTCATGCGGGGGTCGTGCGCTTGCTTATCGAACACTACGCGAACGTGATGGCTCGAAATTGGCTCGATGAGACCCCGCTCCATAGAGCATGCTCCAACAACCACAACGAAGTTGTTAAGCTCCTCCTCGACGCCGGAGCTGACATAAACGCACTGGACAAAAAGGGTCGCACCCCCGCTGACCTTATCCGAGAGCAAACAGACGGAAACGATCAGGAATATGAGAATTCCGACGAGTGCTACCCCGCGCTAGGGTTGCAGTGTCTATGAACACCATTGTGAACGAATCGAAAAATCCCCCGGGCAAACGCTATTAAACCTTTGAACGACGAACTTCCCCCGGAGGAACCCGATAGATGCCTCAAGTTGGTAAGAAAGCCCTGTCCCAATTCATCAGGACCGAATGTCTCCGCCGTCTCAGGCTTGACCTGAGCCCCGACACAAAGGGGTTCCGTGAGGAGAGATCGTCCGCCGGCATGCCTCCCGTCCAACCGCCACGCCGGGGCCTCGAGTACCTGTCCCGGGCAGGGGAGGACTGGCAGGCAGAAAAGATCTCGGACCTTTCCAAAACATTCGGTGAAGCAGTCGTGATCGGTGAAC
>CAYSPF010000300.1:0-1953 GCA_964432775.1 uncultured Geobacter sp.
CGGTGGTTTCGCCGCCCGACAGGAGGCAGAGCAGGCCTTCTCTCCGCTGCGTTGCGCGTTTAAGGGCAAGGCGGGCGAGCATGCGACCGGCCGCGACAGCCTCCCCCGTTACCGGCGTCGGCAGGATTTCCGCCACAAGACCGCTTTCCGTCGCGACCCGGTATGCCGCTTCCAGGGCGAAGCGATTGCTCCCGATTATCCTGTTTTCAACCCTGCGAAAGACATCATTCCCTTCCTTCGGTGTCTCCGAAGCATCGCCCCGCGCTCCGGCGGCAAGGTGTTTCGCCACTTCGGACGGAACCCGTTCCGTCAGATGAAACCGTTCCAGAACCGTCAGCGCGTCCCGGAAGGTCGTGGTATCGGGCGCGGTGGGTCCCGAGGCGATTACGTCCAGGTTGTCGCCGACAACGTCGGAGAGGATCATGGAGAGGGTTCGACCGGGATAGATACTGCCGGCAAGGCGGCCTCCTTTGACACGGGAGAGGTGTTTGCGGACGGTATTCACGGCATGGATGTCCGCGCCGGAGCGGAGCAGCAGTTCGGTGGTCTCCTGCTTGGCAGCCAGGGTTATCCCTCTGTCCGGAGCGACCAACAGGGAGGAGCCGCCGCCGGAGACGAGGGCTATGACCAGGGTCTTTTCATCGGCGCTCGCGGCGAGCCTGATTGCCTCTTCGGTCCCGCGCATGCCGTTTTCGTCCGGAACCGGGTGCCCGGCCTCGAAGATCCGGAAATTTCCCGGCCGTCGGGGTGATACATGCCCGTATTTCGTGATAATAACGCCGGTCGCAAGGATATCGCCCAGTTCCTCCTCAAGGGCGAGCGCCATGGGAACAGCGGCCTTGCCGAAGCCGACGGCGATCAGTCTCCCGAAGCCTTCGGCCCGGTACAGGGAGCGGATGCCCCGGCACTCGCGACGCACCGCTTCCGCCGGGTCCGCTGCCTGAACGGCGGCGGCGAAGATGCGTCTGGCTGTTTCTGCAGCTGTTTCCATATGTCGTTGACTATACCTTGAGGGGCGACCAGCGTCAAATGGCGCTCAACAGCGTATCAACCGCTCACGTCGGTCGAAATCTCTATTCTCTGCCGGTAACCGGCAAAAGGACACTTCCTTGACCTATGTCATGCCTGCTCCCGTATCCCGTCGCTATACTTTCACCACTATACTAAGGGAGGTTCCCGACATGACATCCGCAAGAAATTCGGCCGTGAAACCGATAATGGATTATTTTGCCTGCGAGCCGAGAGAGCCTCGGCGTCTTACCCTCATCACATCTCCCGACGGAGAGATCCATCCCGCTTTGAAGGACTTCCCTTCCCGGCTGTTCGTCGAAACCACGACGCGCTGCAATCTACGTTGCGCCATGTGCGTCAAGCAGACCGGCGACTGCGGCGTAATTGACGGGGATCTCTCCCTGGAAACCTTCCAGCAGCTGGAACCGGCATTTCCCCATGCCGAGTCCCTGGTTCTCAACGGTATCGGCGAGCCCCTGCTGAATCCTCTCCTGGAGGAGTTCATCCGCCGAGCCAAGAAGCTGATGCCTGCCGGGAGCCGGGTCGGCTTCCAGAGCAACGGCCTGTTGCTGGACGAAGAGCGGGCATTGTCCCTGGTGAAGGCGGGTCTTGACCGGATCTGCCTTTCCCTGGATTCCGTCTGCCCCGACACCTTCCGCAAGCTGCGGGAGGGAGGAGAGGTGAACGATCTGGAACGGGCGCTGGAGGCCCTGCGAACGGCAAAGGAACGGACAGGGTCGGCAGCCCCCTCCGTGGGTCTCGAATTCGTTCTCATGAAGGACAATGCCCGTGAACTGCCCTCCGCGCTCCGCTGGGCGGTTGACCTCGGCGTGGACTTCGCCATCGTCACCCACCTGCTTCCCTACGACGCGTCCCACGTGGGCAAGATCGCCTATGATTCCAATACGGACGAGGCCATCGAGTTTTTTCGGCCGTGGAAGG
>CAYSPF010000301.1:0-1945 GCA_964432775.1 uncultured Geobacter sp.
CGAAGAGGCCCAGTTACTGGAGGCCCGGGAAAATCTCGAGCGCGCGCTCCTCAATTCCATATCCCACGACCTGCGGACTCCTCTCGTATCCATAATCGGGGCACTGGACATTCTCAGGCAGGAAGGACACGAACTGGCCGAAGGCGCCCGTCGACTGATCCTGGATACTGCATCGGAAGAGGCGGGCCGTCTGAACCGTTTTATGGGCAACCTGCTCGACATCACCCGCCTGGAAGCGGGAGCGGTCAGGTTGAAGGATGATCCATGCGACATCCAGGACCTAGTCGGTTGCGCCATTGCCGCCATAGAGCAGCGGCTCGGCACGGGAAAGGTCGCTGTCCGCCTGCAATCGGAGCTCCCGTTCGTCTCGATGGATATGGCCCTGATGACCCAGGTGCTGGTGAATCTGTTCGATAATGCCCTCAAATATTCGCCACTTGACAGCGATATCGAGTTCTCTGCCGGAGTGGAAGGTCCACTGCTTGTGCTGGAAGTCGCCGATCACGGTCCCGGCGTTCCGGAAGAAGACCTGAAAAGGCTTTTCGATAAGTTCTATCGAATCCAGAGTCCCCGAGGGAGTCCGTGGAACCGGGCTCGGGCTTTCCATCTGCAAGGGCATTGTTGAGGCGCACGGCGGAGGGATTCGGGCTGAAAACAGGATGGGCGGAGGGCTGAGAGTCATTATCACCCTTCCGCTGAGATAGGGGAAATCAGGCATGCCGAAAGAAAACAACCCTCCGCGGATACTGATTGTCGATGATGAGCCGGCAATCCGCCGCTTTCTCCGCACAGTGCTGGACAGCGAAGAGTTTTCAGTCCACGAGGCCGAGAACGGGCATGCAGCCCTGGCGGCTGCGGCGGTTCTGAAACCGGGGGTCATCCTCCTCGACCTGGGACTGCCGGATATGGATGGTGTGGAGGTGATCCGGCGGTTACGGGAGTGGTCGCAGGCGCCGATAATCGTGCTGTCGGTACGGGAGCGGGAAGAAGAGAAGGTGAGGGCGCTGGATGCCGGTGCGGATGATTACCTCACGAAACCATTCGGCGTAGCGGAACTTCTGGCGAGGATCCGGGTGGCGCTGCGGCGTTCCCTGCAGCAGGCCCCGGAGCCGGTCTACAGAATACTTGAGCTGGAGGTCGACCTGTCCCGCCGGCGGGTGGTGGTGCGCGGCGGGGAAGTGCAGCTCACCCCCACCGAATACGAATTGTTGCGCCTGCTGGTGATACACGCCGGCAAGGTCCTTACCCACAGCCAAATCCTCCGCCGGATCTGGGGCGCAGCCTATGTGGAACAACCCCATGTGCTGCGGGTCAACATCAGCAACCTGCGCCGCAAGATCGAGGCTGATGCCTCCACTCCCCGCTACATCCTGACCGAACCGGGGGTGGGCTACCGGTTGCGCGCTGAGATGTAATCAGGCGCCGGCGGACTTTCAGTCTCCGTCCGGCGTGGCCCATTTCCCGGTAATCTCCCGTATTTCGTTGAGAGTAAACGGTTTGCCCAGAAAGTCGTTCATCCCTGCCTCAAGACATTTGTCGCGGTCTTCCGCTGTGGTGTACCCGGTAAGCGCAACGATGGGCGCCTTTTTCCGGTTGGATGTCGTTTCGGCCGCCCGGATACGTCGTGTGGCTTCAAAGCCGTCAAGAACCGGCATCTCGCAGTCCATGAGTATCAGGTCATAGGAGCACCGGTCGAACGCAGCCACCGCCTCCCGGCCGTCCTCAGCCGAGTCCACGTCAAATCCAAGGAACATCAGCATTTCAGTGGCGAGCTCACGGTTGACGGGGTTGTCCTCCGCCAGCAGGATTCGTCGCACCGGCATGCTCGGCACAGTACAAGCCGCCGTGTCGGAAAGGCGCGATTCCTTTCCCGGTGTGATTTCATCTCCCATTTCTCTCCCCTCTCTTCCGAGAACCTGTCGCGAAACGCTCGGATCGGACCCCG
>CAYSPF010000302.1:0-1931 GCA_964432775.1 uncultured Geobacter sp.
GACCAGAATGCCCGGCAGCGAGGTGGCGATGAGAATCATGCCCACCGCCAGGGCCGATCCGGACCAGTGGTAGACAAGCCAGATCAGCGCCAGGGAATGCACCCGATCCCCCACCTGGGAGATGGCCTGGGAGAGCCAGAAACGGAAAAAGTCGGGGCAGGACCGGAACAGTCCGGTCAGCACTGCTCAACCCTGCGCCGGTCCGCTTCCACATAGGCCAGCAGCCGAACGGCGAAGGGACTTTCCACCGTCAACCGGGCGATGTCCAGGGCGGTATCCACATACTGCATCCGCAACACATCCTCACCCTCGTCGAAATGCGGGGCCAGACCGCCGTAGAAAAAGCCGAGACGCTCGGCGGCCGCGCAGGCTTCAGCGCAGCCGGGCCGGGTCAGGCGCATCGTCAGATAGAGCACCCGCGCGCCGGCCTGCCGGCAGAGTTGGTTGCGGGCGGCATGCAGGACCGTCGCGATGTCCGCGCCGACGGTTTCGATGCGGATCATCCCAAGATCCAGCGCCGACAGGTACTGGGCGCTGATCCGGCTTTCCCCGGCGTCGGGCGTAATGGTTTCATCCAGCTCCACCGGGATGCCGCACTCCCGGTAGGTGTCCAGCAGCATTGTCCGATGCCGGGGCGGTGGATGGATACGGCGGGGTTCGGGGGCCAGCAAAGGCTTGAAATAGAGCAGGCAGCTTTCACGCTGGCCGGAACCGTCCCGTGTCATGGCGCGGAATCGCAGGTTGTCGGCCAGAAAGGCCAGCGACAGGGCGCAGCAATGGCCGCCAAACTTCTCATTAACCCTCTGACTGATGACATGGCTGGTCACCGGCTGGCCGAACAGGCCGCGCAGACCGAGCGCGCGGGCTTCCGCCTCCAGGGCTTGCCGCATCTGCTCCATCAGTCCGCGTCCCCGGTGGGCCGGATCGACCACCGCCATGCCCGTTTCCGCTACCGCGCAGTTCCCGGCGGCGACCTGCCCCAGGCCGCCCAGTTCCAGCGCATAATGCCCCACGACCTCTCCCGCGAAGGTCGTCGCCACCACCGAGACCAGGCGTCCGGCGCGATTCAGTTCCCGCAACCGGTCCGGGCAATACAGGTCATCGCTGGGATGGGTGTAACCGTAGGCGCGGTAAATGGTGCGGGCAATCCGGAACCAGTCGACCTCCTCTTCGGCGCGGCGCACCCGGTAGTCCTGTGCCGGAGCCAGCGGCGCATCCCGCTCGACCCGCTCCGGCGCTTCCTGCGCCGCCTGCTCCGCGACAGCGGAAACGGACCGGTGGAAGGTCAGGCGCAGGCGATTTCCCTCCCGCCCCAGGGATTGCCAGAGCGACTCATCGGCGGCGGCCCGGATCAACACGCGCCCCAGCCCGGTCAGCTCCGCTTCGTCCAGTCGCTCCGCATCAAGGCGCGGCAGCGCATCCTCATCCGGCGTGGGGAGCATTTCCCGATCGCTGAAGGTCACGGTAAGATCCAGCGCTGTCACCTCGCCGCTGATCAGCACGGGCTCCTCCGTGTCGGGCGCGGCTCGGTCCACGATTGCGGCGAAGGCCTCCTCGCAGGCCAGCAGTACGGCGCTGATGCGCGTCTCGTCGAAACCGGCCAGCAGCGCCAGTTCGCGGGCAAAGCCCTGGCCGAGCGGCAGGGCTTCTATGCGGGCCGGAAGGCTGAGTATGCTTTTCAGATTCATGGGATTTCACTCCGGGTTGCGTTGTAGAAAGATGAGCTGCCGTGCCGTAGCGTTTCTTCCCGCGTTCAGGACAAGCAGAAACGGGAACGTCTCTGTTTATCCTGAAACCCCTTTCTTATCCGTAAAATAATTCTCCGTCGGCTCACACGCGAGCTCGTTCCTCTCATCCCGATATACCCTGCAATGCCTTTCTATTTCCTTCCTGAGCTGTGCCCGCGCCCGATGCAATCGAATCTTCACCGT
>CAYSPF010000303.1:0-1925 GCA_964432775.1 uncultured Geobacter sp.
CACAAAATGAGAGTTTCCGACCACGTGATTATCGTCGGATTCGGACTGAACGGCAGAAATCTCGCCCGGGTGCTGAAACACTTCAGCATCGACCACGTGGTTATCGAGACCAACCCCTTCACGGTCAAGACCGAACGGAAGAAGGGGAGCAACATCATCTTCGGCGACGGCTCCGGCAACGAGATCCTCACCCATGCCAATATCGACCGGGCTCGCATCATTGTCATCGCCATCTCGGACGCCGCGTCGAGCCGGCGCATCGCCGCACAGGCGCGGAAGATGAATCCGGGGATACACGTTATCGTCAGAACACGTTACATCCTGGAAATGGAACCGCTCTACAAACTGGGGGTGAATGAGGTCATTCCCGAGGAATTCGAGACATCCATCGAGATCCTGTCCCGGGTGCTGCGAAAATATCTCCTCACCCATGACGAGATAGAGCGTTGCGTGTCACAGGTGCGGGGCGATTCCTACGAGATGTTCCGCACCATGAGTCGCAGGCACAGCCATGCGGTAGGCATCTCCGGGTTCCTCACCGGCGCGGAACTCGGCACCTTCCGTGTCGGGGCGACGTCCCCCCTGGTTGGAACGTGCCTGCGGGACGGCATACTCCGTGACAGATCGGGTGCGACTCTCCTGATGATCAAACGCGGCAACGACGTTATCCCCAACCCGGATCCGGTCTGGGAGATTCAGGAGGCTGATATCGTCCTTATCCTCGGTACGCCGGAGCAGCTTGCCGCGGCTGCCGGACTGTTCGAGCACGGGGACGTTGGCTAGACCTGCCAGGTTTTCAAAACCCGGCAGGTCTCGGGAATAGTACTTCTCACAGGAGGAACAGATGGAACTGAAAGCGATACCGGTACCCTTTCCGGAAGGGTGCAACATCATCCTTGGACAGACACATTTCATCAAGACGGCCGAGGACCTGTACGAGATCATCGCCACCACGGTCCCCCGGGCACGTTTCGGCATAGCCTTCTCCGAGGCGTCCGGACCGTGCCTCATCAGGACCGAGGGGAACGATGAGGCGCTTGTGAGCCGCTGTGCCGCCATTCTCCAGGATCTGGGCGCGGGTCATGTGTTCTGTATCCTGCTGAAGGATGCCTATCCCATTAATGTCCTGAACCAGGTCAAAAACTGCCCCGAGGTATGCAGGATCTTCTGCGCCACGGCGAATCCCCTGGAGGTCCTTGTGGCTGAAACGTCACAGGGAAGGGGGGTGGCGGGTGTCATTGACGGATTCCCTCCCCTGGGGATTGAGAGCGAAGCGGACCGGGAGGCTCGGAAGGCGTTGCTGCGGAAGATTGGGTACAAGCTGTGACGACATGCAGGGAGATGTGACCATGGTACACTACGTTCAGGTTTCCAGCCGGGCTCGCAACGAGCTTATCGATATCACCGGCCAGGTGGCGGATCTGGTAAAAAAGTCGGGAGTATCCGGCGGCGTCTGCCACCTGTTTTCCCTGCATACCACCGCCGCGGTTACCGTCAACGAAGGGGCGGACCCGGCAGTGCGGGCGGATATTACCCGGTTCCTCGCCACCCTGGTTCCGGCCGATGCGCCCTTCACCCATGGTGAGGGAAATTCCGACGCCCATGTGAAGGCTTCCCTGGTGGGATCTTCCGAGACTATTCTCATCGAAGGGGGAAGGCTTATCCTCGGGACCTGGCAGGCAATCTTCTTCTGCGAATTCGACGGGCCGCGCACCAGGAAGGTTGCGGTCAGGATAACGGCGGATGATTAGTTTCCATCCGGAAACTCCGAATAATTGCTGAACCGGGCCGGGTTGGGGCTTTCACGGAGTCTCTCGTACGGCTTCCATGCAGGGAGGTGGATCAGAGGAAAGCGCCCGAATCCAGCAGGTTGCCCCTTCCGTGGAAAGGCTGGTGACCGATTACGAGAGGCTTCGGGGAAGTTC
>CAYSPF010000304.1:0-1923 GCA_964432775.1 uncultured Geobacter sp.
AAGGTGCGCCGGCTGGATGACCGGCGGGTGGTGGAGAAATAAAGCCATGAGCGTCAATGAATCTCTGCGGCACCTGTTCGAGCTGGACGCCTTCGACGCGGGAGAACGGGCCGACGCCCGGTTTCTCGCCGCAACCCGCGACGCCTGCGCCTGGCACATGGAGCGGTGCGAAATCTTCCGCAGCCTCTGTGGCCAGGCGGATTTCGCACCCGGGCAGCTTCGGGGGATGAGCGACCTGCCGCGCATCCCCTGGCTGATGGTCAATGTCTTTAAACGCTACCACCTGACCTCCGTGCCGGAGAGCGAGATTGTCGCCACCTTCACCTCCAGCGGAACCACCGGCCGGACAAGCCATATCGCCTGGGACCGTGGCTCCATGGAGCGGCAGGACGCCATGCGCGCCGCCATCATGGCCGGCATGGGCCTGGTCTCCGACCGGCCGGTGAATTACCTGATCTTCGCGTATGCTCCGGACATCGCCGGCGCCAAGGGCGCGGCCCACGCCCAGGGCCGCTACGCAAGCTTTGCCCCGTCCGCCGCCGGTTTCTATGCCATCCACGCCGATGCGCGGGGTGAGCCGGCCTTCGATGCAGCCGAATGCATCAACCGACTGAGCGCCTTTGCCGCAACAGGCCTGCCGCTGCGCATCATCGGTTTCCCGGCCTTTGCCTGGCGGGTGCTGGGGGAGATGGAGCGCCGCGATGCGCGGCTGCGGTTCCCGGACGACAGCCTGTTCATCCTGGCGGGCGGCTGGAAGGGCGCGCAGAACGAGGCCGTGCCCAAAGACGTGTTTGCCGGAATCGCCGCCGCGCGGCTGAACATTTCCCCGTCGCGCATCCGCGATGTCTACGGCTTCGTGGAGCACGGCGTTCCGTACATGACCTGCGAGGCGGGCCGATTCCATGTCCCGGTCTACTCCCGGGCGTTTGTCCGGCGACCCGGCACGCTGGAGCTCCTGCCCAACGGCGAGCGGGGGCTGTTGCAGGTGATCTCGCCCTACAACCTGGCCCAGCCTTCGCTGGCGGTGCTCTCCACCGATTACGCCATCCTGGGTGACGGCTGTGCCTGCGGGCGGCGGACCGCCACGCTGGAGATTGCCGGGCGGGCCGGCGTGGCCAAGCACCAGGGGTGCGCCATTACCGCGGCAGAATTGCTGAAGAAATAATCCAAAATGCGGCAGTCGGAGTCGTCCGGAGTGAACGAAGGATGACTCCGACTGCTGAATCCAGGATATTCGGAGGGTCTCTCATGCACGGTTACATTCTCGGGGAAGTATGCCAATCACCCGAACCGCTAACGGCAATGGACGTGGAGGGCATCATCGCCCGCGCCCACGGCATGAAACGGGAGGTCGCGGCCATCCCCCGGGCCTGGCTGCTGGATTTGCTGGATCGGGTCGGCCGGGCCTGGAGCGATCCGGCCTACCCCTACCGATGCGAGGCCCTGTCCCGGCTGCCGGAGCTGATCGGTTTCAGCCCGGCCATGATCGAACAGGGGATCGGGGTGATGGCCGACCTGCTGCGCCGGGAAAACCTGCTGACCCGATTGGCCTGCGACCTGGGCGATCCCCGCTATCTGGACGACTGGGTGTTCGACGCCCGTTTTCGCGGCATGATCAAGGCCCAGCCGCTGGGCGTGGTCGCCCATGTTTCCGCCGGTAACGTCTTTGTCGGCGGGGTGGATACCCTGATCCAGGGCATCGTCACCCGCAACGTCAACCTGATGAAGATGTCCTCGGTGGATCCTTTGTTTCCGGTGCTGTTCGCCCGAAGCCTGCGCGACCATGACGAGCGCGGGACAGTGGCCCGGTCTCTTGCGCTGCTGTCGTGGAAGGGGGGTGACCGGGAGGTTGAAGGGGTTCTGAAGCGGGAATGCAACGCCATCGTGGTCTACGGCGGGGCCGAAGCGGTGCGCAGTTACCGG
>CAYSPF010000305.1:0-1910 GCA_964432775.1 uncultured Geobacter sp.
CAGTATCGCGCATGCCGCCGGCGCCCCCTGCCGCAAGCCGCCGCATCCCAGCGCATCAAGAGAAGAGACACCGAAATGCTCGGTGATCCGACGCGTTGCGTAGTCCGGGTCATAGACCCAATCTTCCAGAAACGTGAGAGATTTGCCGTCGGTTACCGGAAGCAGGGTCCGCAACTCCCTGCTGTCGCGCAGAGAGGAGGGAAACACTATTTCCCTTGGATTCAGACAGACGATCTCGCCGAACAGGGCCTCGATCCCCGTCACTTCGGTCACCCGGAACTCACCGGTCGTGATATCCAGGTAGGACAGGCCCCATCTATCATCTTTCGACCGGCACATTGAGACGAGGTAATTGTTCTCCTTCGGGGTCAGGGTGTCGCCTTCCAGAACCAGTCCGGGCGTTATCACCCGCACTACCTCTCGCTTGACTATCCCTTTGGCCGACTTCGGATCCTCCACCTGTTCGCAAATGGCGACTTTTTCGCCGGCCTCGATGAGTTTGGCGATGTACGGGTTTGCGGAATGGAAGGGGATCCCGCAGAGCGGCACCTCGGCCCCATCGGAATTCCTGTTGCGCGATGTCAGGGCAATATCCAGGATTCGGGACGCCTTGACTGCATCATCCAGAAACATCTCGTAGAAATCTCCGAGACGGAAGAACAGGACTGCGTCCGGATACTTCGACTTGATCTCGAGGTACTGCCGCATCATGGGGGTTACGTCAGACATATCCGACCTTTTCCTGTGCGGCCAGCAGGGAACCCCTGATTTCAATGAACGGTACGATCATGGCGGTGATTATCCCACCTGCTGCTGAAAATGGAGGGGCCGGCGGATCGCTTCCTTGTTCGGTTCGATCCTTTCACGATAGAGAGCCAGGTACTCTTCGACCGTCGGGATCCTCCCCAGCACGGAAACCACGGCCGCCAGTTCCGCTGATCCCAGGAAGACACGGGCGCCGTTGCCCATCCGGTTGTCGAAGTTGCGGGTTGAGGTGGAAAAGACCGTCACCTTGTCCGGCACCCGGGCCTGGTTTCCCATGCAGAGGGAGCATCCCGGAAGCTCCATATGGGCGCCAACCGCACCGAAGATGGAGAAGAGCCCCCCTTCCCGGAGATGGGATGCATCCATTCTGGTCGGGGGGCAGATCCAGGTGCGGACATCGGGGTTGAACTTCCCGCCCCTCCAGATCTCGGCAACGGCACGGAAATGACCGATGCTGGTCATGCAGGAGCCGATGAACACGTCCTGAACCGGGGTGCCGGCGACCTCCGAGAGGGTGCGCACGTCATCCGGGTCATTGGGGCAGGCCAGCACCGGCTCCGTGATGGATGAAAGGTCGATTTCGAGAACCGCCGCGTAGTCCGCGCCGTCATCGGGCGAGAGGAGGTGCGGGTCTTCCAGCCACTCCTCAACCGCCTTGATGCGGCTGCGCAAGGCGTCGGCGTCCCGGTACCCGTCGGAGATCATCTGCTGCATGAGGAGAGTGTTGGAACGGAGATGGGCGGAAACGGTGTCGGTGGAGAGCCGGATACAGGCCGCAGCGGCACTCCGTTCGGCTGCCGCGTTGGTAAGCTCGAAGGCCTCTTCCACGGGCAGGTCGGGGAGCCCCTCCATCTCCAGGATCCGGCCGCTGAAGACATTCTTCTTGTTTTTCTTCGGCACGGTCAGCAGGCCTCGACGGATTGCCTCCAGCGGGATGGCGTTCACCAGGTCACGGAGGGTGATACCGGGATTCAGTGTGCCGGTAAATCTGACCAGCACGCTCTCGGGCATATCCAGCGGCATGAACCCGAGCGCACCGGCAAAGGCTACCAGACCGGATCCGGCCGGGAATGAGATGCCGATGGGAAAACGCGTATGGGAATCCCCTCCGGTGCCGACCGTGTCCGGCAGGATAAGACGGTTCA
>CAYSPF010000306.1:0-1905 GCA_964432775.1 uncultured Geobacter sp.
AGCTGGCATGAACACGGAATTCACCCTGAAATGGCTGGCCTGGGAGGTCACCCGGCGCTGCAATCTCCGCTGCGTCCACTGCCGCTGCTCTTCCGACGAAACCTCGTTGGAGGGAGATTTTACCACCGACCAGGGAAAGCGGCTGCTCTCCGACATAGCCGCTTTCGCTTCACCGGTGGTGGTCCTGTCCGGCGGCGAGCCGTTGCTGAGAAACGATATCTTCGAGTTGGCCTCCTTCGGCACCTCCCTGGGACTACGCATGTGCATGGCAACCAACGGTTCCCTGGTTGACGACGAGGTCTGCCGCCGCATGGACGAATCAGGCATCCGCATCGTTTCCCTGTCCCTCGACGGAAGCACGGCGGGGATCCACGACGATTTCCGCCAGTGTCCTGGCGCCTTCGCGGGAGTTATCAGGGCGGCGGAGATCTTCCGCAGGAACGGCCGGAAATTCCTGATCAACTCCTCCTTTACAAAACGGAACCAGGCTGATATCCCCAATGTCTTCCGCCTGGCAAAGTCCCTGGGCGCAACGGCATGGTACATGTTCATGATCGTCCCCACCGGCCGCGGGGAAGAGATTCTGGAGGAGCTGATCTCGAAGGAGGACTACGAGGAGATCCTGGAGTGGCACTATCGACAGGAGACGAACGAGGACGAGATTCTGATGCGTCCCACCTGCGCCCCCCACTACTACCGGGTAGCGCCCCAGCTGGCCGCGGCGGAGCGGGTGAAATTCGAGAGGCGCTCCCTCTCCTTCTCCACCGGCGGCGGCAAGGGGTGCATCGCGGCCCAGTCCATCTGCCTTATCGACTGCCTGGGAAACGTCAAGCCTTGTTCCTACTTTCCCCGGATAGCCGGTAACGTGAAAGAGACCCCGTTCCGGGAGATCTGGGAGAACGCTCCGCTGTTTCATGAATTGCGGGATTTCACTCATTACAAGGGAAAGTGCGGCCAGTGCGAGTTTCTCAACGTCTGCGGCGGGTGCCGGGCCCGGGCCGACGCGGTGCACGGGGATTATCTGGCGGAGGAGCCGTTCTGCAGTTATGTGCCGATAAATATGCGAGACCTGCCGGGTTTTGAAAACCCGGCAGGTCTTCCCACGACCGATAAGGAGTAGTTTCCATGAACACCCGTTTTCTAGACGCCTGCCGGGGCCTTCCGGTTGACCGGACGCCTGTCTGGCTGATGCGCCAGGCCGGACGCTATCTGCCCGAATACATGAGGGTGCGGGAGAGATGCAGCTTTCTCCAGCTGTGCAAGACTCCGGAACTGGCTGCCCGGGTCACCCTCCAGCCGGTGGACATCCTCGGGGTGGATGCGGCGATCCTCTTTTCCGATATCCTGATCCCGCTGGAGCCGATGGGTATGCGGCTCGATTTCGTTCCCGGTCCGATCTTTGCGAATCCGGTACGGACCATGGCCGACGTGGAGCGACTCCCCATCCCCTCCATGGAGGAAGACGTTCCCTTTGTCCTGGAAACGATTCGTCTCCTCCGGCGTGAACTGGAGGGGCGCGTCCCCCTCATCGGATTCGGAGGAGCCCCCTTCACCCTTGCCTGCTACATGGTGGAAGGGAAGGGCTCCAAGGACTTCGCCGCTTTGAAAAAGATGATGTATTGTGCTCCCGAAATCTATTCCGCCCTGATGGAAAAAATATCTATCATGCTCATCGACTATCTGAATGCCCAGATAGCGGCCGGCACCCAGGCGATCCAGCTCTTCGATACCTGGGGCGGCATCCTGTCGCCCAGTGATTACGAGCGGTATGCTCTTCCCTATACGGCCCGTGTGCTTTCCGGGATTCGGGCGGGCGGGGTTCCGATCATCCATTTCGTCAAGGGGGCCGGTGCGATGCTGGAATCTGTGGGCAGGGCCGGGGGAGACGTTATCGGACTTGACTGG
>CAYSPF010000307.1:0-1904 GCA_964432775.1 uncultured Geobacter sp.
AGGGGGGAAGATGACATAGAATTGTTATGTTGCGCCTTCACCCTCCCCCCAGCCCCCTCCATAAAGGGAGGGGGAGCGAAGTTTCAAGACTTTCGCACGAGGCTCGATAGAACGAGGATACACATGAACAAAACTGCCTTGGTTACCGGAGCATCTCAGGGAATAGGCCGTGAAATTGCCCTGCGCCTTGCCGCACGCGGCACTTTTGTCCTGATCAATTTCTCCCGGTCTCACGAGATGGCCGAGAGTGTCGTGGCCGAAATCAAGGGCGCGGGTGGACGCGCCGAGGCTCTCCGTGCCGACGTATCCGACGAAGGGCAGGTCATCAGGATGTTCACCGAGATTGCCGACCTCACCCCCCATCTCGACTTTCTGGTGAACAATGCGGGCATCGATATCCCCCAGCCTATCGAGACGTATGATATCGCCGCCTGGCGCCGCATTATCGATGTAAACGTGACCGGGAAGTTTCTTACCCTGAAACACGCCATCCCCTTTCTCAAAAAAGCGCCGAAGGCAAGCGTGGTCAACATCGCCTCGCGCCTTGCATGGAAGCCCCTTGAGGAGTCGAGCGGATACTGCTGCTCCGCGGCTGCCATCGTGATGCTTACCAAGTGTGCCGCACTGGAGCTCGCCCCCTATAAGATCCGGGTGAACGCCGTATGCCCTGGCTTCACCCGGACTTCGCTCACCGAAGGGATATACCCGGACGAACAATTCTGGGAACGTGCCGCCGAGGCAAACCCCTCGAAAAGGGTGGGCCGACCGGGCGATGCTGCGCAGGCAGCGCTCTACCTGCTTTCGGATGAGGCGGAGTATATCAACGGCGCCCACCTGCTCGTAGATGGCGGGAGCATGCTGCTGTAGCGGCAATCGGCCCCGGCCGCGCGCTACCCCTTCTCCCCTTCCATCACCATCCGCACATAGGCATCCACGTCAAACTTCTTCCTGCACCCCTGAAAAGTCAGGGAACGTATCTTGCCGTATACGGGGCGCTCCGGCCAGGGACGGTCGTGCACCCCGCCGATGCTCCAGGCTATTCCCGCATAGCCGTTGGGGTCGCGGCCGTCCAGTTCGTAGCGGTCGTTCAGCAGGATGGCCGTCTCCAGCGCCTTCTCGGGGGAGGCGCTCCACTCCAGGATCTTCTTAGCCCAGTACATCCTCAGATAGCCGTGCATCTTTCCGGTCCGCACCATCTCGGTCTGTGCCGCGTTCCAGAGGGGATCATGGGTTGCCGCCCCTTCAAACTGCTCCGGGCTGTACAGGTACTGCCGCGGGTCGTGACGGTGGCGATCCAGGGTTTCCCGCGCCCATGAAGGAAAACAGCCGAAGCTGTCATAGTCAGGGGTATGGCTGCAGAAATTGTCGGAGAGCTCCCGCCGCACGATCAGCTCCTCCAGGAATGATTCCATGGCCTGGATGTTCTTGTCGAACCCTTGCGCCTCCAGGGCGGCGCGCTGGGGCGCGAGTTGACCGAAATGGAGATAGGGGGAAAGATTCGACTGGCCGTTACGGTTCGGATCGTTGCGCAGGCCGTAACCGGAGGCCAGCCGGTTTTCCAGGAAATCCCGCAGGGCCCGGCGGGCGGCCCCCTCCCCCGGCTCCAGCCAGGAGACCTCACCGATGGACCGATCCACCCGCAGCTCCTTTCCGACCCGCTGCCATTCGACCCGCGGCGCCTTTCCTTTCCAGGGAAAGGGATGCTCCCGCAGCGGCGGAAAGTCGGTCAGGAATTCGGGAAGAGCCTTGCGCATCTTCGGCCGAAAGGTGTAGGCGCCGAATTCCCGTTTCGGCGAAGCGAGCCAACAAGGAACGATGTTATGGGCATCCACCACCTGGAACGGGACGATGATCCGCTCCGCGATCCTCCGGTCCCATTCCTGCTTGATCCGCAGCGGATTGAA
>CAYSPF010000308.1:0-1899 GCA_964432775.1 uncultured Geobacter sp.
AGCGTTGCGTTGTGTTGCCGTGATCGAGGAACTGGGCGAAGTAGACGCCTTCCACGGCGGCGCCCCCGAGTTCGATGAACCGTTCCGAGGATCCCCACTCCGAAACGGAGATAGTGAGGCTGGGAGCCTGTTTGCGGATCTGCTGGCAGAGCAGGGCGGCATCGACGGCGCTGCATACGAGGACAACCAGGTCGGGTTTGTGATGGAGGGTGTCGCGCACGATGGGCGAGAATGCGCTGTTTTCAGCGGAGCGGAAGGAACTGACGGCGACAATGCGTCCGCCGGACTCTTCAAAGGTTTTCCGGAAGACGTTGAGCCAGCTTAGCGTATAGGATCTGTTGCCGGTATCATAGATGAGCGCCGCCCGGCGCAGGCCGAGTTTTTCGAAGTGGAAACGCGCGCTTTTCGGCGCATAGGTATGGGTGTCGGGTAGAACCCGCAGAAAATAATCGTCTTTGCCGGAAAGATCCGTGGTGGTCACGGTGGGGCTGACCGCGACCAGCCGTGCTTCGTTAAGAAGGGGGACGATGGCAAGCGCCATGCTGCTGGTCATCGGTCCGATGACTGCTTCAACTTTCCGGTTAATAAGTTCACGGGTAACTTTTCGGGCGGTTTCCGCGTTCTGCTCGTCATCCCGAATAATCAACTCAACGGGGCGTCCGTTTATTCCGCCGTGCTCGTTTCTCTGCTCCACTGCCAGGAGAGCGCCGTTTCTTCCGCCGCCGCCCAGATCCGCAACCCGTCCCGATATGCCTCCTACGAAGCCGATGTGGATCGGTTCCCGTTCACAGGCGCTCAGAAGAAGGGAAATACTGAATATCAGGAAAAGAATCAATGGCATGCGGGCACAGGGGAACATGACTGGTCTCTCCTTTTACCACCCTACCAGGAAAGCAGGGGGCAGAGCATAGCTGAGCCCCTTGAATTCATTAAACCGAAGTATACTCTTTTTTACCCGGGTTGAAATGATTTCTATGATTATTTTATGCAGGCTTCGCGGGAGTGATTCAGTGGAAATGGAGAACGGCAATGTCCGTGCTGATGAGAGTTTTTGAATAGTTTCTTTCCGTCCGGACAAAAAAAGGGGGCCGGGTTTAACCGGTCCCCAATGGGACGGAGGAAGTGCGCGGCGGAAATTATTTCACTTGTTGGTACGTGAGTCGTTCTTCATGCAAAATATAGCCATTATTCCCGCTCTGTCAAGGCGCCGGAGCGATCCGTTTCCGGAAGATGATCACACGATGCTCCGACTACTTGTACAGAGCCGGTTCCGCAACCTTTCCGAAAAGCCCCGGCAGCAGCCCTGCCGCCACGAATACGACGATCAGACAACCTCTTCTGTTGTTCTTGAGCATTCCCTCCTTGCGTACGCTTCGGTTGTGTCGCAGGCAGGATGCCTACTCTCCGACCATTGATTCCAATGCTCCACACGGCAGCATTTTCCCCAGTGCTGCCGACAGTGTCTCGATTTGTTCCGCGGAGTAGGGGATTTTCTCCCTTGTTCCCCACACCACGTTCGGCCAGCAGAAATCCGTTGTCTTTCTGCCAATCACATGGATATGCATCTGCCTGACGATGTTGCCGATGGCGGCTACATTCAGTTTCTCACTGCCGAGATGTTCCTTCACGAAGCGGGAAAGGAGATTGATTTCCTCCAGGAGCGCCAGTTGGTCTTCACTCTCCAGTTCGAAGAGTTCTATGGCGCTCCTGCGCGGTACCAGGATGAACCAGGGGAGGAGGGAGTTGTTCAGCACCAGCAGCCTGCTCAGGCGCATATCTCCCAGCACGATGCAGTCGGCGGCAAGGCGGGGGTCGAGGGTGAAGTTTTCCATGCAATCTCCGTGCATCCGGTGGTTACCGGATAAGAATGATCTGTATATCCATGACGTTCGTTCCGGT
>CAYSPF010000309.1:0-1898 GCA_964432775.1 uncultured Geobacter sp.
TTGGTTGCCCTGGAAGCGGAGAGTTCCCAGTTTGAAGGAAACAGATGGGTATTAATCGGCACATTGTCCGTATGCCCTTCCACCCGTATCTGGTTCGAGTAGTCGGATAACGACTCGGCGACCTTGGCCAGCAATGGGTAGGATCCGACCTTAATATCCGCGCTCCCCGAGTCGAAGAAGCCGGCCTCCTTGAGGCTGACCACGAGGCCTCGACGGGTAATTTCAAGGCTTACCTTTTCCTGCATTCCGTTTTTCAGCAGATAGGCTTCCAGTGATGCTCTCGCCTTTTTGAAATCCTTCTCCTCCGCCTGAAACCGGTTCTTGTTGTTTTTGCTGAACGGCATCTGCGGGCTCATGGGCCCACGAGCGGCGGGAGGTGTAATGGCGGGAATCTGACTCAACTCGGTTGAGTCCAGCACATTAACCTTGCTCATGGGGCTCGATTTCGCGTAGCCGAACGACTCGCGAAGCGAAGCGATTACCTCCTCCACCTTCCGTTTGTCGGTCTGGGACATGGCGAACAGGGTCACGAACACGGCGAACAGCAGGGTAACGAAATCGGCATAGGAGACCATCCACCGTTCATGGTTCGCATGCGCCTCCGGTTTTTTCTTTCTGCGCGCCATTTATTTCGCCTTTTTCTCTTCTCCGGTTTGCACCAGGAAAGAGCGAAGCTTCTGCTCGATATAGTGGGGGTTCTCCCCGTTCTGGATGGCGGTCAGTCCTTCAATGATCATTCTTTTCTGGAGCAGCTCTTCCTTGATGCGATGCTTGAGCTTATTTGCAAAGGGGAGACAGATGATATTGGCGGTCATCAGACCGTAGATGGTGGCCACGAAGGCCACCGCGATCCCCGCCCCGAGCTTGGAGGTGTCGGCCAGATTGTTCATTACGTGGATGAGGCCGAGCACGGCGCCGATGATGCCGATGGTCGGAGCATAGCCTCCGGCCGCTTCAAAGAACTCGGCGCTTCCCTTCGCGTGCTCCTCATAGGTATCCAGTTCCGTTTCCATGGTCTCCTGGAGTTTCTGCGGGTCGATGCCGTCCACCACCAGAGATATCCCCTTACGGGTAAATCGATCCTTGGCGTTCTGCGCCTCCTGTTCCAGGGAAATGAGTCCGTTTCTCCTGGCCTTGGCTGCGTATCCGATAATCTCTTTAATAATTCCCTCTGCATTCTGGGCCTCGGCGAAGAACACCTTTTTCGCGTCCTTGACAGCCTGGAGGACCGTTGACATGGGAAAGGCGACGAAGGCCGCGCCGAAAGTTCCCCCGAGTACAATGAGGGCGGCGGTAGGCTGAATGAGGGCGGTGACATGCCCTCCCTCGAGGATTTGTCCGCCGATGACCGCTCCGAAGCCGAGCACAATGCCTATGATGGTCGCTATATCCATAGAACTTTATTTCTCCCACTCCGCGTCAGGTGTCTCAGAAATCGGGCGAAAGCTTCCCGCCATGCTCTTGTGCAGATATTTCCTGCCCCGTCCCCGTTGGGTATGGGCAATCACCCGTGCCCTGAAGCAGACAATCTGTTCGATGATGACCATTGCTCGCTCCCGGACCAGATACCGTTTGCTATTGGTCAGGGTGATGTGGGTATCGGGTGTTTCCTCGATTATCTCGATCAGGTCCTCATTCAGGTACATCTGACTCCCGTCAAGTCTCGTTACACGTATCATGTCTCACCCGTGAGTAATAACTCCCTTAGTATATTTTTCGGCCCGCACCGGGATTACTTGAGCATTATCTGTACCAATTCGCGCAGGATAGCTCACTCCCCCCGGAAAGCATGGGCGAAAAAAAAAACCAAACGGCGTATAACGCGCGGTTGGCTTTATGGGGAGCCGGGTTCCACCGGCAAAAACAGGAAAGCTTGGACCGGGTACGACCAGGTCACA
>CAYSPF010000310.1:0-1885 GCA_964432775.1 uncultured Geobacter sp.
CTCATCAAACCGTGCATGCGGTTTTCCCGCACACGGCTTTCCGATGTTCTTCACTGCAAGGCATGCGCTTTCTTCCAACCCGCGGTTGTCGGCACTTTGTACAGGTTATATCTCTCATACAGCAACCTGCTGGGAAACTTGATGTGCCCTGTTACCCGATCTCGGAGCTTGTGCCGCTTGCGCTGATGAGTCCGCAGCCGTTCTTCAACATGCCCTTTGATCTGGGTTAATGCCTTTGCACAGTTACGATAATAAAAGTAGCCGACCCACCCTCTTACGGTGGCATTGACTTCGTTCACGACCCATTCAAGCGGTTTTACCGTCCTCACCCGTTGCGTGAGTTCAGTCACTCGGTCTTTGATCGATTGCAGAGATTTCTTCGATGGCTGAACATGGGCGTAGTGATTCCCTGTTCTTTTGCTTTTCGCCCTCCAGATTGAGAATCCCAGGAAATCGAACTTCCCTTCATTGGCATTGACGATCTTCGTCTTTGTCTCATTCAGGGTCAGTTCCAACCGCTCCAGTATCTGCCGCAGTACCGTCATGGCCTGCTCGGATTTTCCTGCCCGGCAGAGAATGACTATGTCGTCGGCGTATCTGACGATGCGGGCACCCAGTCGCTGTTGCAGGTTTTTCCGCTCCCAGATCCTGTCCAAAATGTGCAGGTAGAGATTGGATAACAGCGGTGAGATGACGCCGCCTTGCGGCGTTCCTTTACGGTTGCCCTTGCCGCCGCCGATATTCCGCTTCGTTCCATCCCTGTCCATTTCCATGATCGGAGCCTTGAGCCACATCTGGATGAGGTGCAGGATCGCGCCGTCACAAATGCGCTCGGCGACCACGGCCATGAGGTTGGCATGGGGGATAGTGTCGAAGTATTTGGAGAGATCGGCGTCAATGACTTCGGTGTAGCCGGTGTTCATGGAGTAGGCGACATCATCGAGTGCGTTGTGGGCTGACTTCTTCGGTCTGAATCCGTAGGAGGTCTTGCAAAAATCCGCCTCGAAGATCGGCTCGATGACCAGTTTTGTGGCCATCTGTGCCACCCGGTCGCGGATGGTCGGGATACCAAGCGGGCGCAGACTGCCATCCGCTTTCGGTATCATGACCCGTTTGACCGGATCGGGTTGATACATCTTGTTTCTCAGTGCTTCTTCCAGCTCCGCCAGAAAGGCGGTGACCCCTTCCTGTTCCTCGATGGCCGCGAAGGTGACGCCGTCGATACCGGCGCTCCCTTTGTTGGCGCGGACAAGGGCATAGGCGTGACTAAGGATGTCAGCCCGATAGACCTTGTCGTACAAGGCGTGGAAGCGACAGGCCGGTTCTTGCTTGGCCTTACGGTAGAGCTTCCTCTGTAGCGTTCTGATTGTTTCCGGGGTTGTTAGCATGATTGCAATCCCCATCTCCGCCGCTCTTTGGTTGCATGAACAAAGCAGGGTCCCTTCCCTCGGGCCGGGTTATGTTGTCCCAAGCCCTCGAACGGTACTATGGACCCCTCCGACTCCCGATACGGCCCACCGCGATTTCGTTGCCTTATACGCGCCGGTTGATGTTCCTTGGGCATCACCATAACGGGTCTCCAGCACTGGGTTGAATATCTTCCGCAACATGCCGCCCCTGCTACCCCGGAAGATTCCACAGACCGCTTCCGTTATCAGAGTCTGTGGCGGCGGCCTTCCCCATACGTCCACTGGGTCGGCATCTTCAATTCAACTAACGAGGCTACCTGTAGGTTCACTTACGTTACGGCCTGCTGCTTTGCCAATTGGGAACTTACGACCCTCTGTTACCAGAACGCCGCTCCCTTGAACTACCAGGGTGAACGGATAACTCCCCGGACGGGACTTTAACCCGTGAGATATTCAACTGTTACTGCGAACGGACG
>CAYSPF010000311.1:0-1861 GCA_964432775.1 uncultured Geobacter sp.
CCGACGGAATTTCGGGCAGACCGCTGCAATGGCTGCCGGTTTCGACGCGGCTTCGGGCAGGGTCGTGATCCCCATGGACGGCGATCTGCAGAACGACCCGGCAGATATCCCGCGGCTCCTGGCGAAGATTGACGAGGGGTTCGACGTGGTTTCCGGGTGGCGCAGGGACAGAAAGGACGCCTTTCTGAACCGGACCCTTCCCTCAATCCTGGCCAACCGTTTCATCTCCGGCATGACCGGTGTCCGGCTCCATGACTACGGTTGCACCCTGAAGGCGTATCGCCGCGAGGTGCTGGACGGGATTAACCTCTACGGCGAGATGCACCGCTTTGTTCCCGCCCTTGTCTCCCAGATAGGCGCGCGGGTGACGGAGCTGCCCGTGAACCATCGGCCGCGGCTCCACGGAAAGAGCAAGTACGGTATCTTCCGCACCCTGCGGGTCATCCTCGACCTGCTTACGGTCAAGTTCCTCCTTACCTATTCCACCCGGCCGATCCAGCTTTTCGGCAGGCTCGGCGTCTACACCCTGCTGGCATCATTCCTGAGCGGCGGCGTGACGGTCTACATGAAACTCTTCCTGCACACCAGCATGAACCGGAATCCGCTCCTCCTGCTCACCGCCCTCCTCCTGTTCATGGGGGTCCAGTTCATCGTACTCGGCCTGCTGGGCGAGCTGAATGCGCGTACCTACTACGAGGCCCAGGGGAAACCGATCTACGTGATCAAGGAAAAGATCAATCTTGGATGAGGTCAAGCTCCGTATCCTGATGATCGCCCCCACTCCCTTTTTCGCGGACCGGGGTTGTCACGTGCGGATTCTGGAGGAAGCCCGGGCACTTCTGCTGCGGGGCCACGACATCAGGATTGTCACCTACCACCTGGGACGGGATCTTCCCGGCATCCCCACCTGCCGGATTCCGTCGATTCCCTGGTACCGGAAGCTTTCCGCAGGTCCCTCCTGGCATAAACCCTATCTCGACATCCTCCTGTTCTTCAAGGCAGTCATGGTTGCCCGGCGCTTCCGGCCGGACCTGATCCATGCCCACCTCCACGAGGGCGCGTTTCTCGGCATCTTTCTGAAAAAACTCCTCCGGGTTCCGCTGGTCTTCGACTGCCAGGGGAGCATGACGAGCGAGATCGTCGACCATGGTTTCGTTCGCAGGGGAACGCTTCTCTATCGTTTTTTCCGTCGTATCGAGGGTTTCGTCAACGCCGGGTCAGACCGCATCATTACCAGTTCGGGCCCTGCGGCCCGTGAGTTGCGGGAGGAGTGGGGCGTGCCCCACGACAAGGTATCCACCCTCATGGACGGCGTCGATGCCGACGAGTTCTCACCCGGTTCCGGAGAGGATGTCCGCGTTGAGCTGGGCATCCCGCCGGATGTGCCGGTTGCCGTCTTTCTCGGGGTGTTGAACCGTTACCAGGGGGTCGATATCCTGCTGGAGGTGGTGAAAATCCTGAAGGGGAGGGGTGTTCCGCTCCATTTCCTGGTCATGGGTTTTCCGGAGGAACGCTACCGGCGCATGGCCGATGATTCAGGCATCGGCGACCGTATCACCTTCACCGGCAGGATCGACTACCGGGAGGCGGCCCGCTACCTGTCGGCCGGTGACGTTGCCCTGTCGCCGAAGATTTCACTCGCCGAGGCAAACGGAAAGCTCTTCAACTACATGGCCTGCGGGCTGCCGGTGCTGGCGTTCGATACCCCGGTGAACCGGGAGATCATGGGTGATACGGGAGTCTATGCGGCATTCGGGGATGCCGCCGATTTCGCCGTCAGGCTGGAGAAACTCGTTCAGGACGCGGAAGGGCGGCGGGATCTGGCGGGAAGGGTCAGGGAGCGGGCGGTGCGGAATCATTC
>CAYSPF010000312.1:0-1847 GCA_964432775.1 uncultured Geobacter sp.
TCCAGGGGAATATACGGCGCCTTGCTGAGACCGATTCCGTGCTCACCCGACATGGTGCCGCCCAGTTCAAGGGTTGCGGTGAAGATCTCCCGCACTGCCTGCTCGGCCTTTTCGCTCTCACCGGTCCTGCTCCGGTCAATCATTATATTGACATGGATATTGCCGTCACCGGCGTGGCCGAAATTGATGATGGGAATCCCGTACTTCTCCCTGATTCCGTCAATCCTGCGGATGATATCCGGGACACGGTTCCGGGGAACCACGATATCTTCGTTGATCTTGTCGGGATTCACCTTTCTGAGTGCCGGGGAAACCAGTCGTCGCGCCTTCCACAGCTCTTCCGCCTCAGCTGCGTCGGCGGCTGCCTTGAACTCGATGAGGCCGAGGGGGCGAATCAGGTCGCCGATGCGGCCAGCCTGCCTCTCCACCAGCTCCTTTTCCCCGTCCAGCTCGATAAGGAGAACCGCCCGTGCCGCCGCCGGTATTCCGAGAGAAAACTCCCCTTCTACACACTTCAGGGCCGAATGGTCCAGGAACTCCAGGGTGGTCGGAATAATCCTGCCGCGGATGATGGCAGCCACCGCGCCGGCGGCCCCGTCGATGGAGTCGAATATCGCCAGCATGGTGGTGCGTGTCTCGGGGAGGGGGAGCAGCCGCAGGGTTATCCGGGTGATGACGCCGAGGGTCCCTTCGCTGCCGCACAAGAGCTTGGTCAGGTCATATCCCACCACCCCCTTGTAGGTTTCACCGCCGGTGGTAATGACGGCGCCGGTGGGAAGCACCACCTCCAGGCCGAGGACGAAATCCTTGGTTACCCCGTACTTCACGGCACGCGGTCCTCCGGCGCACTCGGCCACATTTCCTCCGAGAGTCGAGAACCTGAGGGACGCCGGGTCAGGAGGATAAAACAGCCCGAGCTTTTCCACCGCGTCCTGAAGGTCACCGGTAATGACCCCCGGCTCAACCACGGCGACAAGGTTGTCCGTGTCGATTCTGAGAATTCTGTTCATCTGGGTAGTGACGAGAACGATCCCCCCGCCCTTGGGCAGGCTGCCGCCGGAAAAACCGCTCCCGGCGCCGCGCGGAAATACCGGGATATGCTCGCGATTCGCCAGCCTGAGGACCCGGGAAATCTCGTCTGTCGTACCGGAAAATACGACGGCATCGGGAAGGAACTCCATTTGCGTGGCGTCGTAAGAATAGCAGACGCGATCCTGCTTCTCCGTTGCGACATTTTCCTTTCCCACGATTTCCTGCAATTCCTTCATGACGTGCTTTTCCACCATTTCATAGACCTCTTCCGGTTTTTGCGTTACCGGATTCGATGATATAGGAAGGCAACGGAAAAGCGCAAGATGAATACCAGATACTCGGCAAAATACTTCATTCCCGTAAACGGGCCGTCGGATACCCTCTCGAAACTCCGTGTTTACCATCCTGCGAAAACACCTGCCGCCCCTCCCGAAATACCACTTTTCTGTTGACAAAACAGCACTTTTCCTATAACTATTTGCCGTTTCATTCACTGACAAATTTATGGAATTGCATTCTCAACGCCTTTGAAAAGGCAAATAACAGGAGGATTATTGCATGGAACAGTACGCAGTAGTATTCGCCCTGGCGTGTGCCGTGGCGGCAGTCGCCTATGGTCTGCTATCGGCCAAATGGATTCTGACTCTCCCCCAGGGGAGTGATCGCATGAAGCAGATCGCCGCGGCGATCCAAGAAGGCGCCGGCGCTTACATGAAGCGCCAGTATACCATTATCGCCATTGTGGGCGTGGTCATGTTCGCCATCCTCTTCATCACCCTCGGATGGAAAACCGCCATCGGCTTCGCCGTGGGCGC
>CAYSPF010000313.1:0-1824 GCA_964432775.1 uncultured Geobacter sp.
TCTTCGCGGAACTGGTGGATGGCGCTCCGGATATCGTCCCCCATGGTTTCGGTGAGGCCGGAGGTCATCACCCCGACCACGCCGGGGCTGAACTTTTCGATGACCCGGCCGATACCCTTCTTCAGATTCTCCCAGCCGCCGAAGATGGCCGAGTCCTCGCTCATGGCGGTGGCGTTGAGGGGGATGGACTCCTTGAAGTGCCGGGACAGTTGCAGGCGGATGAAGGTGGAGCAGCCCTGTGCGCCGTGCAGCAGGCCGAGCATCCGGTCGATTCCCAGAAAGGCGAGGGTTGCGCCCAGGGCCGGCGAGTTTTTCTGTGGGTTTACGGTGGCGGGTTTCGCCGGAACCCTGACGCGCGAGGCGGACAGATCTTCGGCGAAGATGCTCTCGGCGTGACCCGTCGCGGAAGCAACATCCGCTGCCAGTTCCGCGGTCGACTTCTCCCATGGCGCAGGGGCATTCAGCACCGGCCAGATGGGGTTGTTGACCGTCATGTCCAGCTGGCTCGCAAAGGTCACCATCCCCTCGTAGCCCGCGTAGGGGTGGGTGCGGCCATGATTGATGTCCAGAAACGGGGTTTTGGTCTTCAGGGCCAGGAACTTGGTCTTGCCGCCTGCCACGATCAGGTCCGGCATCTTTTCCCGCATCACCCCCAGCAGACCAGCGGTGGAGGTGTCCTCGATGATCTTCGCGTCCTGGTGCATGAGGGCTTTCATGCGGTAGAAGTCTTCGAGGGTCGAATTCTGCGTGCCCGCTGCCAGGACTTCCACCCCCAGTTCCCGCAGGGCGTTGACCATGGACCAGGTCTTGACTCCGCCGGTAAAGAGCACCGAGCTCTTTCCCTCCAGCCGTGCCCGGTACGGGGCGATCCGCTCACGGCACTTCGCTTCTTCTTCCTCGATCAGCTCTTCCACCCGGTCCTGCATGACCCTTTTTTCCAGGCCGTTCACCGTATTGTCCAGCTCCCGGGCTATCTCGCGCAGCGCCTTGGCCGTGTCGGTCATGCCGTAGAACGATTCTTCCAGGTAGGGTATGCCGTGGTTCTTTTGCATCTTCTTGGCCAGGTTGGTGAGGGATTTGGAGCAGATGATCACGTTCAGTTTTGCCCGGTGGGCATAGCGCAGTTCCTCGAAGCGGGAATCCCCGCTGATACAGGAGAGGATCTGGATTCCCAGGCGGTCGAACAGCGGCAGCA
Organism: uncultured Geobacter sp.; assembly: GCA_964432775.1. Classification (GTDB taxonomy): domain Bacteria; phylum Desulfobacterota; class Desulfuromonadia; order Geobacterales; family Geobacteraceae; genus RPRC01. The sequence goes on from CAYSPF010000313.1 coordinate 1,196, forward strand.
TGCCCCACAGGTCGCCGGCGATGTTGTATTCGCCGATAAGGTTGATGGGGTATTCGTTCAGCACCTCCGGCTCGGCCGTGCCGATGACGTATTTGTAAAGGACTTCGCCTGCCAGGCGGTTGCCGATGTTCTTGTCGCCGATGAAGCCGGGGGTATTCACCGGAATGACAGGTACGGTCACCTTTTCGGCGGCAGCCGTGCACACCGCCTCCACGTCGTCGCCGGTCATGGCGGTGACGCAGGTGGCGTAGACGAATATCGCCTTTGCCTCGGGGTAGCGTCCGGCCAGGTCGAGGATCGCGCGGTAGAGCTTCTTTTCACCGCCGAAGATGACGTCGTTTTCCAGCATCTCGGTGGTGAAGCCGCGACGGTAGAGCTGGGAGCCGCTGGAGCGGGCGCCGCGGTTGTCCCAGGAGTTTCCGGCGCAGGCAATGGGGCCGTGCACCAGGTGGATGACGTCGGTGATGGGCATCAGCACCACGCGGGCGCCGTCATAGGCGCAGCTTCGTTCCGCGCCCTCGCCCGGTTCCGATTTTTTGCAGAACTTGGGGGCGCCTTTGTCCTGATGGGTGTCGCATTCGGGCGCATCGTAATAGTCGGGTCGTGCCATGGTATCCCTCGTTCTTTCT
>CAYSPF010000314.1:0-1820 GCA_964432775.1 uncultured Geobacter sp.
AACGTGCTCCCCTTCCCCACTTCACTGGAAACCCATATTTTCCCGCCATGGAATTCCACGATGCTCTTCGAGATGCTCAATCCCAGCCCCGATCCTTTCGGTCGATCCGGCGCAAGTTCGCCTTTCCGGCAGAAAGGCTTGAATATCATCTCCGTTTCCTCGGGGAAAATACCCTCACCGGTATCCGATACGAAAAACTCGACAGATTCTCCGCTCAAGCCCGCACCCAGCGTTATCACGCCTTCACGGGTAAATTTCACGGCATTGTTCAGCAGATTAACCAGCACCTGAATCAGCTGGTTCCGGTCGCCCCGGACATCGGGAAGGCCCTCCGCATCGCGCAGCAGCATCGTCAGTCCCTTTTCCATTGCCATGGGACGCACTATCCTGGCGCTTTCCCGAAGCAAATCCCCCGGTTGCACCGGACACGGCGAAAAACCGGTATTCCCTGTTTCGATTCTCACCAGATCGAGCATCCCGGTGACGAAGCCGGACAACCTCTCACTCTCCGTGTTGATTATATGGAGAAACTCCTTCTGGGTTTCGGGTTCAATATCATCGTAATTCAAGAGTATTTCAGTATAGGACTGGATCGAAGAGAGGGGGGTACGCAACTCATGGGAGACGTTCGACAGAAACTCCGTCTTGTTTCTGTCAAATTCCTGGAGCTTCTTGTGTGCCCCGGACAGTGCGTCCAGGGTTGTCTGCAGGTTCATATTCTGATGGGTAAGTTGGTTACCGAGGCTCTCGAAGGTTGCGATGGCATTTTCGTAGCGGAAATGTTCCCGGTGGATCCGCTGCGAACAATACCCTGCAACCAGCGCGGAGAGAAAGAAAACGGAAATTTCACCGATGAGAATCAGCGGATTCCCCGTCGCGGGCGGGGCCAGGAGACTGAGCAGCGGGAAAAAAATGGTAAAGGCAAGACCCGCACCCACGAGAAGCCGCTTCGTCAGATACAGGGAAAGAAGGCCGATGAGCGGATAGTAGAGGAACCGCACGGGGCTCTCGATACCTCCGGTAACCAGGCAGACGGGAAGCAGGGCAAGGATCAGGGCACAAAAGAGTAAGGATTGGACGTTTTTTTTCACGGGGACAGCTTCCCGAGGACCGCCCTCACCCTGGCAACGACCTCTTTTGGACTGAACGGCTTTGTGATGAAGCCGTCCGCGCCGCTGGAGAGGCTCAACTCCCGATCCAGTTCCTGCCCCTTGCAGGTGAGAATGATGACATGGATGTCCCTGAGCGCCTCATCCCGTTTGATGATCCCGCAGATCTCGTTGCCCGTTTTTTTCGGCATGATAAGGTCGAGAAAAACCACCCTCGGTCTCATCTCCCGTATCTTTTCCAGGGCAGCATCACCGTCGGAAGCAGTCTCGACCGTGTATCCCTCCTTCGTGAAAACGAAGCTCAGGGCACGGACGATATGCGGCTCGTCATCGGCTATGAGAATGTCTATGTCGCCCATTTCGCACCAACCACGGGGAATGGATGCATTATTCGTTTGAAAGTATACTCCAAATCATTCTCTTGTCTGTTCCGAACCTTTCAGTTCTTGACACATCGGGGCAATTGTAAGTCAGGCCCCGATGGGGTCTGATTGTGGAGCCGCGAATGGATACCAGGTTTTATGGTTGCCGTATCGTTTCTTGTGATGATTTATCGCATTGGGTTATTCTTGACACAGAAGCAGTGAATCATTCTCGTGGCTACCGCCAAATAAAGAAGGGCACTTCACGCTGATTCGAGTGGGAACCGGGGAAGCGCCCTTCATGTGGGTATTCTGCGGTTTTACTATTTCCGGGTATACGTCATGTCCG
>CAYSPF010000315.1:0-1789 GCA_964432775.1 uncultured Geobacter sp.
CTTCCCCATCACATGCCCTGACCGTTGGAGGCGCGGTTCGCCAGCCGCTCAACCTGACCGTGGAAACCCTGTCCCGGCTCGGCGCCACGGAAGTGCGGCTCACCGACCTGCCGCGTGACAAGAAATTCGGCGGCGTGTTTGTCTACCAGGGCGTCCCCCTGCGCACCATCCTGGAGATGGCGAAGATAGCAAAAGACGGACCGGGCTTCATGAAGCAGAGCGACATGGCGATAGTGGTACGCACCGCGGATGGGCGGTCAACCGTGCTCTCCTGGGGTGAGATCTTCTACCGGAACCCGTCCCATGCCGTGATCGCGGTCTCCGCCACCCCCGTGATGCCTCACCATTCAAAGGGGTGCGGAGAATGCCATGCCACGTCCTTCTTCCAACCGACTCTCGACCAGCTGAAGCGGAAGGTTGGACTCCCGAAACTGGTCCTCGCCGAGGACTTCTACTCGGACCGCAGCCTGGAGGATGTAGTCGCCATCGAGGTAATCGACCTGAAAAGGGGAGTCGCCAAAAAGGAAGTCGGCAAGCCCTCGACGGCCAGGTTCACCATAACGGATATCGCGGGGCAGAACATAGAATTCACGGAACTTTCCACCTACCCACGGAGAGTGGTTGATTTCAAAAATGTGGGGGACGGCAGGGGATTCCACGGGACCGGGTCGTTTGAAGGGGTTCCCTTGCGCGAGTTGCTCAGGAAGATTGACGGGGGTCAGGAGATGGATCGGGCGATACTGGTAACCTCCACCGATGGCTACCGCGCCGCTTTCTCCTTCGGCGAGATCTTCCTGTCACCCATGGGGGAACGCTTCATCATCTCGGAGAACAAGGGAAAGTCATCCGGTGAGGAGAAGCGGTTTACCCTGGTCAGCCCCGACGACCTGGCAGCAGATCGCATGGTCAAGACCGTCAGCAGGATTGAAGTGATCTCCCTGAAACAGCAGCCGAAGCTCTACGTGATCAGCACGGGGTGCGGGGATCCGGCCCTGCTGACGCTGGAAGCCGTCTCCGCCATGGGAAAGGCGGATGCCTACATCGCATCAGAGGGCATGGCGAAACAGTTTGCCGCCTATATGGGAGGAAAGCCGCTGCTGTTTGATCCCATGCTGAATTTCGAACCGGTTTTCCGGAAGAACAACCCCGGCTTGAGCAAGGAAGAAGTGAAAAGGAAACTGGAGGCGCAGCGCGCTGCGGACATGAAGAAGATTCGGGATGCTCTTGCCGCGGGAAAAAGTATTGCGCTGCTGGAACACGGAGACCCAACCATCTACGGCGGGTGGCAGCACTGGATAGAGCCGGAAGTGGCAGGTCGCTTCGAGGTCATCACCGGCGTCGGCGCCTTCAATGCGGCCAATGCCATGTTCGCCAACGGTAAAGTCTACACGGGCATCAGCGCCTTCGAAGCCGGAAGGTCGGATAACCTGGTGTGCAACAAAGGAAACATCCTCATCACAGCACCCTTCAGCCTTGCAGCCAACGAGGGGCTGCTGAAAGAGGCAGCCGCGGGCGGTGACATGGTAGCCATCTTCATGGGTCTCAAGGAAATGGAGAAGCTGTCGCCCCTCCTGAAGAAGTATTACCCTGACTCCGCACCGGTTGCCATTGTCTACAAGGCAGGGTACACCGGGGAAGCGTCCATCATCCGCACCACCCTACGGGAGATGCGGGAGGTCGCGGAGCGTGAAAATGAGAAAATGATGGGCATGATATATATCGGCGCCTGCCTGAAGTAGAAGCCACTTCTCCTGTTTCAGGGCTGTACGAGCCTGTCGGAATTCAGCCG
>CAYSPF010000316.1:0-1731 GCA_964432775.1 uncultured Geobacter sp.
ATGTTCCGCTGCTTTTCCATTTCACAAAGGCCGAACACGTCCACCCCTGGATACTGTACGGGGTATTGAAACAGCTCGTCGGCGAGCTTACAACCTTTTCCGAAGAGGTAAGCGTCCTCGGCGAACTGAAAGACGGTAAAACCAGAATCCCGGATTACGACCACCGCGACCTGTGGGGGTGCTTCTCGGCAGTCCAGGACATGATCTCTCATCTCCTGGACGAAATAACCGCAGGTCCCGAGTATGTGATTCGTCTGGTCTTCGACGAAATCTATTTCGCCGCAGAGTTGAAACCCGCCATTTTCGAGGGACGCAATCGCTACTATCTGGCGGTCAAAACCGACGAGGATCCGAAGGTCGTGCTCCAGTCCCTGGTGGATATCGCCAAACTGAGTTCAAAGGAGCAGATGCATCTGCTGGTCACCCAGGCGCTGCCGGGCATCGACCTGGAGTATCTGCAGGTTCCGCCCCAGGAACTTCCCCGCCGGGCATACACGCATTATTTCGCGATAAACCATCATGACGATCAATGGGCTTCGGTGGAAAAGAGCCGTTCCCTCGCGCTCTACTGGAACAACGCTCCCGAGGGTGTGGACATAGAACTCATGGTGGTGGGGAGATAGAACCGGGAAATGCACAGACGCCATTTCCATACGGAATCAGCCCGGTTAAGGGAGATCGCCGCTGAGTTCGCCGATGCCAATCCGGCGCTGGCGCCCTTGTTGAACGGCCCCATGACCGATCCGGACGTGGAGCGGCTTCTGGATGCCGTGGCTTACCAGAACACCCTGCTGGGCCGGAAGCTGGATGTCGATTTCCCCGAGCTCATCCTGAACCTGGCCCACCTCATACTGCCCCACTATATGCGGCCGGTTCCCGCAACCACCATCCTGGGCTTCACCTCGACCCGTGCCATGGGGCAGTCCATACGCATACCGGCCGGTGCGCGACTTGCCTCCATGCCGGTCGACGGGACATGCTGCCGGTTCATGACCGCCCGGGACCTGGAAGTTCATCCCCTTGAAATCACGGACGCCGCAATCCTTCAGACTTCGGAGCGCGCCGCGGAGATACGCCTCTCTTTCATGCTGCACGGCCTTACTCTTTCCCAATGGCTGCCCGGAGGAATTCGACTGTTCCTGGCGGGCGACCGGGTAACCGCCACCGGATTGTATCAGCTCCTGTGCCGCCGCCTGAAGCGGATAACCGTATCCGCTCCCGGCGCCGAAGCCATGGTTCTTCCGCCCGGATGCCTGAAGCAGGCCGGGTATAGCGAAAACGACGCCCTTGTCCCCTGGCCGCCCCACGCCTTTCCCGGCTACCGTCTGCTTCAGGAGTATTTCACTGCCCCGGAAAAGTTTCTCTTTTTCGAGCTTACCGGCCTGGAACAGTGGACGGAGCGTGGGGACGCCGTACATTTCAGCGTCAGCTTCCTGCTGGACGGCCTGACCTCTGAAGCGCCGAAGGTCGGGCGCGCCAATTTCGTCACCAATGCGGTTCCGGCGGTCAACCTGTTTTCCCATGATGCCGATCCGATTCTCCTGGACCATCGCGCCGGGCGCTATCTCGTCCGTCCATGCGGAGCGAACCCCCGTCATCACCGGATATTCTCCGTGGACGGCGTGACCGGCATCACACGGAGTACCGGCAGGGAGCGGAGCTATGCGGCATTCGAGCTGTTCGGTTCCGACACCCCCGGTACGCCGGTATACCATGCAGGACTGGAAAGAT
>CAYSPF010000317.1:0-1670 GCA_964432775.1 uncultured Geobacter sp.
GATGCCGTCCCCGGAGCATGCCTCGCAGCGCCCTCCCTTGACGTTGAAGGAGTAGCGGCCCGGCTTGTAGCCGCGGACCTTGGATTCGGGAAGTCCGGAGAAGAGGTCGCGGATCTCGGTGAACACGCCGGTGTAGGTGGCCGGGTTGGAGCGGGGGGTGCGGCCGATGGGTGACTGGTCGATGTTGATGACCTTGTCCAGGGCCTCGATGCCCTGGATGTCCCGCACCGCGCCCGCCTTTTCCCGGCTGCGGTAGAGCCGCTGGCAGAGGACCCGGTAGAGGGTGTCGATGATCAGCGACGACTTGCCCGAGCCGGAGACGCCGGTGACGCAGGTCATCACCGCCAGCGGGATGGTTACCTCCACCTCCTTCAGGTTGTTCTCCGTGGCGCCCACCACGCGCAGGAACCGCTCCGCCTGCCGCCGCCTGCCCGGCACCGGGATGGAGAGTTCGCCGGTGAGATACCTGCCGGTGAGGGAGGCGGGGTTGGCCATCACCTCGGCCGGGGTTCCCTGGGCCACCACCTCGCCGCCGTGCACCCCGGCGCCCGGCCCCATGTCGATGACGTGGTCCGCCTCCAGAATGGTCTCTTCGTCGTGCTCCACCACCAGCACCGTATTGCCGATGTCCCGCAGATGCTTCAGGGTGATGAGGAGCCGGGCGTTGTCCCGCTGGTGAAGGCCGATGGAGGGCTCGTCCAGGATATAGAGCACCCCCACCAGGCTGGATCCTATCTGGGTGGCGAGCCGGATGCGCTGCCCCTCGCCGCCCGACAGGGTGCCGGAGGAGCGGTCCAGGGAGAGATAGTCGAGCCCCACGTTTACCAGGAAGTGGAGCCGCTCCCGGATCTCCTTCAGGATGCGGCGGGCGATCTCCGCCTCCTTTTCCGTAAGGGTCAGCCCGTCGAAAAAGGCCAGCGAGTCCACGATGGACAAGGCGGTAACTTCCCGGATGTTCCTGCCGCCCACCCGGACGAACAGCGCCTCTTTCTTCAGCCGCGCCCCCTCGCAGGTGGGGCACGGCATGACGTTCATGTACTTTTCCAGCTCCTCCCGCACCAGATCGGAATCGGTCTCGCGGTAGCGCCGTTCCAGGTTGTTCAGCACCCCCTCGAATTCCTTGTAGTAGGTATGGCGGCGTCCGCCGTCCTCCTCCCACCAGAACTCCACCTTTTCCCCGTTGGAGCCGTAGAGGATGATGCGGCGCGCCTCCTCGGACAGCTTGTTGAAAGGGGTGAGGATGTCGAATTTGTAGGCCCTGGCCAGCGCCTCCAGGGTCTGGTGGAACCAGCCGGAGAGCCGCTTCTCCCACGGGGCGATAGCCCCTTCCCGCAGGGACAGGTCCGGGTTTGGCACCACCAGCTCCGGATCGAAGTACATGCGGGTACCGAGGCCGGTGCAGTCGGGGCAGGCCCCGTACGGGTTGTTGAAGGAGAACATGCGCGGCGTCATCTCCGGGTAGGAGATGCCGCAGTCGATGCAGGCCAGCGCCTCGGAGAACAGGATGGTGTGGGATTCCGCACCACCGACGACCTGCACCTTCACCACGCCCTCGGCGTGGTGAAGCGCGGTTTCCAGGGAATCGGCCAGGCGCTGCTGGATGCCGTCCTTCACCACCAGGCGGTCCACCACGATATCGATGTCGTGTTTCTTCTTCTTGTCCAGCTCAA
>CAYSPF010000318.1:0-1662 GCA_964432775.1 uncultured Geobacter sp.
ACCGGCGGACTGCTCTCGGCCACCTTTATCGACCTGATCTTCATTCCGTTTTTCTTTGTCCTGATTTCACGGCTCTTTGCAAGGAAGAAGGCGAAGCAACCTTCCATACAACCGGCTGCTGCCGCCAATGCCCCGGAGGTGCCCTGATATGAATCGCGCATGGATTCCACTGACCGCCCTGGCGGCCTGTCTGGCAGGCTGCACCATGGCCCCCAAATACAACCGGCCGGAAGCGCCCGTTCCGACAGCCTGGCCGAAAGGACCGGCCTATAAGGATGCGGCAGGCGCATCATCCGCCAAGGCTGTGGCGGAAATTCCCTGGGAGGAGTATTTCGTCGATCCTAATCTGCGGAAGCTTATCACCCTTGCCCTGGAGAACAATCGCGACCTCCGCGTCGCCGTCCTCAACATCGAGAAGTCACGGGCCCAGTATCGGATCAAGCGCGCCGATCTCCTGCCGAAGATTGACGCCAATGCCACTGCAACTTACCAGCGTCTGGCCGAAGACTTTTCCGGGACAGGGATCCCCATGAATATCCACCAATACGATGTCGGTCTCGGGATGAGCTCCTACGAACTGGACCTGTTCGGCCGGGTGCGGAGCCTCAAGGACCAGGCCCTGGAACAGTATTTCGCCACATCACAGGCGCGGCGCGCCACCCAGCTCAGTCTGGTTGCCGAAGTGGCATCGAACTACCTGACCCTGGCCGCGGATCGCGAGCGGCTGAAGCTGGCCAGGGAGACCCTGGCGAGCCAGGAGACATCCTACCGGCTGATCCGCAGCCGCTATGAGGCTGGGATCTCGTCCGCCCTCGATCTCAACCAAGCCCGGACCAGTGTTGATACGGCACGGGTGGACATCGCCCGCTATACGACCCTTACGGCCCAGGACGAAAACTCCCTGAACCTGGTGGTCGGTTCCCCTATCCCGGCAGATCTTCTGCCTACAGCTCTTTCCGAAACGCTCACCTCCGTGAAGGACCTGCCTCCCGGCCTGCCGTCCGATGTGCTGCTGGGTCGCCCGGACATCCTTCAGGCCGAGCACCTCCTCAAGGGGGCCAACGCCAATATCGGCGCCGCACGGGCGGCGTTTTTCCCCCGTATTACCCTGGTCTCGTCCATAGGTTTGGGCAGTGATGACCTGAGCGGACTCTTCAAGTCCGGCGCCTTTGTCTACAAAGTCGCGCCGCAGATCTCGCTCCCTATCTTCCAGGGAGGGGCCAACCTGGCCAACCTGAAGGCGGCCGAGGCGGACCGCGACATCGCAGTGGCCCAGTACGAAAAGGCTATCCAGACGGCCTTCAAGGAGGTAGCCGACGCACTGGCCCAGCGGGGAACCATTGACGACCAGGTGGCGGCGCAGCAGTCCCTCACCGACGCCACCGACCAGAGCTATCGCCTCTCCCGTGCCCGTTACGAAAAAGGAGTCGACAGTTACCTGTCCGTGCTCGATTCCCAGCGCTCACTCTATGGCGCCCAGCAGAATCTGATCACGGTCCGCCTGTCCCGCCTTACCAATCTGGCTTCGCTCTACAAGGTGCTTGGCGGAGGCGCCGGCAAGTAAGTATCGGCCGTGAACGTGCACTTCGCAAGGCTTTGGTAGGCGCATCCCGGTTTTTGTTCCTCCTCCCCGGGGTGCGCCGATTTTTTACCTCGCGGCAA
>CAYSPF010000319.1:0-1641 GCA_964432775.1 uncultured Geobacter sp.
GCGCCGCACCGCCTCCTCTTCCGGGAGCATCCTCAGGCGCTCCCCCGGGACCGCCCCCCGTAGGAGCAGGGGCAACGCCACCCCCACCCCTTTCATCACCCCAAGGCCAGGTCGATCCCGTTCTGCTGCTGCGCGCCATGGTTGCCGCGGCCAATGCGGACGGATTCCTTGACGACGCGGAGCGGGGACGTATTACCTCCCACCTGGAACGGGCGGGGCTTTCCGACGAGGAGCGAGTTTTTCTGCGGGCGGAGTTTGATGCGCCGCGTCCGTTTGCCGAGATAGCCGCGGCTGCCACGTCCCGTGAAGACGCCGAGCAGATATATGCGGTCTCCCTGCTGGCCGTGGAGGTGGATACCGATGCGGAACGTGCCTACCTGGAGGAACTGCGCCGGGCACTGGGGATTTACCCGGCCGAGGCTTCAGCCATTGCCCGGAGCGTCGGGCGCTGACGATTCGGATGGAAAAGTATTCTTACTACGCATACAAGGAGAGAGAACATGTCCCTATGGTATCTGAGCTATAACGGACGGCAGGAGGGCCCCTTTGATCTTTCCCAGGCCCAGGAGCGGGTCAAGGCCGGTCCCGACGGCTATGCCTGGCGTGAAGGGTATACGGACTGGGTTCCCATTTCCCAGGTTGCCGAGTTGACGGAAACGCAGGCGGGCATTCCCGCCCCGCCGCAGATGCGGCGCGGCTCCGACGAAATCGACTTCAAGATCATGGGTTCGGAGATGCAGTTCGTTGAGATAGAACTGGATCCGAACGAAAGCGTGATTGCCGAGGCGGGCGCCATGATGTACAAGGACGCATCCATCAGGATGGATGCCATCTTCGGCGACGGCTCCACCCAGGGGGGGAGCTTTACGGACAAGCTGTTCAGCGCGGGCAAGCGCCTGCTCACGGGCGAAAGCCTGTTCATGACCCTGTTCACCCATGCGGGGCAGGGAAAGGCCCGTGCCGCATTCGCCGCCCCCTATCCCGGCAACATCATCCCGGTAACCCTCGCAAACATGGGCGGGACCCTCATCTGCCAGAAGGACTGCTTTCTCTGCGCCGCCAAGGGCGTTTCCATCGGCATCTTCTTCCAGCGCAGGATCATGACGGGACTGTTCGGCGGTGAGGGGTTCATCATGGAAAAACTGGACGGAGACGGGCTGGCGTTTCTCCATGCGGGCGGCACCGTGGTCGAGCGGATGCTGAACCCGGGGGAAATCCTCCATGTGGATACCGGCTGCCTGGTGGCCATGGAACCCACCGTTGATTTCGATATCCAGCAGGCGGGCAACATCAAGACCGCCATGTTCGGCGGTGAGGGTCTGTTCTTCGCCCGCCTGGCAGGGCCCGGCAGGGTCTGGCTCCAGTCCCTGCCTTTCTCGCGCCTGGCAGGCCGCATGTTGCAGGCCTCTCCCCAGCGGGGCGGCGGCAAGGACGAAGGATCGATCCTCGGCTCACTGGGAACGCTCATCGGGGGAGATCGCTGAGATTCAATGATAAAACGGCAGTTGGAGTTGTCCGGAGAGAACGGAGGATTCCTTCTCCTGCCGAATCCGGTTTCAACCGTTCAGGGCCTCGCGCAGCTTTACGGCGAGGTCCTGAACGGAGAACGGCTTTTGCAGGAAATGGACCCCCTCGTGGAGG
>CAYSPF010000320.1:0-1611 GCA_964432775.1 uncultured Geobacter sp.
TGGATGTGGGTAAATTCATCAGAAGAATCATCGGTGAGGATATCCGGCTGGAAACTGTGTTGTACAAAGAACCCTTGGAAGTCTATATAGATACAGGACAGATTGAACAAATCCTTATGAATCTGAGCACCAACGCCAGAGACGCAATGGATAAGGGAGGCATACTGACCATTGAGACGTCGTTTCATGAAATTACGTCCGCTTTCTTGCAGATCCACGGCTATGGGTCTCCTGGCAGGTATGCCCTGATAACGGTATCGGATTCCGGCCGGGGTATGGACAAAAAGATTATGGAAAGGATCTACGAACCTTTTTTCACTACCAAGGAGGTAGGAAAAGGCACGGGCTTGGGTCTGTCAATCGTATACGGTATCGTAAAACAACACAAAGGCTTTATCAATGTTTACAGCGAGCAGGGAAAGGGAACTACCTTCAGTATCTATCTCCCGTTAATCAAGCGGAAACAGGCGGGTGACGATGAAATACCGGTTTTGGCCCCCCCTGCAATGGGAAATGAAACGATTCTTGTAGCCGAGGACGATATCTCCGTGTGCATGCTCATTGAGTCAGTCCTCAGACAATTCGGTTACGAGGTAATCCTCGCCAGGGACGGCCAGGAAGCCGTGGAAAAGTTCTCAGCGAACAGAGAGAGGATTCACCTTGTCCTCATGGACATCATCATGCCGAGGAAGAATGGCGGGGATGCCTATGATGAGATCAGAAAACTTGAGCCCGATATAAAGGTTCTGTTCACCAGCGGTTATACTGCGGAAATTATCCGGCGCCGGGGAGAAATCGAGAAAGGAATGGAACTTATCATGAAGCCTGTGCGACCCTTGGCGCTGCTCGGAAAGATTCGTGAAATTCTCGACAGAAGATGATCCGAATGTTCGTGGAATTCTGAGAAAGTGAGTGAGTAAAACGTCGTGGAGAAAATTGCTTACTATCCAGCTTGACGTCGTAATGGACCGAGATGAATAGAAACCCTTTCGGAGGCGTGATGAACACTATGGTCATTGGTTCCACCATTTCATGGGCGGTTTTGACACTATTCCTTGTAGCTCCGGCGCCCCCGGATGTGTTCGCGAATCCGGGTTCACCGACTCCCGTCGCGGAGAAACGACTCACCCCTCCTCCCCCGGTGCCGCTCCCCGCAACTGCCCAATCCTCGGAACACCTCTACGGCCTTACCGGCCTGGAAAATGTCGGAAGAGTGACCCCGGATATCTTCCGCGGCTCGCAGCCGGCAAAAAGTGGCTACGACACCCTGAAGAAAATGGGAATACGCACGGTCATCAACCTCCGGACATCCATGAGCGAGAAAAAGCAGGTGGAGGCGGCCGGTATGCGCTCCATCGAGATACCGCTCGGCACCTTCAACAACGGTGAACGCGAGAAGGTCGACCGGGTGATGGCTCTTCTGGCAGACCCGGCAAACCGGCCGGTGTTCGTCCATTGCAGGCAGGGCCGGGATCGGACCGGCATCGTGGTCGCGGCGTACCGCATGAAGATACAGGGATGGCCCCTCGCCGCGGCCGAGGCGGAGATGGATTCCTTCGAATTCAATGATGTCTGGGTCAATCTCCGGCGTTTCCTGCATCGGTATGCAGC
>CAYSPF010000321.1:0-1605 GCA_964432775.1 uncultured Geobacter sp.
AAGGTAGTACCCGACTGCCAGTTTGGCGGCGATCTTGGCGATGGGGAAGCCGGTTGCCTTGGATGCAAGGGCCGAGCTGCGGGAGACGCGCGGGTTCATTTCGATGACCGCCAACCGACCGTTCTTGGGGTTAACGGAGAATTGGATGTTGGAACCGCCGGTGTCCACGCCGATCTCACGGATGATCTTCAGGGAGGCGTCGCGGAGGATCTGGTACTCCTTGTCGGTCAGGGTCTGGGCCGGGGCCACGGTGATGGAGTCACCGGTGTGTACGCCCATGGGATCAAGGTTTTCGATGGAGCAGATGATCACCACGTTGTCCCGGGTGTCCCGCATCACCTCCAACTCGTACTCCTTCCAGCCGATGACCGACTCTTCCACCAGAACCTCGTTGGTGGGGGAGGCGTCGATTCCGGCAATCACCATCCGCTCGTATTCCTCCATGTTGTAGGCAATTCCGCCACCGGTGCCGCCCAGGGTGAAGGAGGGGCGGATAATGGCCGGAAAGCCCACCTGCCTGACTATCTCCATGGCCTCGGCATGGTTGTGGGCGAAGCCGGAGCGGGGCACGTCCAGCCCTATGCGTGCCATGGCCTCCTTGAACAGGGTCCGGTCCTCGGCCATCTTGATGGCCGGAAGCTTGGCGCCGATCAATTCCACCCCGTATTTCTCCAGCACGCCGTTTTCCGCCACGGCCACGGCGGTGTTGAGGGCCGTCTGACCTCCCAGTGTCGGCAGGATTGCGTCGGGGCGTTCTTTCTCAATGATTTTTTCCAGGAACTCCGGGGTGATAGGTTCCACGTAGGTCCGGTCGGCGAAGTCGGGGTCGGTCATGATGGTGGCCGGGTTGCTGTTCAGCAGCACCACCTCGTATCCTTCTTCCTTCAAGGCCTTGCAGGCCTGGGTCCCGGAATAGTCGAACTCGCACGCCTGGCCGATGACGATGGGGCCGGCGCCGATGATGAGGATCTTCTTGATGTCGGTTCGTTTGGGCATTGCAACTCCTTATGGCTAACTTCGCTAAAATCGGGGGAAGACTTGTTGTCAGCTTCTGAATATGAAAAACACCGCGCCTCCCAGGCAGCAGCCTGCCCAGAGGTAGTCGAGTTTCAGCGGCTGCCCCATGTAGAGCACCGCGAAGGGGACGAAAACGGCAAGGGCGATGACCTCCTGGAGAATCTTCAACTGACCGAGACTGAAGGTGCCGTACCCGACCCGGTTGGCCGGGACCTGGAGCATGTACTCGAAGAAGGCCAGGCCCCAACTGAAGAGCACCGCGAGAAACCACGGCGCGGTTCGCAGGTCCTTCAGATGCGCATACCAGGCAAAGGTCATGAAGATGTTGGAAAGGAGCAGCAGGAAAATGGTTCTCATTGAGATTATGTCCCGTAGGGGCGGCCCCCTGTGGCCGCCCGCCTTTGGGCAGGCACGGGGGCCTGCCCCTACAATTCCTGCACCCAGCCGTTCTCCAGCCCGCATTCCTCCAGGGCATCAACCGCTTCCCGGTACTCATCGTCGGTGATCTTGCGGTTGATGCCGGGGGTCTCCGTGGCCAGATAGGCGGGGAAATACTGGTTCATCAAAGCGATATGGGTTTCGGTCCCC
>CAYSPF010000322.1:0-1602 GCA_964432775.1 uncultured Geobacter sp.
GTTCCTGTTGGAGTCCATCTTTTTATGGAGAGAATGTTTGCCTCCATGCGTCGATTTTTTTGATGTTTTGGCTTCCTTGGGGGGCGCTCCGCACCAGAAGACAACGTATTCCTTCACATCGACCATGCCGTTTTTATCGGTGTCCATTGCCTCGAAGTTTTTTGTTGTGCCCGCTTCGAACTCTCCCATCGTTATCGACCCGTCTTGATTTGCGTCCATTCTGTTGTGCCGGTCTGTTGCCCGCTGTTTCGCCTCGTTGCACGAAATCGCGCCGTCCTGATCCGCGTCGCCCGGCAGGGCCGACGGCGCGCCCGCGGCGCCGGCGCTCAATGCGCCGATAATCAGCAGGGAGAGGGTGAAGAACATACCGCCAGTGAATACTCTTTTCATGAAAACCTCCTGGGTAATGGGGTGTTACTGCTTTTTTCGGTGACTACGTAGTTTCCGTCCGGAACTCCGGATGGAAACTACGTAACGGGCCGGGCGGGCAGGGTGTCGTTCTCCCAGTATTCCAGCAAATCCCGGAATGATCCCGAATCAATGGCGCCCGGCTCGGTAAAGGGATAGTTGTAGACAAGCAACAGGTAAAAGACGACAGCAATAAGTGCCGCAAGCGTGCCTACCATAAAGGCATGGCGTCTGAAATCCGGTACATCCAGGAAACAGACATACATAATGTAGAGAATGGTCCCCATGATTAGCGTGACCCACATGGGCGCCCGCAGTTTCGGTTTGCCGCCGACCAGCCGGTTATGGCGCATGCCGCGATATTCACCGAGGCTTCTCATTGTTTCCTGGTGCAGCACCAGTTCCCCATTGTTACGGGGTTGGAAGGACAGAATCTTTCTGTTGATCCGGCCAAGGAGCAGATGCGCGGTTTCATCCTCCCGGGCCTGGGCCAGTTTCGGCCACTCATCGCTGATGACGCGCTTGACATAAAGGCGAATCATCATTCTCGATTCCGTTCCCAGCGGCTCGGGGTAGGCCTCAAGATTGCGATAAATACTGTTCAGGGTATTGGCCTCTTGCGCCACGACACTATCCACTTTTTCGTTGTTCTGCCAGACGGCAATAGTCACAAAAGCCAGAATGAGCGCAAAAAACACCGCAATTGCGTCGGCGAATATCTCACCGGAATTCGTCAGTTCGGAGAAAAGAAAAGGCTTGCAGTAGCGCCTCACGACGCACAGACAGGCAAGGGACAGGGTGACAAAGACGACAATGATGGCGACAGCCCCTGAGGCGGTTGAAAGGTTGGATAGTAATTCCATCATACTGAATTGTTCCTTCCGATGGCCGGTGTGGTTCCAGTCTTCGCTGATTGCGTGCTCTGCGAAAAGGCGCTCGTGAACCTTATCGTCGCTTCCGGCATAATCTTGAGAGAACCGGTCCCTCCGGGCAGATGTATCCGAAATAAAGTGGAAAATTGTTCGGTTTGCAGCAAATCACGTCAGGAATCCATCTACCGGCCCTGTTGGGAGGCATCCCGCCGCAAAGTATACTTCAGAAAGTACCAGTAGGTAATTATTGAAAATCATACGTTCTTCACCGGGTTTCTCTTTCCGCATGCGATACGTCATCACGGTGCATCATTACACATTC
>CAYSPF010000323.1:0-1510 GCA_964432775.1 uncultured Geobacter sp.
AAAGGAGAGACGGAAATGAGCAGGCTCTTCACGTTCAACACCAAGGCGCTGCTGGTTCTCGAACGGGATAACACGGAACGCCTGGACGACTTTTCCAGGCCCCGCGCCGCAATGGCGACCGCTTCCGAGATCTGCGGCTGCCACCGTAAGGTAACCCTGAAGCTGAAGCTGCCATCGATTCCCACCGCCAAGGAACTGCGCCAGAAACGGAGGGGACACATCTTCGAAATCGACCAGGCCGAACGATTCAGAATCATGGGATTCCGTGAGGTAGATCCCAAGGAATTCCCAAAGACCGAAGGCCCCTGTTTCACTCGTCAACTGGTCGTAGAGCACCCGGAGCACCCCTTGGGCTCCCACCTCGACTTCGTGGTCAGACACGCGGACGGTTCCCTGCACATCATCGAATGTAAAACAACGGACGGAATCCCGCCCGAGCCCTACGGCAACTGGGTGGACCAACTCCACATCCAACTGGGGCTCCTGAAGGTGAACTACCCTGCGGTGGAAATCAGGGGGAGCATCATCGCGGCCGACCTGAGCGCGGGAGAGGAGGAGGAATTCAACTCCTTTTCCCCGGAGATGACCCTGCTGGACTACTACGTAACCAAAGGAAAAGAGCTGATTGAGGCCAAGTCCGGCAAAAGACCGCCTGCGACCCTGCCCGGCGTTCTCTGCGGATTCTGCTCCTACCGGGCCGGTTGTCCCGCCCACACGGACGGGGAAATACCCGCTGATGTCACCGAGCGTGTGGCCGAATACGAATGCCTCGACCGGCGGAAAAAGGACCTGGAAAAGACGCTCGACCCGATGAAGAAGGAGCTGATCGCCTTCTTCGGCAAGAGATTCCAAGGAGTAACGGATGACGGCATCGCCGTTTCAACCACGACCGTTGCTCCCGGAGAGACGGTTGACGCCGGCAAACTCAAGACGGATTACCCGGACATGTTCGCGGCCTGCAGCAAACCCAAGGCGGGTTACACGAAACTGGAGGTAAGAAGGCTTCCTCCGGCACCGGCGGCTGTTGCGGCATGAAATCACTGACAAAGACCTTAACCCCGTGGGGGCGGACCATTTCCCCATGGGGGATGATCCGCCTCCCGGAACAGCGCGAAAGGAGAACAATCATGGAAGGAATGATGCTGCACCGCGGAGCACTGGAAGTGAAACGGCACGACCTCGACCTGGTACCGCTGCCCGAGGAAACCGACAGTTACCAGCCTGTGAGCCACTTCGACCTGACCGACCGGCTTCTTACCATCAGCCAGGACATCCTTACCGACTACTGTCTCGTGGGGGAAAAGTACGCCCTGGCCCGCCAGGGGCAACAGATGTTCGCTTTTCTCCAGTTCAGGAAGGAGGAGGCGGACCTGGGCCTCTGCATCGCCTACCGCAACAGCTATGACCGCTCCATGAGCGTCGGCATGGCCATCGGCGCCACCGTGTTCATCTGCGACAACCTGGCGCTCACGGGCGAGATCGCGGTGATGAGGAAGCACACCAAGAACGT